>JABSQW010000629.1 GCA_013215605.1 Myxococcales bacterium
ACTTCGCCATCAAGACGTCCTACGGGTCGAGCAGCCAGCCGAAGATCGGTCTGCTCGTGCGCCGCGTGAGTGGAAGCTGGGACGACATCTACCCCGTCGATACATCGGGTACGAGGCCGATCATCGCCCTCAACGAGATGAATCGACAGGTCATCGTGATGTACACGCGCACGGAGAGCGGCGGCTCCATCAAGTACCGCATCGCGAGCATCGACGACCTGCAGTTCGGCTCGAGGAAGACGCTGATCAGCGGCTCGCTCAACAACGTGCAGAGCACGAAGCAGAACTTCCTGGACGAGCTGATCGCCATCGCCGCGACCACGAGTTCCGGGTCGAAACGACAGATGATCACCATCTCGTTCGCCCCGTAGGGCTGCGGCGAGCCGGTGGGTCCGCTCCCAGGGTAGTCGATCACCCGGGCTGATCGTCAGGAGCGGACCCACTTCGTCCGGCCCGACCGAACGGCTTGGGGAGGCGAAGCGTCGGATTCCACCGCCGTCGGGAACAGTCGCGAGGGGAGACGGGAAGCTATCGAGCCACGAGCCTCCGGTAGATCTCCTGGAACTTCTCCACCGTGCTCTCGACGTCGTAGCTGAAGGCGTCCTGGCGAGCGCACTCGCCCACCTGCTTTGCGAGCTGCGAATCCTCGAGCAGCAGCTCGACGCGCGCTGCGATGGCCGCGGCGTCGCGGGGTGGGATCACGAAACCGTTCTCTCCCTCTTTGATCAGCTCGGCGAGTCCGCAGGTGTCGGTGATCAGCGTCGCGCAGCGGGCGGCCATCGCTTCGAAGAGTACGAGGGGCCCGCCCTCGGAGAGCGACGCGACCACCGAGATCTCGCTGTCGCGGAGGATGTCGGGGACGTCGTCCCGGTGTCCGAGAAAGAAGACGCGCTCCGCGATGCCGAGCTCGGCCGCCCGGGCCTTCAGGGGCTCCATGAGCTCGCCGTCGCCGAGCACTACGAAGCTCACGTCGTCGATACCGTGGGCCAGCGTCGCCGCAGCCTCGAGGAAGTAGCGGTGGCCCTTGATCTCGTTCAGACGGCCCACGATGGTGACGCACCGGTGATGTTCGGGGATGCCGGCGCCGCGTTTCCATTCGGACGCTGACGCTGCATCGTCGCGGTAGGCATCGAGGGGGATCCCGTTGTAGATCACCTCGATGCGCTCCCGTGGCACGGCGCGGGCGCCGGCCATGAAGTCCTTCGTGGCTTTCGAGATCGCGATGCCGCGGGTCGCTGCTCGCGACAGCAGGCGGTCCGCGAGCTTCTGCACCGCGGGCATGTGCTCGTCGACGATGTGCTCGTGGACGATGCAGGGGATGCCGAGCCGGGCCGAGCAGAGACGCCCGAAGTTCGTCGCGCCGTAGCCGTGCAGGTGGAGGACCTCGATGTCCTCCGCACGGGCGAGATCGATCAGGGCCGGCACGGCGCGCGGGTCGAAGCTGCTGCGTCCCAGGTAGCGCATCTCCACTCCGCAGCTCTCGAGGTATTCGCCCGCGGCGTCGCGGCCGCGCAGGCTCGCCGCCACCACCCGGAACTCCGAAGTGTCGAATGCGGGAATCCACCAGGCACAGAGACGGGTTACGCCGTGCAGGTGCGCCTCGCCGACGGTCAGCTTGTCGAGCACGTGAAGGACGTTGATGGGCAACCTGGATCTCCAATCGGCAGAAGGGCGTGGGAGGGCGCGGGGAGGGGAGGCGGCGTGCAATCGAGCCGACCCGTGGCTGGATCGTCCGTCCGGGCTCCGCAGTGAAGCGGACGGGCCCGCCGGACCCCGATGCGCCTCAAGAGGGCGGCCACCCCGGTCGAAAAAGAAGAGATCCGCACTCCCGCGAAGCGACGCGGCCCGCAGGTCTTCCCCCGATGCGCGCCCGGAGAAAACACCCGAGCGCAGTCCGCCCGGATGCGAAGCATGAAGAACAGTTTCACCGCGAGCCTCGAGCGCATCGTTCAGAAGAACGCCGACGAATTCCTGGCCTTCGCCCTCGGGCGCATGCCGGCGTTCGTCACCGGCAGCTCCAGCCTCGGCGGTCAGCCCGCCGTGTTCTGCTACCACGACATCGACCCGGAGCGCTTCGAAGCACAGCTGCGTCGACTCGCCGAAGAGGGCTACGCGACCCTCGACTGCGAGGGCCTCGACGAGCGCGCGGGCTCCTCGGTCCGCGGCGCGAAGGACGTCGCGCTGACCTTCGATGACGGCACCTGGACCTTCTACACCTTCGTATTCCCGCTGCTCGAACGCTACGACGTGCGCGCGACCCTCTTCGTGATCGCCGGCCTCGTGCCCGAGGACGACAGCGTCTACCCGAACCTCGAGGATGTCTGGGAGGGCCGGGCCAGCGCCGCCGATCTCGAAGCCCGCGGCCGCGCGCAGCCCCTGTGCACCTGGCGGGAGCTCGAAGCGATGCACGCGAGCGGCCGGGTCGACATCCAGTCGCACTCGATGACCCACTCACGCGTCCCCACATCGAGCCGCGTCATCGACTTCTTCTTCCCGGGCTTTCCGGTCGAGACGTACGGAAACGTCAACATCCCGCTCCCCGCCGGCGACGATCCACGCGCGCCTCTGCGCGCACTTCCGAGGGGGGCTCCGATCTTCGAGAGCGCGTCTCGGATGGCGGCGATTCCACGCTTCGTCGAGAACGCCGAGCCCGTGAACGCACTCGCGCGCCACGTCGAGGAGGCCGGCGGCGATCGCTTCTTCGAGCGTTCGGGCTGGAGGAGCGAGCTCGGCAGACTCTGGAGCGGGTCGGCGGGACGGCAACCCGGCCGCTTCGAGTCCGACGCCGAGATGGAGAAGACGATTCTGTGGGAACTCTCCGAGTCGAAGCGACTCCTCGAGGAGCGTCTCCCGGGTAAGACGGTGACACATTTCTGCTATCCCTGGTTCCAGGGCTCGGCCACCAGCGACCGCCTCGCCGGCCGGGCGGGCTACCGGGCCGTCCACTACGGCATCGCCTTGCCGCGCGACGACGACGGCGCCCACGCGCTGCCGCGCCGCATTCAGCGGATTTCCGAGGAGTACCAGTGCCGACTCCCTGGACGCGAGCGCACTTCGCTCCTTGAAATTGCGCTCGAACGGATCGGCGGCTCACTACGTCGATTTCGCGGGCCGAAATGAGCGCTCGCTCCGAGCCCGAAGCCTGGGCAGAACCGGGGCACGAGTCGGCGCGCACCGCGAAGGACGGGGGATCTCGGATCCTCAAGAACTTCAGCACGCTGACCGTGGTGAAGCTCGCGAGCGACGTATTCACCTTCGTGCTGTTCGTCGTGCTGTCGCGGATCTTCGGGCAGGACGGCATCGGCCAGTACTCGTTCGCCATGGCGGTCACCGGCTTCTTCGCTCTGTTCGCCGATTTCGGGCTCTACAACCTGACCATCAAAGAAGCGAGTCGCGAAGACGGCTCCCTCGCCGAGGCCTTCGGCATCTCGCTGATCTTGCGCGGTCTCTATTCGGTCCTGGGCCTGGTGTTGCTCTGGCTCGTCGCCGGTTGGCTCCCGATCTCGGAGCAGGGACGCACGATCGTCCTGCTCCTCGGGTTCTACCAGTTCGCCTACCGGCTCACGTACGGGATGGCATCGTTCTTCGTCGCGAAGGAGCGGATGGGCGTCGCTGCGGGCCTCGAGTTCGCGCTGCGCTCGGTCACTGCGATCGCGGGCGTCGGCATCGCGCTGTCGGGCGGCGGGCTCGTGCTGGCCGTCAGTGTCCTCCCGGCCGTCGCCTCGATCGAGGTGCTCGTTGCGTTCGCCCTCGCGGTGCGGCAATTCGGCGCGCCGCGCCTGCGAGTCTCGCCGGCGGCGCTGATCGACACGGCGAAACGCGCGCTCCCGTACGGCCTCTCGGGAGTGCTCTTCCAGCTGCAGTCGCGAGTCGACGTGTTCCTGATCGGCCTGATCCTGACCGAGGCCGCTGTGGGTGTCTACACCGCCGCGTTCCGCGTGGTGTTCCTGCTGTCCTTCCTCACCTACTACGCAGGCGTGGCGATCTTTCCAGCGGCGTCGAAGCTCTTTGCGGACTCACCCGGTCGGTTGCAGTCGCTCTACCGCGACGCATCTCGCCTGTTCGTCCTGCTCGGCGTTCCGGCGGGCGCGGGCGTGGCAGTGCTCGCCCCCAGGCTCGTCCCGCTGATCTTCGGCAACGGCTTCGCGGAAACCGTGGCTGTCCTGCAGGGCCTCGCGTTGCTCGTCGTCGTCACGGGCGCGAAGAACCTGCTGAGCTTCTTCCTGATGGCGTGCGACGGTCAGCTCGAGCGCGTGAAGTGTCAGTGGATCGCAGCCACTGCGAACGTCCTGCTGAACCTCGCGTGCATCCCCCTGATGGGCGTCATGGGTGCGGTAGTGGCGGTGTCGCTCGCGGAGATCCTGCTCGTGGGGCTTCTCCTTGCAAAGCTGCGTTCGCGAATCGGCACCCCGGAAATCGGCTCGCGTCTCGTACCCGCCGTACTGGCAACGGCGTGCTTCGCAGCTCCCGTGGCCTTCATGGGAACGCTCCCCCTGCTGCTCATCGTGCCGGGGGCAGTGATCGTGTACGTCGCGGTGCTGTTCGGCTTCCGCGATGTGCGCAGGAGCGAGCTCATGTACGCCGTGCAGTGGCTGCGGGTGCGGATGGCTGGGAACGGCGCGTCGGCGCTGCCGTCGTGAGCTGCGGCAGGGAATCAGACGTCATGGAGAGCACGATGGCGAGCCAACCCCAGCCGGCAGCCGCTTCGCTGCGGCCCTCGGTGCACGCAGCGTTCCTCGCCGCGTATTTCCGCGAGCTCGATCGACGGGGCGTGCGCTACTGCATCACCCGAAACTTCGAGCGCCTGCCCGACGAAATCGATGGAGACGTCGACATCCTCGTGCGCCCGGGTCAGCGGGCACGCGCCGAGGCCGCCCTCGACGACGCGCTGCCGGGTCATTTCGTCGTCCGCCGCGTCGAGCGCGACGGTCACCTACTCGTGTTCATCACGAGCGCCGAAGAGCTGCGGTCCGCGACGCGCGAGGGCAGGGCTGCCGCGGTGGTCGAGATCGACCTCGTGACCCAGCTGGCCTGGTCGGGGCTCCACTACCAGAACGCGATCGGCGTCTTGTCGCGGGCGCGCGAGCGAGCGGGCAGCTGGGTCGCCCACCCCGCCGACGAGGCCGCACACGTGCTGTGCCACGCGATCCTCGACAAGAACCAGGTGAAGCCCGGTTACCGAGCGGTGCTCGAACGCGCCTGCCAGCAGCTCGGCGACGTCGCGTTCGAGCCGCTCGAGCGCTGCGCGGGCGCGGGGATCGTCGCACGCCTCCGCGAGGTGTCTGCGAGCGGGGATGACGCCTCGCTGCTCGCGCTGCGCAGCGACCTGATCCGCGCCTTGATCACACGGCGCCCTCTGGGCCTCCTGCGATTCGCCGCGCATCACGCGAGCGTCGCCGCGCGGCGGGTGAGGGCAGTCCTGCAGCCGCCGGGCGTGCTGATCGCGACAGCGGGACCCGATGGCGCCGGGAAGAGCACGCTCCTCGCGCAGCTCGGCAGCGTGCTCGACGAGATCTATCACCCGATCCGCGACCAGTACATGGGCTGGCGCGACTTCGTCCTGCCGACCAAGAAACTCCTCGGCTGGCTGCAGCGAACGCTGGCAGCGAGGAAGTCCCCCGACGCGACGGCTGCGGCAGCTGCCGCCTCTGCGGTCCCGGAGCCCGAGTACAGCCACGAGCCCGAAGGGCCCATGTCGTGGACGCACAACTTCTCCGTGCTCCACTACTTCGCCGACCTGTTCGCCCGCTACGTGCTGCAGATCCGGCCCGCGCTCCATCGGGGCGGCCTGGTCCTGTGCGACCGCTACTTCTTCGACGTGCTCGTCCAGGAGGTGTGGATCTGCGAGAGCCCGATCCCGCGCGCCCTGCTCGTGGCGCTCACGCCGCGTCCCACGGTGACGGCGCTTCTGTCCGGCGACGCCGAGGTCATCGCCGCGCGCAAGCGCGAGATCTCGCCCGAGCGGACGACGGACCAGATGCAGTCACTCTCGGTGCTGTCGGGATCGAAAGGCGTTCTCGCCCTCGACGCGCTCAAGCCCCTCGACGAGAACGTGGAAGCGGTCCTCAAGCAGCTCTTCCCGAGCTGGTCGGAAGCGCGCTGAGCCATGCGCCCGGGCGGACTCCTCGACGGGTTTCCCATCCACCTCCTGGCAGGGGAGGACGCCGACGCGCCGGTGGTGGTGCTCGACGCGATCGACCTCGGTCGGCTCGTCGTGGCGCCGGTTCCCGGAGCCGGCGCGAAGTCGATCGCGCTCTCGCGAGAACTCGCCGCGCTGCGCGCGACCCGCGAGGGCTGGGACGACGCGCTCGCCCCCGCGCCGCTGCTCGTGTGCGCCGACCCCGCGCACCCCCCGTTTCGCGATGCGTCGATCGGAGGGCTGGTGGGGCGCGAAGACGCAGCCGAGCGCTGGTCCGGCTGCCTGGGAGCTCGCGGGTTTCGCGCTGTGGTCGAGACACCGGGCGAGTGGAACAGCACACCGAGCGATCGAACGACCACGTGGATCCGCCCGGCGTCGGGCCGCGAGTACTTCGCGACTTCGTCGTGGAACCCGCGCCGCTGGCCGTTCGCGTCGATCCAGCTCGGGAGGGCGCGCCAGGCGGAGCTCATCGTGAGCCGTCTCTTGTCACGCCTGCCGCTGTCGCGCCTTCACGACGGCGTGCGCCTGCGCGTAGCCGGAAACACGACGTCCCGCCTCGACGCCTGGTGGGCCCGAGACGCCGACCGCTCCGACGCCACCGGCCTCTTCGTCAAGGTCGCCTGGAACGCTCTCTTGTTCGGCGCAGACGCGGGCCGTCGCATCGCGAAGTTCCCGCTGATCGACGTGGCCGCCGCCCGAATGCAGGAGCACGCCACGAATCTCGCGTCGCTCGACGTCGACACCGTCGTCGCGAAATTCGTGCCGCACGTGCTCGAGCGCGGGTCCGCGGCGGGCCAGGAATTCCAGGTCGAGAACGTGTGCGCGGGGGCTCCCGCGACGCGTGTTCCGTGGTGGCCGAGGCCCGGGGGATGGGGAGCCGCGTGGAAGCGGACCGCCGCGACCGAAGCGGTCGCCTTCCTCCTCGATCTCCACGCCGAATCCCAGTGTGACACCACGATTTCGCGCGACCTCTTCGAGCAGTTCTTGAAGCCCCAGATCGACGTCATCGAGCGCGACGCGAGGCGACTCGAAGCGTCCTTTCAGCTCACCGACCTCTGCGCCGCACTGTGGTCCGTTTTCGGCGACCGGGTCGTGCCCCTCGTGCGGACACACGGGGATTTCTGGCCCGGCAACCTTCTCGTCGATCGCGCAGGTCACCTGACGGGCGTGCTCGACTGGGACGCGTCGGCCGAACGCGGCTGGCCGCTCCTCGATCTCTTGCAGCTGCTCGCGTTCCAGCACAAGCGGCGCGCGTTCTGGCACTTCGGCGCCACCCTCGACAAACGCCTCGCCCCGCGCCGGCTCGCGCCCTTCGAGGACGCTCTGGCCGCGCAGTACTGCGGCCGCCTCGGCATCCCGCTCGAGGACTGGTCGGCCTACGTCGCACTCTACTGGCTCGAACGCGCCTCGCAGTGGCTCGTGACGGACTTCCACGAGGGCAAGCGCAACGACGGCTGGCTGCGGCGCAACGTGCTCGATGCGAAGGCGCCGCTCCTCGAGCGGCTGCGGGCGTCTGGAGCCGGCGCGTCCTAGCGACCGACTCCCCCGCGCACGGTTCGCCAGGCGGAGATCCAGAAGCGCAGCCAGCACGCGAGCGTCAGTGCCAGTCCGAGGTAGCTCACGGCCGAGCGCGGCCAGCTCGAATGGTCGTGCCAGTCCGAGACGCGGATCTGGTCGCGAGCGGAGAACACACCGCGAATCGAAATCGGCTGGCCCGACACCGGAGCGCCAACCAGTGCGATGCGCTCGCCGCTCAAGGTCTTGACGAACGTACCCGCGTCGGTCACGACGAGGCCCTCGCGGTCGAACTCCACCGCCCGACCCACCCGCACCGCGCGGTCGCGCAGCGTGCGCGCGAAGTGGCTGTCGGCCTCTTCCGGGCCGGCGCGGAGAATCAGCGGAGCCGCCATGTACACGACTCCGAGGGCCACAACGGCGAGCGCCCGCTGGCGTCGAATCGCCGGGGCGGGCGCGACCTGCACGGGCGGCCGCTCGCGCCACAACCACGCGAACGCCCCGAGCCCGAGTGCCGTCAGGATCCACGTCCATGGGCTCTCGGGCCAGAACCACCCGGCGTTCCAGATCGTCCACGAAAACGGGGCGAACAGGTGTACCCCGTTCGCCCACTTCGTCTGCAGCGCGTCGAGCAGGAGGTGCAGCACCGCGTTCACCGACAACAGGAGGAACACGTGGCGGGGCCGGCGTGACAAGAGCGCAAACCCCGCGCACGCCACGAGGGACACGGCAAGCGAAGCCTGGGCGACGGCGTAGAAGCGCATCTCGTACGGATCGATCTGCGGGAGGAGCGTGGTGATCGCGCGCTGCGCGATCCACGGGAGGTCCGGGATCACACAGC
>JABSQW010000630.1 GCA_013215605.1 Myxococcales bacterium
ACGGAGACATTGCCACCGACGCGGCTTGGGGCGGTACGGGCCTCACCACGGGCGCTCTCTTCGGTGTGGTGACCGCGGCCATCGGGGCCTTCATCGGGAGTCTCCTGTCGGCCTGGTTCGGCTCTCCGCTCTGGCCCACAGCGTGGCCGCTCGCCGCCCAACTCGTTCTCGCCGTCGTGGTGATCGAATTCGGCCACTACTGGATACACCGGCTCGAGCACGAGTGGGATTGGCTCTGGCGGATCCACGCCACCCACCACAGCGCGCCACGGCTCTACTGGCTGAACGCCCTGCGGTTCCACTTCCTCGACACCGCGCTGCTCAATCTCGGCTTCATCGTCCCCCTCGTCGCGCTGGGCGCACCCGCGCCGGTATTCACGCTCTGGATCGTCGCCTCGAGCGTTCACGGGATCTGCCAGCACGCGAACATGCAGATCCGCTGCGGGCCGCTCAATTGGATCTTCAGCATGGCGGAGTTGCACCGCTGGCATCACTCGCGCCTCGTCCGCGAGAGCAACACGAACTACGGGCAGAACATCATCCTCTGGGACATCGTGTTCGGGACGCGCTTCCTGCCCTCCGACCGCAAGCCGCCCGAGGACATCGGGATCGCGAACCTCGACGCGTTCCCCATGACCTGGTGGGCGCAGCTGCTCTCGCCCCTGCGCTGGAGGCGCATCAAGGAAGACAGCGGCGTGTCGATGGCCTGATCCGCGAGGGAGAAGCCGCCGAGTGAGAAACACTCTCACGTCGCCGCCTCGATCTTCGTCCGTGGAAAGTCTCCGCTCGATCCCGCCGCAGGCTAGAGCCTTCGGATGTCAACGCGTATCGCGTTGATCTGAAGAGCAGACCCACTTTTCGGCAATGGAGATCAACGTCATGTCAGGCAGTCACCACATCGAGAAAGTCCGGGCAATCCTGAAGCCGGATATGCTCATCTCGCTGAAGGATGTTTCGGACAACTTCTATATGGAGCTGGACGAAGATTTTCCTGATTTCGAAAGCCACGTACTGATCCAGAAATCCTCGTTTGATGAAGCCTGGCCCACGTGGGAGTTTCATCCCAAGGGTGATGAACTCGTGTACCTGCTGAGTGGCGATACCGACATGGTGCTCTCGCTGGACGGCGGTGAAGAAGTGATCCGGGTCAGCACACCTGGCGAGTATGTGATCGTGCCGAAGGGCACGTGGCATACTGCAAGACCCCATGCGCCCACCTCGATGCTGTTCTTCACGCCGGGGAAAGGCACATTGAACGCCTACGAACCGGGCGGGGAGCCCGTGTAGCCGCTCGGAGCCGAGATCCCCATTCCGGGCCGGGCGGGGAGACGCGTGACGAACTTCTCATCAAAAAGGACGGCAGACCCATGAAGACGAGCATCGATCAATACTGCATCAACGTCACCGATCTCGAAAAGTCCGTGCACTTCTACGAGACGGTGCTCGGGCTCGAGATTACCCATCGAATCGAAACCCCCGGATTCACCGAGGTGGTACTCGGGGGCGAGAATGGCAACCGGATCCAGCTCGCCCGGCACCACGACCGGGAGGGCCCGATCGACCACGGCGACGGCTTCTGGAAGCTGTACTTGGATACCGACGATTGCAAGGGCTTGTATCAGCGTTGCATGGACGCGGGCATCGAATCGATCTCGCCGCCGGTGCTGCTCAAAGACTGGCCCGTTACCGCCGCGTTCGTCCGTGACCCCGACGGCTACCAGGTCGAAATTCTCGAGCACCACGGAGAGGCTCCTGCGCTCAGCGGTCCCGGCCGGGGCGATTGATTCCGGAAAGTCTCCGCGGCCTTTCGGGACTCGCACCGACCGGTCCCCGCAGCTGGCAGCTGCTCGTCGGCCCAGAGGCTGCTCGACAACGTGACACCTGCCGATGTTGGGATGAGGCCGGGCGGGGAGATCCGGGGCCAAATCGTTCCCGAGCCGGGCACGCTGGCGCTCGTGGGTGGCGCGTCGTTCGCCCGGACGCACGCCAGGCTCGGTGTGCTCCGGGGGAGACACTGCACATCGCAGAGAGCCTCGCGGAGTTCGCCGCCCTGCCCTGAGCCCCACTGCGGACCCCTACTCGCCCGTGTTGACGTCCATCGTGATTCTGCCCATGCTGCTCCGCATGCGCATGCTCTTCGTCACGGGTGCGCTCTCGCTCCTTCTCATGGCCTGCGGCGCGGGCGATGATGTCGTCGCGGAGCGGTCCGGAGGCTTCGAGGTCGCCACGCAGGTCGGCGTCTCACCACTGCTCCACATCGACCGGAAGTACAAGTCGATGGAGGGGCCGAGCGCGCTCACGACGTTCACGCTCCAGCCGGGCCCGCCGGAGATCCTGTGGATCACGGCGTATCGGACCGAAGTGGTAGACACCGACGGTCGCTCGGAAGACTCGCTGCGCGAGTTCATGTGCCACAACAACCTGAACTTCGACGCCGAGGTACACCGCGAGCGCTTCGGCCTCACCCGCTTCGTCAACTTCGGCCGGATGTTCACGGCGTCGCAGGGCGCGCTCGAGATCGTGTTTCCGGAGGGCTTCGGGATTCCCGTGCTCTCCGACGAGCCCCTCGAGGTGCAGACGATGGTGCTGAACCACAACCGCGAGGACGCCGACCTCTCGGTCCGACACCGCATCACCGTCGAGTTCATGCGCGACGCTGACGCCCCCGGCCGGCTCAGGCCGCTCTACCCGGTGGCGACGCCGGGGATGGCCCTGCTCCAGGGGCCCAACGGCTACTACGGGCTCTCCAAGGAGCCCAGCCACGAGCAGGCCGGCTCATCGTGCGCCGTGGGAATCGTCGCGCCCAACGCGCCGAAGGGCACCAAGTACTGGACCGATCCCCAGGGCCGCGTCTTCACTCAGCACTGGGTGGTGCCACCCGGTCGCGAAGTGCGGCACACCCTGATCACCCGGATCATGAATCTGCCCTTCGACACCACGCTGCACTTCATCAACGCCCACCTCCACCCCTTCGCCGAGTCCGTCGAGCTGCGCGACCTGACGACCGACGAAACGCTCTTCCGCGCGGCTGCGCACCCGCCCGACCACGGAATCGGACTCGCTCACATCGAGTCCTTCGCCAGCCCGACGGGGATCCCCGTCTACCTCGATCACGAGTACGAGATAGTGAGCGTCTACGAGAACCCCACCGGCGTCGATCAGGACGCGATGGCCGTGTTGTACCTGTACTTCTACGACGCGGAGACCGACACGCGCCTCGAGAGCATGCGGCGCGACCTGGCGTCTGTCTCGCAGGGGACCTGAGAGGCGTCCCGCTCAGGGCCAGCCGAAGGCGGCGCGGCTCGAGCCAACTCTCGTAGAGCGCGGGGATCTGTTGTTTCACTCTCGAAGGTGCGCATTGGGGGCGGGCTCATGACCCGGAGGTAGCGGGTTCGAATCCCGTCCCCGCTACCAAGATTGCCCAGGATTCCACGCTTTGCGACGTGCTGGACTGGCTTTGCTATCCAGACGAGATGGGTTCGCTCCGGTCTTCGCTCCTTCTGCTGGGACTTGTCCCGGGCATGGCCGCCGCGGAAGTCATCCTCGAGGACGGCTTCGAGAGCGGGGGCATCAGCATGGATCGCTGGACTCCCCAGGTATACGACGCGGTCAACGGCGCCACCCTCGTCGCCGCCAGCGGCAGCGGACCCGTTGGCAGCGGCGAGTATGCCCTGCGGATCAAGTTGGAAGCCGCCGATCTCGACCCGAGAGGAAAGAGCCGCAGCGAATTGATTGCGCGCTTCGATACCGGCGAGATTGCCTACCGGGCGGACTACGGGGTTCCGCACGTGTACACCTTCAGCATCTATCTGCCATCGGACTGGCAGCCCGACGCCGCGGAGATCGTGGCCCAGTGGCACGGCAAGCCCGACGAGGACGAAAACGGCGTGGATCTCGAACCCTTTCGGTCGCCCCCGATGGCGCTCCGCATGACGTACATCGAAGATACGCCGGGTTCGGGCACCGGCGTTCCCGCCTGGAACGTCGTGGTGCATTGGGACGACTCGGAACTGAGTACCGACGACCCGAATAGCGTGCACCTCGTCACGATACTGCCTCCGACCGATGCATCGGCGGACCTCGGTCAATGGGTCGACTGGCGTTTCGAGGTGACGTGGGACTGGAGATCTCCCGGCGTGGGCAACATTCGAGTGCTCAAGGACGGCGAGCAGGTCGCCCTCTACGCCGGCCCCAACGCCTTCAACGACGACGCGGGTCCAAACTCCAAGTTCGGCCTCTACAAGTGGAACTGGCTCACGCTGTCCATAGATCTGCGCGTTGCCTTTTACGACGACATTCGCATCGAGCGCACAGTGGCCGCCATCCCCGCCCTGGGAACAGCCGGCTTGGCTCTCCTGCTCGGCCTGCTCTTCGCCGTCGGCCTCGCCCGCCGGGAGTGAGCGGACCCTCCCCGCCCAGGCTCCGGTTGGACGCGAAAGGCGGCGTCACCCACGTCGGCGCGGGGCACCGGACGGGATCAGAGCGACTTACTGTGGGTCCATCCGCAGCAGAACCAGGGTCGGGCGCTCCGCCTCGGGCTTCCCGAGCATGTCGCGCCAGAACGGATACTTCGTCGCGAACGCTTCGAGCACGCCAGCGCGCTCGACGGCCTCGCTAACGAGCACCGCGCGCCGCGCGTAGATTTCCTCACCCAGCTGTACACGCACGTGCGGGTCACGCGCGACGTTGCGGTTCCAGAAACGCGCGTCCGGGAAGGCACCGCCCTCGGAATACACGGAAGGGACGTAGAGCTTGCCCTCGTGACTCGCGCACACCGTCGTCACGGAGTGGGGGATGCCGTACCAGGTCCGCGTTTCGACGAAGATCTCGCGATACTCCGCGCTGAAGCTCCAGTCGCTGACCGGCATCTCGATCACGTCACCCGACAGCCACAGCCCGGGCCTGTGGTTCTTTGGGGCGCATGCACCGAACGCGAGTATGAAGCACGCCAGGGTCAGCGCGATACGTCCCGAGCTCCGATTTCTCATTTGGCCCTCCTGCCCGTCGGCCGGCGCTACGCGATCGCCGCGTTGCGTACGCGGGGCTCGAGCGGGATCTTGAACAGGCGCGTTGCGTTCTCGCCGAGCACCTTGCGCTGCACTCGTTCGGGCAATGCCTTCATTCCCTCGACGGCTTCGCTGACGGCGCCCGGAAAGTGGCCGTCGAAGTGGGGGAAGTCGGAGGCCCAGATCAGCACGTCCTCGCCGATCAGATCGACCAGCGGTGGC
>JABSQW010000631.1 GCA_013215605.1 Myxococcales bacterium
CGATGCGTTTCGCTGGACCGCCGGGAGTGGCATGGTGGGCTTGGGAGACCTACCGGGCGGGAGCTTCCAGAGTACAGCCAGTGCGATCTCCTCCAGCGGCTTGATCGTCGGCGCCAGCGAATCCGCCTCGGGTCACGAGGCCTACTTCTGCTGCTACGCCGGAGTCATGATTGGCCTGGGAGACCTCCTCGGTGGGCTGTTCTCGAGCGGCGCCAAGGATGTCTCCGCCGATGGCTCCGTCATCGTGGGTACGGGCAGCCCCGGCTTCGGCCAGGAAGCATTCCGCTGGACCGCGAGTGGCGGCATGGTGGGCTTGGGAGACCTCCCGGGAGGGCCGGTGAACCAGAGATTCTGGAGCCAAGCCACGGAGACCTCCAGCGACGGCTCCCTCGTGGTGGGCTTGGCCACCTCTGAATCGGGGATCGAAGCGTTCGTCTGGGATTCGACCCATGGCATGCGAGAGCTCGACCAGATCCTCACTGGCCTGGGCCTCGATCTCACCGGCTGGTGGCTCGAGAATGCGACCGGAATCTCTGCCGACGGCCGGGTGATCGTCGGTACCGGCACGAATCCAAACGGCTATTACGAGGCTTGGATCGCCACCTTCCCCGAACCCTCCGCCGGTCTGCCGGCACTGGCGCCAGTTTCGCTCGGGCTGCTCGGAGGCCTCCTGGCTCTCGTTGGAGCGGCCCGCGCGGTGGGGCTGCGCCGACGGCGCCGCGGCTGAGGCTGCCCGTACTGGGTCACCGGTTGCTAGTTGACAGAATGTCCACTGACCGGACCTTGCGAAAACGCAGCTTGAACCTCTCATCTTCCTGACGCCGTCGTCTACCCACCGAGTCTGGCCCAGGCTGCACAGGTCTGGTTGGCGGTAGTCCTGCTCGTCTTCAATGCTTTGCTCCATGGCTTGGGTTTTGGAGCGACGTGGTCGGTTTACGCGGAAATCGGACTAACAAGATGCTGAACCGGACTCGCTGGGCTACTGTCCCCGAGCGCTCCCTTGGTGCCCTCGTGCGAATCGTTTCGTCCGAAGAGGTACAATTTTCGTAAGGGACCTCAGGGAGGAGGCGACATGTCGACTTCGGTGATCGTTCTCATTGTCCTGGCCGGGATCGTGATCTTCGGCTTCATGTATGTGATCGGCATCTTCAATCGCCTGGTCACACTGCGCAATCGCTATCAGAATGGCTTTGCCCAAATCGAGGTTCAGCTGAAGCGACGCCACGATCTGATCCCGAACCTGGTGGAGACCGTGAAGGGCTACATGGCGCACGAGAGGGAGACCCTCGAGGCGGTCATCCAGGCCCGCAACCAGGCCGTGGGTGGGCTCGAGCAGGCGTCGGGAAATCCCGGGGATCCCGAGGCCATGAAGAACCTCGGTGGCGCCGAGCGTGCATTGTCCGGAGCCATGGGCCGACTGCTCGCTCTTTCCGAGGCCTATCCCGATCTCAAGGCCAGCCAGAACATGCAACAGCTCACCGAGGAGCTGACGTCGACGGAAAACAAGGTCTCATTTTCTCGACAGGCCTTCAACGACGCGGTCACAGAATACAACACGTACAAGCAGGGCTTTCCGCCCGTGACCTTCGCGGGCATGTTCGGCCACAGCCAGGACGCGGGCCTACTCGAGTTCGACAGCGAGGCCATCGCCGAGCCGCCGAAGGTCGAGTTCTGATCCGGATCACGAGCGGGTCTTAAAGCAGATGGCCTCGGATTTCTTCGAACTCCAGGACAGCGCGCGCCGGAACACCAAGCGCCTCGTCCTTCTCTTCGTATTGGCCGTGATCGGCATGACGGCCACGCTCTACCTGGCCGCCGCCATCCTGGTGGGCTACGGGAAAGATCCCTACACCGGGGCAGCGGTCTGGAACATCCGTTGGATGGACCCGCTGCTGATGCTCCAGATCGCGGGGGCGACCGCGCTGGTGGTGGGGGGCGCAAGCCTCTACCGCATCTCCTCGCTCGTGGGGGGCGGAAAGGCGGTGGCCGAGAGTCTGGGCGCGACGCTGATCCACGCCAACAGCACGGACCCGCTGGAGCGTCGCGTTCTGAACGTGGTCGAGGAGATGTCGATTGCCTCGGGAACTCCGACTCCGCCTGTCTACATGATGCAGGATGAGCCGGGCATCAACGCCTTCGCGGCAGGGTTCACGCCCAGTGATGCGGTGGTCGCCGTCACCCGAGGATGTGTGGAGCAACTCAGCCGCGACGAGCTGCAGGGGGTGGTTGGCCACGAGTTCAGCCACATCCTGAACGGAGACATGCGTCTCAACATCCGGCTCATGGGCGTGCTCTTCGGGATCCTGGTGGTCGGTCTGATCGGCAACGTCCTGCTCCGTTCCTCTCTCTACGGCAGCGTGTTGCGCCGACGGGACAGCCGGGACAATTCGACCCAGGTGCTGCTCGTCATCGGCGGTGTCATGATGATCGTGGGTTTCATCGGCACCATCGTGGGCAATCTCATCAAGGCCTCGGTGAGTCGCCAGCGCGAGTTCCTCGCCGACGCCTCGGCGGTCCAGTTCACCCGCAATCCTTCGGGCATAGCCGGCGCGCTCAAGAAGATCGGCGGATTCGAGTCGGGCTCCGAGATGATGAATCCCCACGCTCCCGAGTCGAGCCACATGTTCTTTGGCCAGGCCGTCTCGTCCGGACTCAATTCCCTCTTCGCCACGCACCCGCCCCTCGAGGAGCGTATCGCGCGCCTCGATTCATCCTGGCAGGCGGACGGTGAGACCCGACGTTCGGCGCCTGTGAGCAGCGCGGGAGCCGCGTCCGGACTCGCCATGGGTTTTTCGCCGGAGCCGGCCGACCACGCCGTGGCCCAGATCGGGAGCGTCACACAGAACCACCTGCAGCATGCAAATGCCCTGATTGCCGGTCTGCCCCGGGCCGTGATCGATGCGGCCCACGAACCCTACGGGGCCCGGGCCGTCATCTATGCACTGCTGGTGAACGCCGAACCCGACGCGCGCGCTCGCCAACTCGAACTCTTGCCGTCCTCGGCCGAGCCCGATGTGTGGAAGCTGATGCAGGGTCTTTTGCCCGAGGTCAGCCGGCTCGAGGCCGGAGTCAGGCTGCCGCTGATCGACCTGGCGCTGCCGGCGCTGCGCGAATTGTCATCCGATCAATATCGTCGCTTCACCCACGTGGTTTCGGAACTGGTGAAGGCCGACGATCACATCAGCGTCTTCGAGTGGACCCTCCAGCGAATCCTCCTCACCCACTTGCGTCCGCACTTCGAGGGTGTGACGCGGAGCCGGCACCGGTACCGCGGCTTCAAGCGTCTGGCCGATCCCTGCGAGCAGGTATTCTCGACCCTGGTGGCGGCGAGTTCGAACGCCGACGCAGCGGCCGAGCAGGCTTTCGGCGAGGTCGCGGAGGCTCTACAGCTATCCGGGCTCCGGCTGCTTTCCCTCGACCAGGTCGACCTGCCGGGGCTCGATGCGGCGCTCGAGGCACTATCGGGACTCACGCCTCCGCTCAAGCGCAGATTCCTCTCCGCCTGCGCCCAATTGATCACGGCGGACCACGAGGTCACGCTCGAGGAAGCGGAACTCTTCCGCGCGATCGCCGACACCCTCGGTTGCCCCGTACC
>JABSQW010000632.1 GCA_013215605.1 Myxococcales bacterium
TCGAACAGCGGCAACCAGGTGTCGCCGCACTGCTCGAATACCACCTGCACGGGCATGCCGATCTCGACGTCCTCGGGATCGCAGTGGACGACGTTCGTGGTGAGTCGCACGTACGGAGCCTCTTCGATCTCGACGATGGCGATCACATAGGGGGGCGGGAAACCGGGCAACCACGGCTGGTGGTTGATCGTCACCGCCGCCACGGTTGCGCGCCCCGAGACCACCTCGACCTCGAGGTTCTTGCCGAGACACTCCGCGCAGTACGGCGCCGGTGGGTGGATGAACCAACCGCAATCCCGGCAGCGGCGGAAGCGCAGCTTGCCGTCTGCACCGCTCGTCCAGAAGTACTCGTTCTCCGGCGTGATCAGCGGGGGGATGCGCTTCGGCCCGTCCACGCTTGCATCCTATCCCAGATCCAGGGAGGGATCCGAGTAAGAGATTCCGGGTCCTCTCCTGCTACCGTCGGCGCGCGATGGCCGACGAGATCTACGAACGAGATGGCGACCTGTTCATCCCCGGCAAGTGGGCGGGGGGGCCGTGGTCGGCGGACTTCCAGCACGGGGGACCGATCGCCGGGTTGTTCGCGCAGACCGCCGAGACGGCCGCCTCCGAGAACGACCTCCAGCTGGTGCGCCTCACCACGGAGCTCTTTCGCACGGTTCCCATCGCGCCCCTCGCGCTGGAGACCCGCTACGTCCGGCGCGGTTACCGCATCGCGGGACTCGAAATGAACCTGCGGCTGCCCGACGAGACCGACGTGATGTGCCGCGCCACGGCACTCCTGATGCGGTCCACCCCGGGTGCGTCTCCCGGTTGGAAGACCGCTGAGCAACGGCCACCGGATCCCGGTGGTCTCGACCCCGCGAAGTTCGTGCCCGAGGAGTTCTCGAAACACCTGCCGCACGGTTTTCACCTGAGCGTTCGGGCCTGTGTGGGAAGTGACGACCACGGAGGCTACGCGTGGCTCGCGACGCCCCTCGACATCGTCGCGGGCATCCCCGCGACGTCCCTGCAGCGCTTCGCTGCCCTCTCGGACATCAGCTTCGGGATGTCCACGCGGCTCCGCCACCTCCTCGAGCCCGAAGCGCGCCCGCTGCAACCGATGATCAACGCCGACTCGACCCTCTACTGGGAACGCCTCCCCGTTGGTGAGTGGCTGGGCTTGCGCTCGCTGCTGCTGGCCGACCGGGCCGGGATCGGTGTGTCGGACGTCGCACTCTACGACGTCGAGGGACGCTTCGGCCGCTGCTTGCAGGCGGAGATGCTGAATCCGCGACCGCGCTACGCCTAGGGCGCATCGACGTGTCGCTCTCTCGGGGCTCGACTCCCTAGCCCGCCCCGTCCAGCCAACGGGCTCCCGTCGCCGCGCGCGCGTGGGCCGACGCACCTCCGAGCGCGAGCATCAGCGGGCGCAGTCGCATCGAGAACACGTGGAGATCGTGTTCGCGCGTGTATCCCATTGCGCCGGTGATCTGATGGGTCTCGACGAACAGCTGCTGAGCGGCGTCCGCCGCGTAGGCGGCGGCCAGCGCGGTCTTCTCGGCGTCGGCATCGGACGCCGCCGCTTCGTAGGTGAGCCAGCGGGTCGCCTCCACAGCCACCTTGCAGTACGCGAGTCTGTGCTGCAGGGCCTGGAACGAGCCGATCGCGCGACCGAACTGTCGACGTTCCTTCGTGTAGGCAACGGTGAGGTCGAGGGCGGCCGACATGAGGCCCGCGCACTCGGCGGCGATCGCGAGCCGCCAGTAGCGACGCAGGGTCGCGCCGGAACCGGTCCCGAGACTCTCGCCTTCCAACGAGTCGACGTCGACACGCGCCACCGGCACCATGAAGTTGGAGCGCACGCTTTCGTTCGCGACAGGCGAGAGATCGACCCGACTGGCTGTGTCGCCGCGATCGACGAGCAGCGTGCGGGCGTGCGCGGCAAAGCGCACGAGCTCACCCGCGCCGGCGCACACCACCGCGACGGCACCAGCCGGTCGCTCCCCGAGCAGACCCGGCGCCACGATCGACGCCTCGCCTACCGCCGCCACACCAGCGGCCGCCGCGACGGCCTCGGTCACGAGCACGGCTTCCAGCATTCCCGTTTCGTCGGCGAGGGCCACGTCGAGGAATCCCGCTTCGTCGAGCGCCGCCTCGAGCTCACCGTCGTACTTGCCCTCGCGGCCGAGCTCCACCGCGCGCGCCGCACCCGCGCGCTGCGCAAGGAGCGAGCCCACCGCCTCCATGATCGCCTGCTGGTCGTCGTCGAGCTCGAAGTCCACGCGCTACTCCCGGGGCAGACCGAGCATGCGGCTTGCCACGAGGTTGAGGTTGACCTCCGTCGTTCCCGTGGCCACGCCCGACCACATCGCGAGTCGGAAGTAGACCTCCGCGAAGTGCCCATAGGCGAGAGCCTCGCTGCCGAAGATCTCGAGCGCGAGCTCCGAGACCGCGCTCTCGGCCTGGGTGCCCGCCACCCGCGCGAGATTCGTGTCGGCCGTGGGAGGACTGCCGTGGACTCGGAGGTCGATGATGCGGTAGTTGAGCAGGCGCGCGGCCTCGACCCGGCTGCGCGCGCGGCCGAGCTTCTCCTGTACGACGGGATCCGACAGTCGCCCCAGGCGCTTCGCCTCTTCCGCGATGGCGTCCAGGGTGAACGACGCGCGCGCGTAGCGGGCCGCGCCGACCCGCTCGAATGCCAGCGAGAACGTCACGATGGGCCAACCGCCACCCTCCTCTCCGAGTCGGCAGGAAACGGGAACTCGCACGTCGTCGAAGAAGACCTCGTGGAAGTAGCGGTCTCCGATCACGGCGGGAATCTCGCGCAGCTCGATGCCCGGAAGGTCGACGGGACACAACAGCACCGTGATGCCGTGTCGCCCCTTGGACTCGGGATCGGTGCGGACCAGCAGGAAGCAGAAGTCGGCGTACTCGACGTACGACGTCCAGATCTTCGAGCCGTTCACCACGTAGTCGTCGCCGTCGCGGATGGCCAGCGTGCGCAGAGCCGCGAGATCCGACCCGGCTTCCGGCTCCGAGAACCCCTGGCACCAGAGCGAGTCACCGCGGACGATGCGACTGACGTGGACGTCCTTCTGCTCCTCGGTTCCGAATTCGAGGATCGTCGGGCCCACCCAGTTGACACTCATGTACTGCTGACCGCGGGGCTCGCCCACGGTCCACATCTCTTCGCCCACGATGGCGTGCCGCCAGGGACTCGCCCCCTGTCCCCCGAGCTCCACGGGCCAGTGCTGGGTCAGCCAGCCACGCTCGGCCATCTTCGCGCAGAACTCGCGGGAAAACTTTGCCTGCGCGTCGGAGCCCGGGCCGCCCTTCGAGATCTCCTCCCAGTCGTCGGGGAGCGACTCCTCAATGAAAGCGCGCAGCTCGGCGCGATAGCTCCGATCCTCTTCACTCCACTCGAATTCCAATCCGCGTCCTCCCCTTCACTCTCGCGGTCAGATCGACGTCTGCGACCCACCGGCGATCGGAATCGCGGTGCCGGTCAGGTAGGCGGCCCACTCCGAGCACAGGAACGCGGCGACGCGCCCGAACTCCTCGGCCGTTCCCACCCGCTTCGCGGGCACGGAGGCGCCGATCGCGTCGAGATTGTCGCCCATCAGCCCGCGCAGCCGTTCGGTGTCGTGCGGACCCGGAAGCAGAGAGTTCACGGTGACGCCGTCACCCGCCACCTCGCGCGCGAGGGTCTTCAGGAATGCCGTGAGCCCGGCCCGCGCCGTATTCGAGTACACCATGCGGGCAAGCGGCTCGCGCACCCCCACCGACGTGATCCCGAGAATGCGCCCCCAGCCGGCCTCCTGCATCGGAGGAACGACCTCCGTACACAGCGCCATCATCGACAGCAGGGAGAGATCGAGCGACTCCTGCATGCGTGTGAAGTCGACGTCGACGGCGTCGCCCATCGGCGGGCCGCCGGTGTTCGCGACGAGAATGTCGATTCCGCCAAGGGCATCGCGCGCCTCCGCGACGAACCGCCGCGCACCCGCGGGATCCCGCACGTCGGCCACGAGGGGCGTCACCCCGGAGCCGATGCGTTTGGCCGCTTCCTGAATCCGGGTGGCGTCACGCCCGCAGATCGCGACCTGCGCGCCCTCCTCGACGAGCGCCTTCGCGGTCTCGAATCCGAGGCCCTTGCTGGCTCCAGCCACCGCGGCGCGGCGTCCACTGATTCGAAGGTCCATCTCGCCCCTCCCCGAGGCGCGCTTCACGGGTGCGTCGCGCGTCGACCCGATCCTACTCCGCGCCCGCTGTGAAACGGAAACTATCCAAGCGTTCCGTGTAGTCTGCCGCGAACGTGGCTCCGACTTTCTCGGCTTGCCTTGCCGCGGCGCCGTAACGCCCAGGAGAATCCGATGTCACCGATCCCCAGAATCCTCCTCGCTGTCGCCGCAGTTCTCGCGCTCTCGGGGGGAACGAGAACCCCTGCCCGAGCCGACACAGAGGTTCCCGCAGACCTCTCCGAGCGCGCGGGCGACCTGATGAAGCTCCCCGTAGCGGTGACGGCGATCGACGATCTCGTCCTCCGCGCCAGCGGCATTGGAAACGTGTTCCTGGTGAAGA
>JABSQW010000633.1 GCA_013215605.1 Myxococcales bacterium
CCAAAAAACAGGTTTTGCTCCGCCAGCGGAAGTTCCGGCTGAATGTTGGTGAACGAAATCGTAAAACTGTCCGTGTTCTTGTGACTGCGCAGGAAGACATGTTCGACCTGTCCCGGCAGAAAATTGGATAGGTGCTTCCTATAGGGATCGTCTTTGATACGGATCACCTTCAAGCCCAGCGACTTGATGTTCTTGCGTACCGACTTGCTCGCCCGACCGAAATCCAGGTCTTTGCGAACCTTGCCGGCCTCCAGGGCAGCCAACGCGGCTGGAATGTCGATCACTCCACGTCCCTGGTCAATCGGTGCCGAGCCATCGCCCAACAAGTTCGGGTTGGCGTAGTCTTCCAGGGCGTTGCGTATCTGCACCGCGCTGGCACCTGGTACTGCGTCGCGAAGCAGCGCTGCGGCGCCGGCCATTTGCGGTGCGGAAAACGAAGTACCCGATAACACGAACAAGCCACCGTTTGCGCTCTGTGCGAAATTCGCAAGGCCGTTGGCGACCGCGTTCGTGCTGATGCGGCCATCCGCTGAGGGGCCGCGCGAGCTGAAGGTGGCCATCTGGATGTGGTCGGTCGGGCGATACAAACTGCCGGTCCCGAGTCCAAACTGCAGGTCACGAAGAATTCGCTCGTGCGCTGCGGTGCTCGCAGCGCCGGCGGTCAAAGTACCGATACCGGTACCGGAACTCCTGCCTGTCATGGCGGCATGACCTCCGTTTCCCGCCGAAGAGACCAGGGTGATGCCGACCTCCAGCATCTGCTGGGTCAGACGGTCCTTCAGGTCGTGCCCGGCGAATAACGTCGCTCCGCCAAGGCTCATGTTGACCACCTGGATATCGAGCGACTCGTACACGAACGGATCTTCTTCGGAGCCGTCCCCGGAAACCGGTACCGACGGCATACCGCTGTCGAAATTGCGCCGCAATGTAATGGCGCGATCCATCGCAGCGATGACGCGCGACACCGGCGCGCCGCCGCCGGCCGCGGAAAAGACTTTTATCGCATAGATGCTTGCGTCGGGCGCCACACCGACCATTGGCACAAGTGATTGGCCCGGAACGAATTCGGGAATGATGCTGTCGGGAGCATGCTCCAGAAGCGATTGCGCAAACTTTCCGCTGCTATTGAACAGAAATCCGATGTCCGCCGAAATCTGCGTAGCGACCCAGGTACCGTGGGCATCGTTCAATGTGCTGGTGGCGCTCGGCTCGCCAGCACCCGGTACGAGGTTCTCTCCACCGATTACATCGCCTGCTATGGCAGGTACGACCAACTCATTGTTGGCCGTTCCCGAATCAATGACAGCGACAACGACGCCGTCTCCCGTGAACCCATCGAGATGCAACGGCGTAGCGCCGATCAGACTGTTATTGAAGTTGTAGTGGGCGGGCAGATCGTCGAGAATTCCGTCCAACTCCTGGCCCAGGATTGGTGCTGTGCCGGGTGCCACGCTGACATTGAATGACTCGGTCGGACTCGGGTTGGCTACTTCTGCGTCTTTGTAGGCAACTGCGACACCATCAATGGCGGTCAATGCGGCGCGTAGTCCGATGGGAAATCTCGCC
>JABSQW010000634.1 GCA_013215605.1 Myxococcales bacterium
AAGAATAAGAAGAATACAGTGAAGAATAACAGTAATAATAATAATAATAGCAAGACGAAGACGACGACGAAAACTCGTAAGAACACGAGGAAGAAGAAGAAGACGAAGAAGAAGAAGAAGAAGAAGAAGGATTTGAATATGTATGCAGTGATACAAACTGACAGGCAGAACGTGGCTCACGAACGTATTATGAACGGCGCCTTGATATGTAGTTCTAGTTGTGGTCTACCTGTCGGGGGGATGAAAGTCACGATCTGTAAATGTTGCAAAGCGTGTGTAGCTGGTGGTATTCTCGGTAGAGGGTTTAGCCCCTGGTGAGTTGGTTGGTGGTATACGTTTACCAGCAAAGGTCTTACGGTTATGCCTCGATTTGTATGACTTCCATTTTGAATGACCTCATTGAAAAACCGATTTTGAAAAAAAACGATGTAAACTGTGAGAATTTTAGGAAAATGTGTTTGCTTCGAATCGAAACAACAGGGTACGAATATAATATTTCAGGATGTTTAAAAGTAGGAACGGGAGTATACTGAGTAAGCCGTGATGGCCATCGTATGTTGTTGCTCCCGTGAATTACCCCTGGGAGGGGGGTTATACTCCCGTTCCACTTCATCCCTCATCTGAGAGACGGGTAGTTAACACCCTGAAATATTATTATAATAATGTTTGATTCCTGATCGCGCTACATGGATGTTTGTGATTGTCCATGAAGTACTTCCGAGGTATTTCTCCCGTAGGAGGAAATTCACCCCCATCGGCTTGGGATTTCCCAGACTAGCCAGGGGATACACTCCCCCGGCTAGACTGTGAAGTCAAACCGAGAAGGTGATCCCCCCATACAGCTGTTTCATATGTCTCCATATGAACGTGCACTGTATCAGGTATCATCTGATTCGTTTTATGAATCAGATAACCCATGGCTCTACGGATTACACACTCGAATCATTTAAACTGCAATGTAGTAATACTAACATTGCGGAATTAATGAATCGAGCCCATAACACTGAATTGTTGTGTTACGGCTCACGGTGACCTTTAGGATGTTTGTAAATATCCCAGGGTTATATACTCCCGTACCCGCGATGCGATGACCTGTGAATAAAACAGAGGTATCGCATTGCCGGCACGGGAGTATAGATATGTATACATGAATATGATATGCTGATATATGTACACAATTTTTTTATTTATTATTTATTTTTTTTTTTTAATAAGACTATAAACATGACATAAAACAAAACACTCAGTAATTGTTCTTGGAACTATGTAATCGGTGCACATACTGAGATATAAATAATAAAAGAAACGACGCATTACAAATAAAGACGATGACCATACCAAACCACACATATACCTAATATTTCCTGCAATGATTTAGAAATAGCCGGAATCCATAGAAAAACGTAGTAGACGACGCATGGTAAAGGGATCCGTTTTCTAAATAAGAAAATATGTAGTTATATATATAGTTGATGCATATATTGTTATATACATAAATGTATGGATACATGTCCATAGGTTTTGGTATACATAAAATGTATGAACGACATAATCTCGTTGGAGGAAACAACAGACACACACGACACGTAATGAAACTAACAAATCGCTGGACGCTTGACAATAGCGAACTAACCAGCCAAACAGTGATCCAAACTAGCGCATACTTATGACAGAGGAAATGAATTGTGCGAATCATTGTCTACATGTAGACAGCAATAAGCAACACCTGCCCCGTTTGCTAACCAATAGCAAACGGTTCCAACAGGGTCGTCTAATAGTCCCCGATAGCCTTATTCCGCAGGAGAATGGACCAACAGAACTATGCCACCCGATACTATGTGAATCACACTCCGAATAACATAGTATCGGGTGGCAT
>JABSQW010000635.1 GCA_013215605.1 Myxococcales bacterium
CTGGACATTCTAGGAATCGAACGTGATCACACTCCGAGCTGCGGCGCCCTTGCGCATCTCGTCGAAGCAGACATTGATGTCCTCGAGCGGGCGGCGCGCCGAGATCATCTCGTCGAGCATCAGCTGTCCGTTGAGATAGAAATCCACGAATCGCGGCATGTCGACGCGGAAGGCGTTCGAACCCATCATCGAGCCGAGGATGCGCTTCTCGCTGAGGACGATGTCGAGTCCCGGTAGCTCGATGTTTTCGCCCGCGGCCACCACGCCCACGAGCACCGTGGTGCCGCCCTTCTTCGTCATTCCGTAGGCCTGGCTCACCGTGGCCTTGAGGCCGATGGCCTCGAACGCGTAATCGACGCCGCCTCCCGTGAGTTCGTGCACCCGCGCGACGGGGTCGCCCTGGGAGGCGTCGACCGTGTGCGTCGCGCCCAGCTTGCGCGCGAGGTCGAGCTTCCACGCCTGGGTGTCGACCAGGATGATCTGGGCGGCGCCGGCGATACGACAACCCTGGAGGATGCTGAGGCCCACTCCGCCGCCGCCGACCACCACGCAGGTCGAGCCCGCCTCGATGCGAGCCGTGTTGAGCGCGGCACCCAGGCCCGTTGTGACGCCGCAGCCGATCAGCGCGGCGCGGTCGAGGGGCATCTCCTCCTTGATCTTCACCAGGGCATTCTCCGGCACGAGCATCTGCTCGGCGAACGATCCGAGCTGGGCCATCTGGTAGAGGGGCTTGCCGTCCTTCGAGAGGCGCGGCGCCTCGCCCGCCTGCCGGTCGAGGGAAGCACCACCGCACAGATTCGGGCGGCCGCGCGTGCAGTACTCGCAGATGCCGCAGAAGACCGACAGGCAGGCGATCACGTTGTCGCCGGGCTTCACGTAGGTGACGTCGCTGCCCACCTGCTCGACGACGCCGGCGGGTTCGTGGCCGAGCACCAACGGCGGGGGCGCGGGGAGCTTGCCCTCGATGATGTGGAGGTCGCTGTGGCAAACGCCCGACGCCGCCGTGCGCAGGAGCACCTCGCGCGGACCGGGCTTGTCGATCTCGATCTCTTCGACTTCGAGGGGTTGGTTGTAGGCGTAGAGGACGGCGGCTTTCATGGTGGACCTCGCTACTCGATGGGTGGGGGAGTCGGACGGGATTGTGACACGTCCCTGGGACTCCGCGCAGCAGCGAATCGCCTACTGCCACGAGCACCTCGCTGATGTGAAGTGCCCGCGGTCAGTGGACTTTCGCGATGAGCTCCCGAGGCACGCGCCCGGCAGGCTCTAGGAGCGCCTGCTCGAGGACGAGTACGGGGAAGGGCACCCGGGCCGCATCCTCTGAGTCGAAGCCTCAGAGCAGCTCGGCGATCGACTTAGCGATGTCCTCCGGGCTGATCGGCGGCGGAAAGCGCTTGACGACCGCACCCGACGAGTCGACGAGGAACTTCTCGAAGTTCCACGCGATGTCGGAGCTGTCGCCGTCGCCCGGCTGCTCCGTCTTCAGCAGCTTGTAGAGATCACAGGCGCCATCGCCGTTGACCTCGATCTTCTCGAACATCGGAAAGTTCAGATCGAACTTCGACTTCGCGAACTCGAGGATCTCGGCGTTCGTGCCCGGCTCCTGGCCGCCGAACTGATTGCACGGAAAGGCGAGGACCGTGAAGCCCTTGTCGCCGTTCTCATCCTGAAGGGTACGCAGACCTGCGTACTGGGGTGTGAGGCCTCAAGCACTCGCGACGTTGATGACGAGACAGAGCTTGCCCTCGTACTGCGAGAACTTCACCGGCTCGCCGGTGATCGAAGTCATCTCGAGCTCATGAAACGTGCTCATGGAGGTCCCTCCTGACGGTAAAGAACCATTCTAACGGATCGAGCCCGCCCGCGTGCGCTCGATGGCGCTGCGGACGCGGTTCTCCAGCAGCTCCTGTCGGCCCGACCGTGGAAGGGGTTCGTCGGCGGCATCCATCGCGTGCTGCCACAGGTCGGCGAGTGAGGTCTGGCCGCCGAGAATCTCTGCTCCCTGGCCGTCGTTCCAGCCCGCGTAGCGCTCGTCCACGAAATCTTGCAGACGCTTCTCCTCCACGAGCGTTGCGGCGCACTCGAGGCTCAGCGCCACCGTGTCCATGCCGCCGATGTGGGCGTGGAAGAGATCGGTGGGATCCATGCTCTGGCGCCGCAGCTTCGCGTCGAAGTTGAATCCGCCGTTGCCGATCCCACCCGCGCGGAGGATCTCGAAGAGGGCGAGGGTCAGCTCTTCGACGCTGTTCGGGAACTGATCGGTGTCCCAGCCGTTCTGGGGGTCGCCGCGGTTTGCGTCGACGCTGCCGAGGGCGTCGTTGGCGATGGCCGTGGCGATCTCGTGCTGGAAGCTGTGACCGGCGAGCGTGGCGTGGTTGACCTCGATGTTGAGCTTGATCTCGCCCTCGAGGCCGAAGCGCCGCAGGAAGCCCAGCACGTGCTCGGCATCGCGATCGTACTGGTGTTTGGTCGGCTCGTGGGGCTTGGGCTCGATGAGGAGCGTGCCCTCGAAGCCGATCTTGTGTTTGTGCTCGACGACGAGCTGCATGAAGCGCCCGAGTTGCTCGGCTTCGCGTCGGAGGTCGGTGTTGAGGAGCGTCTCGTAGCCCTCGCGCCCGCCCCACATCACGTAGTTCGCGCCGTCGAGACGCTGCGTGACCTCGAGGCAGTGCTTCACCTGGGCGGCCGCGTGGGCGAAGATCGCCGGATCGGGGTTGCTCGCGGCGCCGGCCGCGTAACGCGGGTGGCCGAAGAGGTTTGCGGTTCCCCACAGCAGCCGGACGCCGCTCTCCTGCATCCGCGCGGCCATGCGCTCGACCAGGCGGTCGAGGTTCGCGCAGCTCTCGCGGAAGCTCGCGCCCTCCGGCGCGACGTCGCGGTCGTGAAAGCAGAAGAATGGCACGCCGAGCTTCGCAAAGAACTCGAACGCGACGTCGGTCTTCTGTTCGGCTTGCGCGATTGCGTCGCCCCCGTCGGCGAGCCACGGGCGGTCGAACGTCCCCTCGCCGAAGACGTCGCCGCCGGTCCAGCAGAACGTGTGCCAGTAGCAGACGGCGAAGCGGAGGTGATCCTCCATGCGGCGGCCGAGCAAGAGTCGGTCGCGGTCGTAGTGGCGGAAGGCGAGGTCGTTCTCGGTGTCGGGACCCTCGTAGCGGACGGGCTCGACTTCGGGAAAGAAGGGCTTCGACACGGGGGCCTCCGGAGCGATCGTCGGAAAGCGGCTCTCCGAAGCTTCGCAGGATCGCGTGACCCGGGCAATCAACCCGGCGGTCTCCGATCCGAGAACCTTCGATCCGGGGTTGCGCCGCGCTCAGCGACGATGAGCCGGTAGCCGAGATCGAAACAGCGAGGCCTGGACGAGTCGATCTGTGATGCGGGGATCGGGCACGCGAGTCGCGGAGTAGCCGACACCCCTCCTGTCGTAGGTGCTCCCCACGATCGTCGTCCGCTCAGTGATCGACGTAGGGAGTCCCGCTCCGGAACCCCCGCAGCCTCGCCTCGACCTCGGCGACGAGGCGCTTCTTCCCGCGGCGGTTGGCGCGACGGATCGCCTCCTCGGCGATGCGAATCGCGTCGCCGAAGCGAGCGTTCGCCGCGTACGCCACGGCGAGCGTGTCGAGTCGTTCCGGCTCGCGTCGACCCGACACCTCGATGGCCCGCTCGGCCCACACCACGGCCTGCCCGGGATCTCGCAGGTCCTCGCGCGCGCTGGCCGCCAGCAGCCACGCCAGGTTGTTCTGCGCCTTGCCGAGATCGGGGTTGGACTCGAGGGCGGCCCGGTAGTGGGTGAGCGCGAGTTCGTCGTTACCGAGCTCCTGAAGGACCGCGCCCAGATTCGTGCGCGCTTCCGCGTAGTCGGGCACCAGCTCGATCGCGCGTTCGAAGTGCGCGATGGCCGCCATGGGCTGTCCCGCCTTCTCGGTGTACACCGCGAGGTTGAAATGAGCGGGCGCGTGCTCGGGGAAGATCGACACGAAGTTCTGGTACGGCGCGACGTTCGCCCCGTGTCCGCCGAGCTGACTCGTCGCGAGGACGGCCAGGGGCACGACGAACAGGGCGAACTTCGCGCCGTGGCGCGCCCAGCCCAGCAGGTCGCGCGACTCGGTGGCGGCGCCGGCGCTCGACAGGCCGAGCCCCTTGCGTGTCTCGAGATCGCGGACCTTCCAGATGAACCCGTCGTAGTAGAAGTGGAGGAGCGCCGAGGCGGCCACGCCGGAGAGCAGGACGTCGCGCAGGATTCCGCGGTCGACGTACTTCGGCGCGATGGCGAAGTAGCCATACGCCAGGACGAGGCCCACGTAGACGAAGATCAGGACCACTTTCGGCCGGAAGAGGAAGCGCACGCTGGCGGAGAGGTCGGCCGTCTGCTCGACGCGCTTGCGGTTGTAGAACCAGACGATCGCGAGGTACTGGATGTCGTGGAAGATCTCGAACAGAGCGACGCCCAACACCACGTTGTTGATGCCGACCATGGCGTACCACCAGAAGGCGATGCTCGAGACGATCAGCGCGAGCTTGATACCGCTGCGTCGATCACCGCGCAGCCAGCCCACGACGAAGTGCGCGGCGAAGGCGGCGCTGATCAGGCCCGTGAGTGCGGTCCAGAAGCCGACGAACCCCTCGTACGCGCCCGCCGAGACGAGCGGACCACCGGCGCGATAGAATTCGCGCAGGATACCGGTCATCCGGCCGGGCGAGTACACGACCGCCAGCCAGAACCACGAAACCGTAAGGGCGAGGTCGAGCCGCGCGCCGAGGTCGGACTTGATCTCGGCCTTGGTGTCGTAGATCCGCTCGAATCCGTAGATCTGCGCGGCGCCGTGCCACAGACCCCAGAAGGTCAGGATCACGGTCATCGAGTCGAGGTGGTTCAGGTGCAGCAGCAGGCATACGGCCAGGAAGAAGATCGGCGCCGCGATGAAGCGAGTACGAAACCGGGCGAAGAGTGCGCGATCGCCGTAGGCGCGGATCATTCCCGGCAGGTGATGACCGGTGGCACCGAAAGCCACCACGAATGCGCTGATCTCATCCAGCGAGAACCGGCGCCCCACGAGCGCGACGAGGGGGACGACGAAGACCGGCGTCGCGACGAAGAACACGAGGTCTTGCCAGGAGCCGAGGATCCAGCGCTGAGAAGTCGCCGCCGGTGCGGCGCGTGCGGGTGTGGGATCAGCTGTTCCGGAGGCCATGTTCACCGCCGCCCGAGGTTCCTGCGGCGACGCAGGCGGATCCGATAGTTATACCGCGTCCGCCGGGCTACTCCCATCAGTGCGGGGCCGTTTCGTGGGCCGGGCCTCGGCGCCGTGGTTGGAAGACTTGCGCGAGACGGCGGCGATCCCGGTCGAGATCCTGCCGCGCTGGCCCGTCGCGGAAGAATCGCACCGGCGGACTGCGCAGCCGCTCATAATCCCGACCTCGGGGATCGAGCGTAAGAAGATCGATCCCCGGGAGGCAGAGCAGCGTGGCGACTCCGGAGAAGCTCCCGCGACCGATGGTCATCGCGTACGCGGTGCCGTCCATCGGCATCATGTGGACACAGATCCTTTTCACGAACTACTTCTTCAAGTACTCCGTCGATGTCCTGCTCGTCGCGCCCGC
>JABSQW010000636.1 GCA_013215605.1 Myxococcales bacterium
GGGCGGGCGCGTGCTCGCGCGCGACGGTTCGTTGCCCGCCGTCGGAAACACCGTCGACCCCGCAACCGCGACGTACACCAATGAGATAGGGAGCAGCGGACTCGCCACCGTGTGGCGCGATCCCGATTTCGACCCCGTGCGGTCGGCGTTCTACTACCTGCGCGTCCTCGAGATCCCGACACCGCGCCACTCCGTCTTCGACGCGATCGCGCTCGGTCTCGACGCCACCGAAATCCAGGCTCCGTGGTGGATTCAGGAACGCGCGTATAGCTCACCGATATGGTATCGACCGTGATACCCGTTCCAGTTTCGAATCCTTCGATCCATTCGAATTTTCTTGTTGTCATCGACCGGCATCAGCGGTATCCAACCGCAGACCCATTCGGCGTTCCAGCCACTCGGACGATCCGGAGGTGTGACATGCAATCGAACGGACCGACCGCGCTCCTCGTCGCCCTGGCGGCTACGCTGCTGATCGCCGGGTCGGCAACCGCGCAATCCTACGATCACACCGGACCCTACGTGCGTGGTGGTCTCGCCTTCGGATTCACCAACCTCGACGGTCCCGCAAACGCCCTCGACACCGGCACCAACGTCGGCTTCAACCTCGCCGGCGGCTTCCGCGTCTCTCCGGCCGTGGCCCTCGAGGCCGAGCTCTTCTACGTGACCGGCGGCGACGTCGAGCTGGCCGGCGCGAAGCTGGGAGAGACGTCCGTCGTCGGGTTCACGATCGATGTGAAGGGCTACCCGATGGCGGTTCTCGCGAAGAAGTCGCTGCCCGACAACCTCCAGCCCTACGCGCGCTTCGGAATCGGCGGAGGTTCAGGCGAGCTCGAAGGCTCTGGCATCGCCGCAGGGATCAAGGGCAGCGAGGGAGCCTTCCTCGCGCGCTTCGGCGGCGGTGTCGACTACCTCATGAACGAACACTGGGGCGTCTTCATCGACGGAAGCTACTACGCGAGCAACAAGGACATCGTGATCGGCACCGGGGTGATCTCCTTCGGAACGATCTACCGCTTCTGACCCAGCGCAGGGCCGTGGCGCTGCCCTGCGAATTCGCGCGCGCGGATCGTCTATTCTAAAGACTCGATGAAGCGGCTCCTTCGGATCCTTGCGGCCGTCCTCCCCGCGGTGGCATTCCTGGCCGTGGGCGAGGTAGCGGTTCGCATCGGAGCCTGGGCCGAACCGGAGCTCTTGAGTCTTCCCTTCCCTGGCGAAGACAAGCTCATGCGCCCCGATGCCGAGCTCTTCTGGGCACTCCGCCCGAACCTCGACATCCGCCGCAACCGAAAACGCATCCGCACGAACTCCCTCGGACTCCGCTCGTCCGAAATCGAGACGAAACGCCCCGGCGAAATCCGCATCCTCTCTCTCGGAGAGAGCACCGCCTTCGGACAGGGCGTGTCGAACGATCAGACCTACGCGAATTTTCTCGAGGATCATCTGAACACGGTTGCGCGCGACGCAGGGAGAGGGAGTCACTTCCGCGTCATCAATGCCGGTGTGCCCGCGTACTCGTCGTTCCAGAGCCTGAAGTATCTCGAGCTGCGAGGGATCGACCTCCAACCCGACGTCGTGCTCCTCTACCACGAGGTCAACGACTACCTTCCCTCTACGATTCGCGGTTCCGACGGCTCCGAGCTGAGCTTCGGTCGGACCGACGCACAGCTCTACGAATCGAGGACGAACGCGGCGCGTCGGGTTCTGATGGGAAATTCGGCGCTGCTCCGCTTTCTCGATCTGCGCCTCGCGCGCTACCGGATCGATCGATTCCAGGAGGCGAATGTCGAAGCGTTCGAGCACGGCATCGGGCTTCCCGCGTTCGAGCTGCTTCCCCGGATCCTGGCCGTCGCGGAGGACGGCTACGCGACCACCACGGAGATTCGCGAGCGGGCCCTGCCTCAGCGCGTCTCGGAGGACGAGCGGGCCGAGATCCTCGAAGCGTTCCAGCGATTCTGTGCGGCGCGCGGGATCCGCCTCGTGGCCATCCACCCGAGCTATAACGAGTCGTCTCGCCACCGTTGTCTACTCACGGAGATCTACGATCGACAGGGCGTCCCCACCCTCGAGGCCTACGACGTGCTCCACCCACCCGGCGTCGAGCAGGCGAAGTACTTCATCGATAGCTTCCACCCGAACGCCGCGGGGCATCGCCGCCTCGCCGAAGCGCTCGCGCCGATCGTTCTCGAGATTCCGATCTGAATGCCGCAGCGCTCGATCGTGCGCGCGGCGCGCTCACCCGCGCGTCGATCCCCCGCCGCCGTCGAGCCACAGCGTGTTCGACGTCACGAATGACGCGTCGTCGCTCGCCAGGAATACCACCGCACGGCCGATGTCCGTCTCGCAATCGCCGAGGCGCCCGAGCGGTACCGACTTCCGCATCATGGCAATGACGCTCTCGTCGATGTTCTCGCGCACTCCCTCCGAATCCGCGAAGGGGCAGATGGTGTTCACCGTCACGCCGTCCTTCGCGAACTCGCGGGCGGCGACGCGGGTCATCGCCCGCACGGATTCCTTGGCGGCCGCGTAGTCGAACTGTCGGGCGTTGCCCGCTGTCCCCGCCGCCGAGGCGAAGTTGATCACCCGGCCGGCCGGACTCGCGCGAAGATGCGGTGAGGCAGCGCGCATCAGCCGAAACGCGGCCATCGCGTTGACGTCGAACGTGCGCATGAACTCGTCGTCCGTGAACTCTTCGAAGGACTTCATCCCGGCGGTGGTGGCGGCGTTGTGGATGAGGATATCGAGGCGACCCAGCTCGGCGACGGTGCGACGGACGGCTTCTTCGCAGAACTCGCGGCTCGCGATGTCCCCGGGCATTGCGACCGCGCGGCGCCCGAGCGTCTCGACCTCGCGGGCGGCGTCCTTGGTGGTCACCGGATCGATCTCCGCGATCGCAATGTCGGCGCCCTCCTTGGCGAGAGCCCGCGCGGACCCGCGCCCGATCCCCCGCCCGGCGCCCGTGATCAGCACGACGCGATCGGCCAGCCTTCCCATGGCTCATCTCTCCTGTTCGTCGGCGTTGAGTCGACCGACCGTTCGAGCGATCATACACTCCTCAGCCAATGCCGATGACTCGCCGACAGCTGCGACTGGGCGCGTTCCTCGCAGGAACCGGCAGCAACATGGCGTCGTGGCGCCACGCCGATAGCGTCGTCGACGGCGCCATCAACCTCGCCCACTATCGCGAGCTCACCCGCGTCGCCGAGGCCGCCAAGCTCGACTTCGTGTTCTTCGGCGACGGTCTCTACATCAGTGAGAAGTCGCACCCGAATTTCCTGAACCGCTTCGAGCCCCTCACCCTGCTCGCCGCGCTCGCCATGGACACCACCCGCATCGGGCTCGCCGCCACCTTGTCCACGACCTACAGCGATCCGTACACGGTGGCGCGCCAGTTCGCTTCGATCGACCACATCAGCGACGGGCGCGCGGGCTGGAACATCGTGACGTCACCGCTCGAAGGCAGCGCGCGCAACTACGGCCGCCCCGAACACCCGCAGCACGACCTTCGCTACCGAATGGCCCACGAATACCTCGAGACCACCAAGGCTCTGTGGGACTCCTGGGAGGACGACGCGTTCGTCCGCGACCGCGAATCGGGCGTGTTCATCGACTCGGCGAAGCTGCACCGAGTCGACTTCGAGGGTGACTTCTACTCCGTCGAGGGACCGCTCAACATCTCCCGCTCGCGTCAGGGGCGTCCCGTGCTGCTCCAGGCTGGCGCCTCGGACGCCGGGCGCGACTTCGCCTCGCGCCACGCCGACGCCATCTTCACCGTGCAGGGCTCGATCCCGAGCGCCGTCAAGTTCGCGGAAGACATTCGTCAGCGCGCGGAACGTCACGGCCGCGATCCCGACAACCTGCTCATCCTGCCGGAGTGCGGCCCCATCATCGGCGACTCTCCCGAAGCAGCCGAGGCGAAGTACGCGGCGATCGCTGGGCTGGTCGGCACCACCGACGCCCTCAACTACCTCGGTCGATTCTTCGACGACATCGACTTCACGAAGTTCGACCTCGACGCAGCCTTTCCCGACCTCGGCGACCTCGCGCGCAACGGCTGGGAGAGCGCCACCGACATGATCAAGAAGAACGCGAAGGCTGCGAACCTGAGCCTGCGCGAGGTGGCCCTCGGGGCCACCACGCCGAGGCACGCGTTCATCGGAACCGCTACGCACGTCGCAGACACCATGCAGGAGTGGTTCGAAGCCGGCGCCGCCGACGGCTTCATCCTGAACCCACCCATCCTGCCGAGCGGCCTTCTCGACGTCGTCGACGAGGTGCTCCCGATCCTGAAGAAGCGGGGGATCTTCCGCGAGGAGTACGAAGCCGACACGTTGCACGGGAACCTCGATCTCCCCATCCCCGCCAATCGGCACTCGGAAGCTCGCTGAGAATCTTCCACCGCACGACGCGCCGGGGCGTCAGGTTCGGAAGCCCCGCTCTCGGTGATCTACCGCTCAGCAGGACGCCGATCCGGTCCGGTATCCTGGGAGCCCCCACCGAACGAGGCCGAAGAAACTACCCGTGAGAAAGATCCGGACGGACCCGGCTGAGCCGAACCCCAGATCCGACAGGAACCATGCCTGAAATCAAGCGAGCCCTCCCCCAGCCCACGCCGGAAACGCGCCACTTCTGGGACGGCGCGCGCGACGGTGAGCTTCGCCTGCAGCGATGCGACGACTGCGCGCACGTCTACTTCCCGCCTCGGCCGTTCTGTCCCGAGTGCGCGAGCCGCAGCGTGTCGGTGTTCCAAGCGAGCGGTCGCGGAACGCTGCACAGCTACGTGATCAATCATCGCCCCGCTCCGGGCTTCGATCCCCCGTACTCCATCGCGGTGGTGAAGCTCGACGAGGGCCCGAAGATGCTCACCAACGTCGTCAACACGCCACAAACCCCAGAAGCCCTCGAGCTCGACATGGATCTGGAAGTGCACTTCGAGAAGATGACCGACGAGATCACACTGCCCCTGTTCCAACCCGCCGACCCGAACCGCGCGAAGTCGAACCGATGAAGCAGAAGTCGGTTGCGATCGTCGGCGCCGCGGAGTCGACGGAATTGGGGAAGACGCCCCACATCTCCCAGATCCAGATCCACGCGGACGCGGCGTTCAACACGCTGGCGGACGCGGGCCTGCGACCGAAGGACATCGACGGCATCGCAACCGCCGGCGAGTCGCCGGTGGGCATTGCGTACTACCTCGGTATCGAGCCGAAGTGGATCGATGCCACGTCCATCGGCGGCTGCTCGTTCATGCTGCACGTTCGCCACGCGGCGGCTGCGATCAACGAGGGGCTGTGCTCGACGGTCCTCATCACGCACGGCGAGAGCGGGCGCTCCCAGGTGGGCAGGGGAGGGTTCGCTCGCGCGGCAAGCAGCCTCAACGGGCAGTTCGAGCTCCCCTACGGACCGACGGGCCCACCGACGATGTTCACGATCCCGGTTCTTCGGTACATGAAGGACTACGGCGTGAGCGAGGAGCAACTCGCCACGGTGGCGGTCATCCAGCGAGAATGGGCGGCCATGAACCCGCGCGCGTCCTTCCGCGACCCGATCACCGTGGCCGATGTCCTCGAGTCGACGATGATCGCCTACCCCTTCCGAAAGCTGATGTGCTGCCTCGTCACCGATGGCGGGGGCGCGCTGATCCTCACGGCGGCCGAGCGCGCGAAGGACTTCGACACCAGGCCGGTGTATGTCCTCGGCACGGGGGAGAGCTCGGAATCTCCCATGGTGAGCCAGATGGACGATTTCTCGACCTCGCGCGCGTTTCGGGTGTCGGGACGACTGGCTTTCGATGAAGCGGGAATCGCAACGAGCGACGTCGACCATCTGATGGTCTACGACGCGTTCGCGCACCTTCCCCTGTACGGCCTCGCAGATCTCGGCTTCTGCGACCGCGGTGAAGCGGCGGCGTTCATCGAGGATCGCCGGACCGCACCGGGTGGCCTCCTGCCCCTGAACACCAACGGGGGCGGTCTCTCCTACATGCATTCCGGCATGTACGGCATGTACGCTCTGCAGGAGAGCGTCCGACAGCTGCGGGGCGTTGCACCCGCGCAAGTGAAGGGCGCGAGAATCTCGGTGGCGCACGGTGTGGGCGGGATGTTTTCCGCGGCGGGTACCATCGTGATGTCGAACGATCCGCCGTAGCGAGCCAGACCGACGGAGCTTGGATGAGCACCGACACCGACCCGAATCGGGCACTGCAGGACATCGATCCCGACAAGCTGCGCGCGGCGATGACGGGGCTCCTGCCCTCGTACTGGGCAGAGCGACAGCCCGACCGCCTGGCGATCTCTTCGGCAGTGGGTGATCTCAGTTTTTTCGAGCTGAACGCCCGGTCCAATCAACTCGTTCGCGCATTCCGAGCCCGGGGGCTGGCGGCCGGCGACGCCGTCGCGTTGATGTGCTCGAACCGACCCGAGTTCGCCGAAGTCATGGCGGCGACGCGGCGCGCCGGGCTGCGGTTGACGACCGTCAACTGGCACCTCACGAGCGACGAAGCCGCGTACATCGTCGACGACTGCGAGGCCAAGGCGTTCGTCGCCGACGCGCGTTTCGCGGACACTGCGGCCAGCGCTGCACGGAACGCACCCAAGGCAACCGCGAGGTTCTCGGTAGGCGGCGACGTGGAGGGCTTCGAAGCCTATGAATCCGCCCTGGAGGGCGAGGCGACCCACGACATCGACGCCCCGTCCCCCGGAACTTCGATGCTGTACACGTCCGGAACCACGGGGCGACCGAAGGGCGTATATCGGCCTCCGACCGCCGTTGCCACCTCCGCTGGCGCCATCGCGGGCGGGTACCAGGCAGGCAGTGACCTCCATCTCACGACCGGCCCCCTCTACCACGCCGCGCCCCTGGCCTTCTCGTTGGCGCTGCCTCTCGCCCAAGGGGTGGGCTGCGTCCTGATGGACGGCTGGAACGCGGCCGAGACCCTGCATCTCGTGTCCAAGCACCGGATCACCCACACCCACATGGTTCCGACGATGTTCCATCGTCTGCTCTCGCTCCCCGATGACGTGCGGGCACGGCACGACATCAGCTCGCTGCGATTCGTGATTCACGGCGCCGCGCCGTGCCCCGTCGTCGTCAAGCAGCGGATGATCGAGTGGCTGGGCCCGATCCTCTGGGAGTACTACGCGGCGACAGAGGGCATGGGGGCCGTGGTCGACTCCAAGCAGTGGCTCGAGAAGCCGGGCACCGTGGGAAGGCCCGACGACCCCGAGCACTGCCAGATTCGAAACGACGACGGCGAGCTGCTTTCGACCGGAGAGATCGGGAGCATCTTCCTCAAGGCTCCAGAGGGGGGTCGCTTCACGTACTACAAGGACGAAGCAAAGACGGACGCCACGTACCGCGGGGACTACTTCACACTCGGTGACGTCGGATACCTCGACGAAGACGGCTTCCTCTACCTCACCGATCGCAGCAGCAACCTGATCATCAGTGGCGGCGTCAACATCTACCCCGCCGAAGCGGAGGCGGAGCTCTTGAGCCACCCCTCGGTGGGAGACGTCGCGGTCATCGGAGTCGAGAACACCGAGTGGGGCGAAGAGGTCAAGGCCGTCGTCGAGCTCCACGGCGGGTACACGGCCTCCCCGAGCCTCGAGCAGGAGCTCATCGCACATTGCCGAGAGCGCCTGACACACTTCAAGTGCCCCCGCAGCGTCGACTTCATCGAGCGGCTGCCGAGGCACGACAACGGCAAGCTCTACAAGCGCGCGCTGCGCGAGACGTACCGCCGGACCGACTAGAAGCGGTCTCAGCGGCCGGCATCGAACCCCCGCCCGCCGGGGTTGATCGGGGATAGAATGGGCGGCCTACCCGGGAGTGGCGATCGTCACTCTGCATCCGAGAAAGGACCCCATGGCCACGAATCCCATGACCGAGAAGGAGTTCAAACGCCTTCGCCAATTCATCAAGCCGTTCTCGCGCCTCAACGCGTTCGTCTACAAGCTGACGAGCGGACGCTTGATGGGGAAGCTCCAGGGCCTCCCGGTCGTGCTGATCACGATGACCGGCGCGAAATCCGGCAAGCAGCGGACGATCCCGCTGATGTACGTGCCCTACAAGGATGGGGTCATCATCGTCGCGTCCCAGGGCGGAGCTCCGAAGACCCCGTTGTGGTCCGCCAACCTCCTCGCGCACCCCGAGATCGAGGCCCAGTACCAGGGAAAGAAGATGAAGCTGCGCGCGCGACGGGTCGACGACGCCGAGAAGGCGGCGGTCTGGCCCACCTGCGTCGAGCACTATCCGCCCTTCGAGGACTATCAGGCCCGAACCGACCGGAACATCCCGGTCTTCGTCTGCGAGCCGTAGGCCGCGGTCCTACGTTCGCGGGACACGCGCGGCGAGCAGGTCGCGGAGCCGGCCGGGGTGAAGCTTGCCGCTGTCCGTGAAGGGGATCTCCTCGGGCGCGAGGGTGAGCAGGTGCTTGGGGACCTTGAAGGCGGAGAGCTCCCGGCGAAGCTGTTCGCGGAGCCGGTCGAGCTGCAGCGGAGCAGAGGATGCCGTCGGAACGATTCCCGCCACCACGATCTGGCCCATCTCGGGATCCGGGACGCCGGTAACAAAGGCCTGCTCGACTCCATCCAGCGCCGCGAGCACGATCTCGACCTCGCGCGGGGACACGTTGGCACCCCCGGTCTTGATCATGTCGCCGAGCCGGCCCTCGAAGAAGTAGTAGTCGTCGGCGTCGATGCGCCCGCGGTCGCCCGTTGGATAGAAACCGTCGGGCGTGAAGACCTCCTCGCGCTCGCGCTTGTACAGCCCCTGCATCAGGTTGAAGCCGCGCAGGCAGAGCTCACCCTGCTCGCCTTCGGCGAGTGGCTCGCCGGTCTCCGGGTGACAGATCTGCCGCTCCATTCCGGGCAGCGGTCGCCCGCACGCCCCGCGCTTCTCCTCCGGGAGGACCGCACCCGTCGCCTCGATGGTGTGATACGCGAAGCTCTCCGTCATGCCGATCGAGTTGGCGATCAGGTCGGGTGCCTCGGGACGGCGCTCTTCGGGCAGCATCGCGTAGGGTCCGGAGAGCAGGAACTCGAAATCCTCCGGGCGGTACTCCGGGTGTTCGAGAAGCAGCTTGGACTGGTGGGGCCACAGCATCAGGATGGACGCGCGCTCGCGTTTGATCAGCTCGAGCGCCGCATCGGCCTCGAACGTGTCGAGGAACGCCATCGCGGCGCCGATCTGCATCGTGTAGAGGAGCCGGTGGAAGCCCCCCACCCAGAAGAACGGCGGCGGCGAGTACAGACGGTCGTCGGGGCCGCCGCCGAGGAACTCCGCGACCCGGCGCGAGTGCCGCACGAGCGTTCCGTGCGTGTGGCACGCACCCTTGGGGTCGGCCGTGCTGCCCGACGTGTAGATCACCACGGCGAGGTCGGCCGGGCTCACGTTCTCCTCGACCGCTTCGAGGAACGCGTCGTCGAGCTTCGCTGCCGAGTCGGCGGCCTCGTGGAGACTGGCCGGCTCGGCGCGCGTCCAGCTGCGAGCGTCTTCGCCCCACACGCGCACGCCGCGCAGATAGGGGAGCTCCGGCACGCGGATCGGATCGCCCGTCTGCCCGCGGAGTCCGGGGGCGATCTCCTCGAGTCGCGCCAGGTAGTCGTGGCGCAGGTAGCGGCCGGTCGTGAACAGCGTGTCGATGTCGGCGTGTCGCAGCAGCCAGTGGAGCTCGCGCGCCTGCGAAAAGGTGCTGAGCGGGACGGCGAGCGCGCCGATCCGCGACGCCGCGAGCCAGGCCAGCACCCAGTCCGGGCCGTTGGGCATCAGCAGCCCGACGCGCGTGCCCTTCCCGATGCCGCTGGCGAGCAGGCCGAGCGCCAGCTTCGCCGATTCACGCTCGACGTCCCGGTAGCTCATGCGCCGCTCTCCGGCGATCAGGAGCTCGCGGTCGCCGTGGCGGGCCGCCCCCTCCCGGAGCAGCGCGGGCAGCGTGGTGGCGTCGCTCGCGATGCGTGCGATCCGACGATCGGACTCGGTCTGCACGGTGCCTCTCGCTCCCTTGCGTATCGCACAGGATCGCGACCCATTTCGAGCTCGCCCTGCGGGCATTCTATCCTGCATCATCCAGGCGAGGAGGAGCGCGATGGAGTTTGGACTCGGGTTTCCGTGCATGAACCTGTATCCCCCGACCCTGCAGCCCTGGGAGGCAACGGCGACCAGCGCCGACATGGTGGCGATCGCGCGCAAGGCCGAGGAAGTCGGCTTCGCGTATCTGTCGGTGTCGGATCACATCATCATGTCCGCCGAGATGAACGAGGCCATGGGGGCTCGCTGGTGCGAGGGCGTGACGGCGATCGCGTTTCTCGCCGGAGCCACACAGCACATCCGCGTGTACAACAGCGTGCTGGTGCTCCCGTACCGAGATCCGCTGCTGGTCGCCAAGCAGCTCGCGACCCTCGACCTGATGTCGGGGGGTCGGGCCATCCTGGGCGTGGGCATCGGTCACCTCGAGAAGGAGTTCGAAGTGCTGGGGGTGTCGTGCGCCGACCGGGCCGCCATCACGGACGAGTATCTGCCCGCCATCGAGGCACTGTGGAGCCAGGACGCGCCGTCGTTCGACGGTCGCTTCGCGTCGTTCAAGGACATCGTCTTCGAGCCCAAACCGGCGCGGGTTCCCGTCTGGATCGGCGGCAACAGCAAGCCGGCGATCGCACGCGCTGCGCGCTCGGGCGACGGCTGGGTGCCCTGGAAGATCACGACGGACGAGCTTCCCGCCCTGCTCGACGAGCTGCGCGACCAGCCGGGCTACGACGACCGGCACTTCGACGTGGTGATGCCGATGGCGATCATCCAGCGCGAAGAGGGGACACAGCGCGTGCTCGGCGAGACCGTGATCCCGGACGGTCGCGACGAGTGGCTCGCGGCCACCGAGGCCAACGAACGAGCCGGCGCGACGGTGACGGGTGCGAGCCTGGGGCACACGCGCAGCGTCGCGGAGTACCTCGACAAGCTCGAGGCGTTCGGCAGCGATGTGATCTCCCAGTACCGCTGATCCCGGAGAGCGGCTGCCTACGGATTCATCACGTAGGCTCCGTCGAGGGGCTCGACGTGATTCTCCCAGACGCGGCGGTAGCGGTCCGCGTCGTCGACGGCCTTGTGGAGCATCTTTCGACACCCCTCCACCTGCTCGCTCGTGCTGCTCGCCTGCAGCGAGAGGGTGAGGGCGTGCTTCGACATGTCGCGCACCATGAAGTCGAAGATCTGGTCCAGCAGGTCAGCGTCGATCTGGTAGATCCTGGCGTTTTCGAGGATCAGCTGTGCGTACACGACGAGCGCGAAGATCTCGCCGGCGGCGAGCAGGAAGTCGACGTCTTTCATCTGGTCCGGGCCGGGCGGATCAGAAGTCAGAAGCTCGCGGAAGGCTTCGGCCTGCGCGGCGAACTGCTGGACGTTGGGCGCGCTGCTCTCTTCGAAGGCAATGCGGTAGTCGTGGAAGCGGATCTGACCGAGCCCCCGGGCGCTGCCCTGCTCGAAGAGGAAGTCGTCGTTGCGGGGCTCATCCTGGCGCTCTATGGGCGGGTACTCGGAGGGATTGAAGAAGAAGTTCGGCATGAACTTCACGATCAGCGCGATGTTCACGTGCACCGTGCCTTCGAGCTTGGGCAGCGCACGGATGTCGACGGCAGCCTGACTGAAGTACATGTTCTTCTCGAATCCCTTTGCGGCAATCGCATCCCAGAGCAGGTTGATCACCTCCTCGCCCTGGGTCGTCACCTTCATCTTCACCATCGGGTTGTAGAGGAGATAGCGGCGATCTTCGACCGAAGCGGTGCGCATGTAGTCGGCCGCGCGCAGTGCGAAGAGCTTCATGGCCACCAGGCGGCTGTAGCCGTCCACGAACATGTTGCGAACGTGGGAGAAGTCGGTCACGCGGTTTCCGTAGAGCACGCGGTTGTGGGCGTGGGTGATGGCCTCGTAGAGCGCGTGGGTACAAATGCCAATCGACGCCCAGCCGAGGTTGTACTTGCCGATGTTCACGGTATTGAGCGCTGCGTTCCAGGCGTCGCGGCCGCGGTGGAGGATGTCCTCTTCGCGCACCGGGTAGTCCTTCAGTTCGAACTCCGAGACGTAGTTCTGGCTGGCGACGACGTTCTGGACCAGGTGGTAGCCGTCGTGCTTTGGATCCGAGGCGAAGAAGACGTAGTCGTCACTTCCCTCGAAACGGCCGAAGGTGGAGACGAAGGCGGCCTCGTTCCCGTTGCCGATGTAGTACTTGCGGCCGTTGGCCCGCCAGCCGTCGCCGTCGGGCGTGAGCACCATGTCCGTGGAGTAGATGTCCGCACCGTGGGTCTGCTCCGAAAGGCCAAACGCGAAGATGCCTCCCTCTTCCAGGGCCGTTGCCGCGCGCTTGCGAAGCGCGGCGTTGCCGCTCATCCAGATCGGTCCCAGCCCGAGCACCGAAACCTGCCAGGTGTACCAGTACTGAAGCCCGTAGAAGCCGAGGATCTCGGCGAACTCGCAGATGCGCCAGGTATCCCAGCGGCCGTCGCTGGCGCCCCGGCCCTCCGGCGTACACATCGTGGCGAGCAGTCGGTGCTGCTTTGCGTAGTCGAGAAAGTCCGCGTACCAGCCGCGCTCGTAGTAGTCCTCGAGCAGACGCGTCTTTCCCTTGCTCTCGAAGAACTCGACGGTCTCGCGCATCACCTCGGCAGACCGCTCGTCGCCGTAGGGCCGGTCGAGATGTCTGGGGTTCAGGAGAATCATGGCGGCGCTCCTTTCGAGAGGTCGGTGTCCACGAGCGGATGCTATCAACTCGGGTATCGGCGTGGGGTACGCGAGCACGCGTCGAAGGCGAACGCACCACGGATCGACGGGCCGCCGCGCAGCAGGTCGTTCACGGCGCCGGGGCGGCGGTCCGTGCTCGCGAACGCCGAGATCTGCGCCGCCTGCGCCATCACGGCCACTTTGTCGGAAACGCGCTCGGACCGCGGAGAACCCGTGCGATCGTGGGCGGCTCGAAGCCGCCCGGCTCATCCTTTGGACCCGCCCGAGCGCCGTTCGGTTTACAGTGTGGAGCCGATGGACTTCGATCCTTTCGCGCCTCGCTGCTTCGACGACCCGTACCCCGCGTATCTGTGGCTGCGCCGCGAAGCGCCCGTCTACCGGCGCGCGGACCCCGCGTACTTCCTGCTGTCCCGCTACGACGACATCGCGAACGCGATGACCAACGCGAGCAGCTTTTCCTCGGCCCGCGGCGTGCTGATCGACACGGACAGCGAGAAACTGCCCGTGAACCTCATGAACATGGATCCCCCGCGTCACGACGAGCTGCGCGCGATGCTGACCCGCGCGCTCACCGAGTCGCGCATCGCCAAGCTCGAAGAGCGCTTCCGCGAGATCACCGTGGAGCTGATCGAGAGCTTCCGCAGCCGGGGCGAGTGCGATCTCGTGGGCGACTTCGCGCGCGTGCTCCCGAGTCGGGTCATTGCGGAGGTCCTCGAAGTGGATCCCGCGGACCGCGACGACTTCCTGCGCTGGAACCACGCCGTGAACGCCGGCTCCGAGTTCACGGGCGACGAAGCGCTCGCCGCCTACCAAGAGCTCGACGCGTACTTCCGCGAAGTGATCGCGGACCGGCGCAGGCACCCGCGCGACGACCTGGTGAGTCGCGTGTTCCTCGAGCGCCAGGCCGGTGAAGAGATCAACGACGACGAGGTCAAGGGCTTCTGCACCCTGCTCCTCGTGGCCGGCCAGCACGCCACGATCAACTGGATCTCGAACTCGATCATCGAGCTGTCGCGACACCGCGACCAGCTCGAACTCTTGATCGAGCGCCCCGAGCTGCTGCGTCGCGGCGCCGCCGAAGAGCTGCTCCGCTACGTCTCGCCCGTACAGGGCCTCGCGCGAACCACCACGCGCGACCTCGTGCTGCACGGCGTCGAGATTCCCAGGGACTCCCAGGTGCTGCTGCTGTTCGGCTCGGCGAACCGCGACGAGCGTCGCTTTCCCGGCGCCGACCGCCTCGACGTGACGAAGCCTCCCGAAAAGTCGCACTTCGCATTCGGCCACGGCATCCACTACTGCGCGGGCAGTGCAGTCGCGAGACTCGAGGGGCGCGTGGCCCTCGAGGAGCTGATCCGGTGTTTCGGCCACTTCGAGGTCGACGAGGCCAGCATCGAGCGCAACCAGCTCGTTCCGGGTCGCGGTGTCGGCCGCGTCGACGTGCGCTTCGCGAAGAGCTGACGGAGGAACCATGGGACGCATCGAGGGCAAGGTGGCGATCGTGACCGGCGGTGCATCGGGAATCGGACGCGCGTCGTGCGAGCTGTTCGCGCGCGAAGGCGCTTCCGTGGTGGTCGCGGACCTCGACGAGGAGCGCGCGCGCGACGTGGCGCTCGGCATCGAGAAGGCGGGCGGGCGCGCTCTAGTGGTGCACGTCGACATGGGCGATCCCGCGGCCGTCGAGGCCATGGTGGCCGACAGCGTGGCCGCCTACGGCGCGCTCCACGTGCTGTTCAACAACGCCGCCGACACGAGCGTCGCGACCCTCGAACGCGACGGCAGCGTCGAGGGCATGGAAGTCGAGGTGTGGGACCACATCATGGCCGTCGATCTGCGCGGTGCGATGCTCGCGTCGAAGCACGCGATCCCCCACATCGCCGCGACCGGCGGCGGCTCCATCATCAACACGTCGTCCAACCAGTCGCTCGCCGGCGACCTCACCCAGACCGCCTACGCGATCGCCAAAGCCGGCATCAACAACCTCACGCGCTTCATCGCCACGCAGTGCGGTCACCAGGGCATCCGCTGCAACGCCCTGTCGCCCGGATTGATCCTCACGCCCGCGGCGCTGCGCGCCTGTCCCGAAGACGTGCAGGCCTCCATCCGCAGCCACAGCCCGGTGGGTCGCCTCGGGGAATCCGACGACATCGCGCACGCCGCGCTGTTTCTCGCGTCGGACGAATCGAGCTACATCACCGGCCAGGTCATCTCCGTCGACGGCGGGCAGCTCGCCCACCTCCCCCACTACGCGAACCTGATGGAGACGGGCGCGACCACCACCGTGCAGAGGCCCCGCTGAAAAGACTCCGCATGGCTCGGCTCGACGCAACGTCACTGCGCGCCTGGTGGGTGGTGGCGGGATGCCTCGTGTGTCAGCTCGGTGCGGGCTTCTTCTACGGCACCCGCGCGCTGGCGCCGGACGTGATCGGCGACCTCGGCTGGACGCGCACGATGTGGTCGTCCGCCATGGCGCCCATGCTGTTCGTGAGCTCTCTGAGCCAGGCCTTCGTGGGTATCGCGTGCGCGCGCTTCGGTGTGCGCGCTGTGCTCGTCACGTCCGTGGCGTTCCTCGGCGTGAGTCTCGTGACCCTCTCGGCCATGCAGTCGCTCTGGCACCTCTACGCCGCGATGGCGTTCCTCGCGCTCGGCAACGCGGGCATCGGCGACGTGTCGATCGGCTCGGTGATCACGAAGTGGTTCGACCGTGCGCGCGGCGTCGCCCTGGGCTTCGCGTACCTCGGCTCGAACGCGGGTGGCGTGATCTTCGTGTACGCGCTCACCGCGCTGTCGGGCGACGGCGCGTGGCGCGATGCGGCGTTGTGGGTGGGCCTGGTCGGCGTGGCCGTGATTCTGCCCTTCGCGGTCTTCGTCGTCCGGGAGCCGCGCAACGCCGAGGCAGTGGCCGCGACGGCGCCGCCCGACGAGCCGGTGGCGGAGGCGGTCACGCGCCCCGACATCGCGGACTCGCTGCGCTCACCGGCCTTCTGGGCGCTCTTCTACGTGCTCTTCTGCTACGCGTTCGCCCAGCTCGGCCTCGCAGATCACCTGATCCTCTACCTCACCGACACGGGCTTCACGCGCGATGAGGCCGCGACCGCGCTCGAGCTGGCA
>JABSQW010000637.1 GCA_013215605.1 Myxococcales bacterium
CCCGCTTCGCGACCCGACAGATAGGCGTGGATGGCGGCGTCGTAACCCGCCGTGCGCTCGAAGGCCTTCAGGGCGAGTCGGCTGTGCGTGGCGTCGGAGAGCGCGCACTCGCCGTCTTCGAGCTCGCTCAGGATCGCGGGGTAGTCGGCAGGATCGACGACGACCGCCACGCAGGCCTGGTTCTTCGCCGCGGAGCGGATCATCGACGGGCCGCCGATGTCGATCTTCTCGATCGCCTCGGCGAGCGTCGTGCCGGGCTTCGCCACCGTGTCTTCGAACGGGTAGAGGTTCACCACGACGAGGTCGATGAGGTCGAGGTGGTGCGCGGCGATGTCCGCCTGGTCGCTGTCGAGATCGCGGCGGGCGAGGATGCCGCCGTGAACGCGCGGGTGCAGGGTCTTGACGCGACCGCCCAGCATCTCCGGGCTGCCGGTCAGCGTCTCGACGTCGACCACCGCCAGGCCGGCGTCGCGCAGCACACCCGCCGTGCCGCCCGACGCGACGAGCTCCACGCCGAGGGTCGCGAGGCCCTTCGCAAAGTCGACGAGGTCGGTCTTGTCGGAAACGGAAAGCAGCGCACGCCCCACAGCACGTGACGAGGGCGGACGCGACGAGGGCTGGGGGGCCATCGATCTTCTCCTACGAGAAACGGCGAGGCAGTTGGGCGGGTTCGGCGGTTGTGTACCGAGGAGCGGTCGCCAAGTCAAACCTGCGAAGCGCTCGAAATAGCCGTTTCCGACCCCCTGCGATGTGCAAAACAGCGATCTATCACCAGTGGTCCGTTTGGAAAGTCGACCGACGCAGATCCGCTAGACGATCTCCCGCGGCACTCGCGAACCCACCCGGACGAGCAGCTCGTACGAAATCGTCCCGGCCGAAGCGGCGGCCTCTTCCACCGGAAGCCGGGCGCCCTGGGCCTCACCGAAGAGCACTGCCTCGTCGCCGATCTCGGCCGGCTCCCCGCCCAGGTCGACGCTGACGAAGTCCATCGAAACCCGCCCCGCGATGGGTCGGCGCTGCCCGCGAATCAACACGCAGCCGCGACCGGAGGTCGACACGGGGACACCGTCCGCGTAGCCGATGGCGAGTGTCGCGATCCGCGTCGGTCGCGGCGCGCGGTAGAGCGCGGAGTAGCCCACGGCGGTTCCCTGCGGGACGTCGCGCACCGCGACCACCTGCGTGCGCAGGGTCATCGCGGGCTGCAGCGGCACGGGGGTGTGCGGGGTGGGCTGCGCGCCGTAGAGCATCAGGCCGGGACGAACGGCGTGGGTCTCGGGGAGCGTTGCTCCGATCGCCGGCTCGGCCACGAGGCCCGCCGAGTTCGCGGTGTGGACGATGCCCGGTGAGATGCCGCGCTCTCGCGCCGCCTCGAGCACGGCCTGGAAGCGCGCGAGTTGTTCGCGCGTCGGTCCGAGGTCGGCCTCGTCGGCGCGCGCGAAGTGGGTGTAGACGCCTTCGAGCACCAGTGTTGGCGATCGCTCGATGGACTCGAGGAGCGCGACGGCCTCCGCAGCCGGTACGCCCATGCGGCTCATGCCGGTGTCGACCTCGACGTGCACCGGCACTGCCTCGCCGCGGCCGCTCGCGGCGCGGCCGAGGCGTTCGACGTGACCGCGGTGGTGGACGACGGGGGTCACGCCGAGGCCGAGGGCGTCGTCGGCTTCGCCGGCCCCGTGGACGCCGCCGAGCAGCAGGATGGGCGCCTCGAGGCCGGCCTCTCGCAGGGCCGCCGCTTCGCCCAGGGTCACCACGGCGAAGCGCGGGCAACCCTCGTCGGCCAGCGCCTTCGCGACGGCGGTCGCGCCGTGCCCGTAGGCGTCGGCCTTGACCACCGCGATGGGCTCGCGCGCACCGGCGAGCCTCCGCACCTCCGCGTAGTTCGCGCGGACGGCGGC
>JABSQW010000638.1 GCA_013215605.1 Myxococcales bacterium
CACGAGCACGACCGGCGGCTTGACGAGCAGGATCTGCTTCGAATGCACCGTGGTCTGCTCGGACGACCAGGCCAGCTGGACCGCCAGCTCGATCGAGCGCTCGCTGGCGTTGTTCGGACCGCTGAGATCGAATTCGATGGGTGGGACGTAGAGCCTGCTCGTAGAGGAGGGCGGCTGGGGATCCTGGTAGCTTCCGTCCACGTCGGCGGCCGGCAGACCGGCTACGAACTTGCCGGTGCCGTCGATGTGGCCCCAGGTTGCCTGGGCGGCGCTCGCCGGAACGGAGAGGTTCAGAACCGCGCCCTCGATAAGGTTTCCGGGGGCGGGTCCAAGGAGTGCGTCGGTCGCGATGCCATCGATCGGACCCGAGATCTCGCCGGAATCGTCCACCACCGAGAGTGCGAGGTTGGGGATCTCCGCGACCAGCTGGATACGCGTGGCTTCCCCGGCCTTCGCATCCGCGGCAAAGACTGTGCCCGCCAGCGCAGCCAGGAATACGCCCATTGCGCGAAAACCGCTCATCCGAACCTCACCGGGGGTCGGCGGCGTGCGGCCCAGGCGACGCTCAATACCATCAGCAGTGCAAGGGCCACGAGCGCGGGGTTCGACAACATCGGCACGAACTCCGGTCCGCCCGGCATCGAGTTCGGGTCGAGGGGGTCGCTTCCGAACGCGATCTCGAGGGCGTCGGTGACGCCGTCGCCGTCGGCGTCTACGCCGCCGGGGTCTGGCGTCGGCACACCTACCCCGACGACGCCCTGGGCTTCGGCGGCGTCTGCCACCACCTCCAGGGGCACGGTCAAGACGAGCTGGATGGGCTGACCGGAAGCCGTCCCGGAAACCGTGAGCTCCAGATCACCCAGCGATCCGATGGTGGCGCCCGCGGAAACATCGAAGTCGACCGCGGCGAGGTCGCTGCCGCTGGCGGGGACCGAGGCCGGCACGATGCTTGGCGTGGCCTGGGAGACGAAGGCGGGTAGATCGTCGCTGATGCTGATCGAGTCGAACGAGGCGCTCGGGTTGTCGTTCCAGAGCAGGATGAAGACGGTGTTCGCGGCGCTGTCTGCCTCGACGTCATATGCGACCGCGCTCTCCGGCGAAGCCAGAAGGAGCGCCAGCGCGGCAGACGGAAGCCAACCCGATCGGTACATTCGTGCTTCCTGTTTCGTGCTTCCTATTTGAAACTATACCGTCTGGACGGTATAAACCAGCGACCGTGGGGAAGCGTCCACAGCGATCGACTTCCGCCAACGATGAGGAGGGCGGCACCTGGCGAAGCGGAGCCAGAGAGCTGGGACCCGGAGGTTCGCCGTCGCGGTTCTCGTCATGGGCCTCACGGGGTTCGGAGCCGCCGAGCCGGCCGGTCCAGCCACTGCAACGGTCGAGCAGCTTGTGGCCGGCGCCTTCTGCGCCTGCGGTTGCGGCAGCCACCTGCCGGGGGGTCCCCACTCGCCGGCCTGCTTCGGCTGCAGCGTTGGCAAGGCGGATCTCGCCTTCATCCGTGAGAGCCTCGCCGCCGGGCGCACTCCGAGGGAGATCCTGCGCCAGCTCGCCGATCCGATTCTGGTAGAGGTCTTTGCCGACTACGACGACGAACGGCTGCCCGCGATCTGGGAGCGCGCGCGGCGGGTGGCCGGCGCGCTTCGGCATCACAGGGTGGTGTTGCGGACGCAAGCTCGCTCGGCGGGCGCTCGGCGGGCGGTGGCACTCGCGGAGTGCGCCCGGGCGGAGGGCTCGTTCGCGTCGATGCAACGCGCCCTGATCCACCACCGCGGTCCCTGGGATGAGGACGCGCTGTTGCGCCTGGCCGAGCGGGAAGGCTTGCGTACGGCTTCGAGTCTCGAATCCGAGAGTCTCGATTCCATGCGCAGCTGCCTCGCCGCTGTCGACGTCCAGCTCCAGATCGACAAGGATCGGAACCACGCCGGCGTGCGAGGCGTTGGAGACCGGCTGGCCTTGTTCGTGAACCGGGAGCCCGTCGACGACTCCGACGCGGCCCTGCGTCGAGCGATCGAATCTGCGATCCGAGCCGGAAGCGTCTGAGGACGTCCCGGAGAACGTCGCCGCCGTCGCCCGGACGATCTAGCGCGCGTCCCCGTCCCTCGGCCTACGCAACGAAGTCTGCCCCGGTCGCGCGACAGAGTTGCCTCGACCGCCTGTCCTCGCCGCCGCTTCGCCAGCAGCGATCGCTGTCGCACTGCGCATCGCCACGGCCATGATCGTGAGTGTCGGGTTGAACGCACCCGAGGTGGGGAAGACCGATCCGTCGCACACCACAACGTTGGGCGCGTCGTGCATCCGGCCGAACTCGTCCACCACCGAGTTCTCCGGGTCCGCTCCCATGCGCAGCGTTCCCGACTGGTGACGCGTGTTGACGGCCTCCTCCAAGGCCGTGATGCCGAGACCCGCGGGATAGAAGAGCGCCCACTCGGCCCCGGCCGCCTGGCAGATCTTGCGGAGCCGCAGGCCCCAGTAGAGCGAGGCCAGCTTCTCGTGGCGGTGCCAGGAGTAGCTGACCCGCGCCACGGGGAGCCCGTAGACATCGCGCACCTCGGGGTCGAGATCCACCCGGTTCCCCAGTTGCGGCAGGTCCTCGCCGAGCATCTGCACCCCCAGCAGCCGGTCGCGGAGCGGAGAACTCCGCATGAGTTCCTTGTGCCGCGCGCGTCGAAAGAACGGGAGTTCGTCGTAGACCTTCGCCTCGTCGAGCAGGTAGGCCGAGCCCCCGATCTCGACCACGCCGCCGCGGAGCCAGGCGACGCCGGTCCACCTCGCCCAGTCGCGCGTCGGCACACAGGGCTCGAGCATGAAGTGGCTGGCCGCACGCCCGCGGTAGGAGTGAAGCCGCTGGGGCATCACCGCCGCACCGAAGGTCGCGACGTGGAAGCAGAGCGTTCGGCCCACGCGCCCGCTCCGGTTTCCGAGTCCGTCGGGATGTCGACCCCCGGCGGAGAGCAACGCGATCCGGGCGCTCTCCACCGCGGAAGCCGCGAGTACCACGAGGTCGGCCTCGATCGTGCTCGGCCGCAACTCGCCCCCGGCCAGGTACTCGACGTGG
>JABSQW010000064.1 GCA_013215605.1 Myxococcales bacterium
GCGGCGCCGGCGTGGTCTCCGACGTGCGCTGCAGCCCGGGAACACCGGTCGTAGCGGGCGAAGTGTTGGTGGCCTTCGAATCCTGAGAGAGAGAGTCCCGTGAACTCAGACTCCATCTATCTCGACGAAGACCTCGACGCGATCCGGCGTCAGACCCAGGAATTCATCGCCCGGGAGATCGTCCCCCATGCCGACCAGTGGGAGGTCGACGGACGCGTCCCCCGCGAAGTGATCCGGCAGATGGGCGAGCTCGGCTTCCTGGGTCTCCGGCACCCGGAGACCTACGGCGGCCTCGCCAAGGGCGCCCTCTACTCGGCGGTGTTCGCCGAGGCGCTCGGTGGTTCCACCTACGGCGGCTTCGAGGTCACCATCCTCGTTCACACCGACATGGCGTCGCCGCACCTCATCCACTCCGGGAACTCCGAGCAGCTCGACCGCTACATGGGCAAGATCGTGTCGGGCGAGATCCTCACGGCCATCGCGGTCAGCGAGCCCGCCGCCGGTTCGGACGTCGCCGGGATGCGCTCGAGCGCGCGGCGCGACGGCCCGTCGGACTCGGATGACTGGCTCATCAACGGCTCGAAGATCTTCATTACCAACGGCGTCACGGCGGACCTGTTGATCGTGGCAGCGCGCACCGAGCCCGGAAACCCTCGCGGGATCTCGATGTTCCTCGTGGAGAAGGACGCACCCGGACTCGTGATCTCGCGCAAGCTCGAGAAGACAGGGTGGCTTTCGTCCGACACCGCCGAGCTCTCCTTCCAGGACTGCCGCGTTCCCGCGCGCAATCTCCTCGGCACCGAGAACCGCGGCTTCTACGAGATCATGAAGAACTTCCAGAACGAGCGGCTCGTGCTGTCGGGCATGAGCATCGGCGCGTCTCAGAAGGCTCTCGATCTCACCTACGACTGGACGCAGAACCGCACGGCCTTCGGCGGTGTGCTCTTCGACAAGCAGGTCATCCGCCAGCGCCTCGCCATGCAGCAGGCGAAGGTCGACGCCGGCCGCCAGCTCCTCTACCACTCCGCGTGGCTCATGGAGCAGGGTATCGACGCCACCCGCGAGGTGTCCGAGCTCAAGGCCTTCGCGGGCGAGCTCGTCAACCAGGTCACCTACGATTGCGTGCAGTTCCACGGCGGCGCCGGCTACATGCGCGAGACGGCGGTGGAGCGCATGTCACGCGATGCACGCGTGATGTCCATTGGTGGCGGGGCCACCGAAGTGATGCTCGAAGAGGTCGCCAAACGCTCGAAGGTGTGACCGCCGCTTCTGTGTCAGACTGCCTCTCCCGTCAGGAGGAGTCATGGTCGACGAGAGCGCCCTGTCCGTCCCCGAGCACTACAACTTCGCGGCGGACTGCATCGATCACTTCGCCGAGGACCCCAAGGCGATCGCCCTCCACTGGGTGAACCTCGCGGGCACCGAGGAGCGGATCCTGAGCTTCGCCGATGTCCGCGACGCGAGCCGGCGCTTCGCGGCGGGTCTGCAGGCGGCCGGTTTCGTCCCCGGCGACCGCGTCAAGATCGTCGTGGGTCGCGATCCGGCGTGGTGGATCTGCGCGCTCGGCATGATGCGCGCCGGCGTGGTGTGGATCCCGGGGACGACGCTTCTCACGCCGAAGGACTTCGACATGCGCATCGGTCGCGCGGCTGCCGTGGGCGTCATCACCGACGCCGCCAACGCGCCGAAGGTGGATGAGATCCGCGACCGGCACCCGGCGCTGCGCGCCTGCGTGGTGACCGACGGCAAGCGCGACGGCTGGCTCTCCCTCGACGCCATCCTCGACACCGACGCCGCCCCGCAGGCCGTGCGCACCCGATCCGAGGATCCGTGCGTCCTGTACTTCACGTCGGGGACGACCGGGCACCCGAAGATGGTGGTCCACACGCACGCCTCCTACCCGATCGGCCACCGGATCACCGGCAGCTACTGGCTGGGTCTCGGCAGTGGCGACCTCCACTGGAACCTCTCCGACAACGGCTGGGCGAAGGCCGCGTACGCGAGCCTCTTCGGGCCGTGGAGTCAGGGCGCCGGCGTGTTCGTCGAGGAGGCGGGCCCCCGCTTCGACGCCGCGGCCACGCTCGACACGCTGCGCAAGCATCCGATCACCTCCTTCTGCGGGCCCCCCACCGCGTTCCGCTCGCTCATCGCGCTCCCCGACCTGGGTGACCCCGCTCCCGCGCACCTCTCGCGCGTACAGGCCGCGGGCGAGCCCTTGAACCCGGAGATCTTCCACGCCTGGAAGAAGGCGACGGGCATCGAGATTCACGAGGGCTACGGACAGACCGAGTCCTCGATTCTCGTGTGCAGCCACCCGAGCTTTCCCGTGAAGCCCGGCAGCATGGGAAAGACTGCTCCGGGCTTCGACGTGCAGGTCGTCGACGCAGACCTCTCGGTCGCGCCCGCCAACACCGAGGGCGACATCGCCGTCCGCGTGAAACCCGAGCGACCCGTCGGTCTGTTCGTCGAGTACGAGAACCACCCCGAGGAGAACGCCGAAAAGTTCCGCGGCGACTGGTACCTCACCGGCGACCGCGGCTTTCGCGACGAAGAGGGCTACTTCTTCTTCATCGGCCGCAGCGACGACGTCATCCTCTCCGCCGGCTATCGCATCGGGCCCTTCGAAGTGGAGAGCGCGCTCATCGAGCACGAGGCGGTGCTCGAGGCCGCGGTGGTGGGTGCGCCGCACCCCGAGCGCTACCAGATCGTCGTGGCGTTCGTGATCCTCCACGAGGGCTTCACCGCCAGTGACGCCCTCGCGGCCGAGCTACAGGATCACGTCAAGCGCACCACGGCACCCTACAAGTACCCGCGTGAGATCGAATTCGTGAGTGAGCTTCCCAAGACGATCAGCGGAAAGATCCGGCGCGTGGAGCTCCGACAGCGCGGGGAAGAGCGCGGCGGCTGAGGTCCGGGTGCGCGACGAGATCTCTCCGTTCACGCGCGCGCTCCACCTGGCGGCGCTCACCGCCTTTGCGGTCTCGCAGCCGCTCTTCGATCTGCTCCGCCAGTACCCGACCTTCCTGATCGCGCACGGCGCCGACCGCCTCGACGCGGCCCTGCTCGCCCTCGGGCTTGGCCTCCTGCTTCCGGTGGGCGTCGGGGCGGCGGCGGCGGCGGTTTCGAAGATCGCCGGTTCCGCGGGCCGCATCGTGCATCTCGCCTTCGTCGCGCTGGGTGTTGCGCTGATCGCGCTTCCTCTCGCAAAGCAGATGTCTCCCGGCCTCGCGCCCGCGCTCGCTGTCGCCGTCGCCGCGGGTTGTCTCGGCTCGTTCGCCTACGCGCGCGTCGCCGTGATGCGAAGCTTCGCGAGCGTCCTCGCTCTCGTGCTCGCGATCTTCCCGGCAACATTTGCGCTGAGTGGCGAGATCCGCGGCGCGCTCGCTCCGCTCGTCGACGTAGCGTCTGCGCAGGTCGCGGTCGAGCGCCCTACGCCAGTGGTGGTGGTGGTCTTCGACGCGCTCGCGCTCTTCGCCCTGGTGGACGAGCACGAGAACATCGACGCGAAGCGCTACCCCAACTTCGCGGCGCTCGCTCGCGATGCAATCTGGTTCCGCAACGCGAGCACCGTCGCCGAGAAGACCCGCGCTGCGATTCCCGCGATCCTCACGGGGCGCTATCCCGAGGCCGACCTTCCACCGTCGGCGACCCACTACCCCGCCAACCTGTTCACGATGTTGTCGGCCAGTCACGAGGTGCACGCCCTCGAGCCGGTGACGCGACTCTGCCCCGCTTCCCTCTGCGGCGAGCGCGCGACGCGAGCGGAGCGGCTCGCGGCCATCGCGAGGGATCTGCGTCCCGTGTACCTGCGGGCCATTCTCCCCGAGGCGCTCCTCGAGGGCGTCCCCGAGGTGTCGCGAACCTGGCGGAGCTTCACGGCGCCGGGAGGCCGGGTGACCGAGCGCGACGATCTGCGCGGCCGGGGCGCCGCGGACGCGGAGTGGCTGCTCGACCGCTTTCTCGAGGCGATGCGCGCCGGCTCGCGTCCGGGGCTGTACTTTGCACACTTTCAGGTTCCCCACTGGCCCTACCGCTACCTGCCGTCGGGCGCGAGCTACGACGGCTTCGGGCGCCACACGACACCGCAGTACGACGACTCGTCGCGCTGGCGCCAACCCCTCTACGCCGAGGCCAACGCCCTCGCCCCCTACCTCCTGCAGGTCGCCTACGTCGACCGCATGCTCGGGCGAATCGTCTCGCACATGCGCGAGGTCGGTCTCTACGACGAGGCGGCGCTCGTGGTCCTGTCCGACCACGGGATGGGCTTCAAGCCCGGCGTGCACCCTCGGGTCCTCGAGCCGGAGTCGGTAGCCGACATCGTGCCGGTTCCACTCTTCATCAAGCCTCCGGCGCTTCTCACGGGCTCCGTGAGCGAGCGCAACGTCGAGACGATCGACGTCCTGCCCACGCTGCTCGACGTTCTCGGCGCCCGCACCTCCCACCCCCTCGACGGCGTCTCGCTCCTCGACCCCAACGCGCCACGGCGCGATGGGAAGCGCCTGTTCGTGCACCGACGCGGCGAGACGCGACACCTCGACTACCCGTCGCAGATCACGGGACGCAGCGACACCGCAGTACGCGCGAGCCAGTTCTTCGATCTGTCGGACGGCACGAGCGGGTTGTTCGCCGTGGCGTCCGCGCGGAACGTTCTCGGCCGCTCCATCGACTCGCTGTCGCTGGCACCGGTGGAGGGCCTCCGCTTCCGGCTCGACCACAGCTTCGGCTACGAGAACGTCGAACCGGCATCGGGGTTCGTGCCGGCGTTCGTGTCGGGGAAGCTCGAGCTCCCCCGGAACCACACACGATTTCCGATCTTCGAAGTCCTCGTCGCGGTAAACGGTGTGGTGCGCGGCGCGACGCGACCCTTCGACCGCGACGGGCGGACGGCGCGCTTCGAGACGCTCGTGCCCGCGAGCTCGTTCGAGGTGGGGAACAACCGCATCGACGTCCTCCTCGAGATCGTCGACGGCGAGACCCGCACCCACCTGCGCGCGGAGCCCGAGCGCTCGCCGACCTGGCGGGTCATTGCCAACCGCTCGGGACGCGCGGCGCTCCTGCTGACACCGCAGGGACGCCTGCTCCCCGTGCGCCCGGGCGCCGTCCGGGGCTCCGTCGCCCGGGTCCGCATCGACTTCCGAGGCGAGGCCTTCGCGGACTCCGTCCTCCTGTTCTCCGGCGGCGAGTTCCTCGCCGAGCAGCGGAGCGGGGGAGCTTCGCCCATGAAGTTCGAGTTCCCCGTACCCTTCATGATGGGCAGCGGCGAAGCCGACGACGCCGTGCAGCGCTTCGTCGCCATCGACGGATTCGTCGCGTCTGAGATCGTCGGAAGCTGGCGCGAGGATGTCGACGCACCCTGGTCGGGAGAGCCCGCGCGCCTTTCGTGGAGCGAGAACGACGGCCAGCCCGAGATCGCGCTGTCGACGGGCGAGCGGATCGCCGTCGACGGATCGATCGACGCAGTGCAGCGCGGCGCCGTGTTGACGTTCGTCGACGGGAAGTTCGAGGGGCTCGACGTCCTCACCGAGAGTCGGCGCGTCGGCGAACCCGAGTCCGAAGCGTCCGAAAAACACAGCGCGCTGCTGTCGGAAGACGGACTCCTGTTTCGCATCGCCCAGTGATCGGGTTCCGAATCCTGCGGTCCCACCCCGATCCACGTATTCTGGCCGCGCGCCCGCCGCGCGCCGTACGGAGACGATTCAGTGACCTCCCTCCCCAGCCATCCGACCCACATCACTCCCGCGTGGCTCAACGAGGCCCTCGCGGAGCGGTACAAAGGCGTCGACGTCGCCTCCGTGGACGTCACCGAGATCAAAGAGGGAACGAACTCCAACGCGCGTATTCGCCTCGCCTACAACGAATCCGTCGGACTGCCCGAGTCGATGTTTCTCAAGCTCCCCCCGCTCGACGAGGCCCGCCGCGCTGCCGTCAATCGCACGGGGATGGGACGCCGCGAGGCGCTGTTCTATCTCCACCTCGCCGACGAGGTCAAGATGCGCGTCCCCAGCGTCTACGTGGCGCGCTTCGACGAAGCGTCGGGAGCCTTCGTGTTGCTCCTCGAGGATCTCGAGGCGACCGGCTGCAGCCTCCCCGACCCCACGGCGGGCATTACGCCGGAACACGCCTTCGCCGCCATGTCGGACTTCGCCGCTTTGCACGTGCAGTTCGAGACCGAAGAGCGCCGCCGAACGAAAGCCCACTGGGTCGAACTCAATCGCGGCGGCGGCGACTACGGGACGAAGATGCTCGAGTACGGCCTCGCCCACCACCGCGAGAAGCTCTCCGACGAATTCGCGGCCATCTCGCGCCTCTACATCGACCACCAGTTCGCCGTCGAGAAGGCCTGGGCTGCGGGTCCGATCACCGTCCTCCAGGGCGACGGCCACCTCGGCAACCTGTTCGTCGACCGCGATCGCCCTGGCTTCCTCGACTGGGGGATCATCCACCTCGGCACGCCCATTCGCGATGTCGGCTACTTCATCGCCATGAGTCTGTCGCCCGAGAATCGCCGCGCACACGAACGCGCCCTGCTCGAGCGCTACCTCGAAGCGCGGCGGGAAGCGGGCGGCGCCGAGATCCCCTTCGACGAGGCCTGGTCGAGCCACCGCGTCCAGGCGAGCTACACCGTCGCCGCATCGTGTCAGGTCGTCACCTTCCCCGAGGACGCGACGCCCCAGCGCCGAGTCTTCGCGGCGGCCTTCCTGGCGCGCAGTGAAGCGGTGATTGCCGACCTCGACGCGCGCAGCGCCCTGCGCGAGATGGCGGGGTTGTAGGGTTCGGCCGAACGTCTAGCGGCCGTCACGGCCGCAGCTGAAACGAACTCCGCCCGACCTGCCTCAGCGGCGCAGCGAGCGCTGCGAACTCACAGAGCAGCGGGCGCGTATCCCGCGGGTCGATGATCTCCTCGACGAGAAAGGCCTCGGCGGTCCGGAAGGGTGAGCGCACTGCGTTGAGGCGGGCTTCGATCTCGGCGCGGAGCCTGTCGGGATCGTCCGAGGCTTCGAGCTGCGCCTTGTAGGCGGCCTCGATGCCGCCTTCCACCGGCAGCGAGCCCCAGTCGCCCGAGGGCCACGCGTAGCGGTAGGGGTAGCGGTCGGCGTTGCTGTGCGCGCCGCCAGCAACCCCGAACGCCTTGCGGACGATCACCGAGCACCAGGGCACCGTGGCCTGGTAGACCGAAGCCATTGCGCGCGCGCCGTGGCGAATGGTCGCGGCCTCTTCGGCGGCGCGGCCGATCACGAAGCCCGGGCAGTCGACGAGGTGGACGACCGGCAGGTGGAAGGTCTGGGCGAGCTCGACGAAGCGCGTGATCTTCTGCGAGGCGGTCGCCGTCCAGCCGCCGCCGTAGTGGTAGGGATCGCTGGCGAGCACGGCGACGGGCCAGCCGTCGAGCCGCGCGAGTGCGGTGATGATCGAGCGACCGAACTTGCGCCCGATTTCGAAGACGCTGCCGCCGTCGAAGAGCGAGTCGAGAATGGCGCGCATCTTGTAGACCTTGCGCGCGTCGCGGGGAATGACGCTCAGGAGGAAGTCGTCGCGGCGATTCGGGTCGTCGTCACGGGAGCCGCGCGGCGGCAGCTCGTGCACGGAGCTCGGGAGATACGAGAGAAAACTGCGAACCCGCTCGAACGCCGCTTCTTCGGTGGGTGCGTCGTCGTCGACGGCGCCGCTCTTCGTGTGGAGGTCGGCGCCGCCGAGCTCCTCCTTCGTGAGGTCCTCGCCGATGCGCTTTACCACCGGGGGACCGGCCACGAACATCTGTGCCAGGCCCTTCACGAGAATCGAGTAGTGGCTCGTCACGACGCGCGCCGCGCCGAGTCCCGCCACGGGACCCAGCCCCAGCGCCACCACGGGCACNTCNGCGAGGTTGTCGACCACGACGTCCCAGCCGGGAATCGCGGGCACGTAGGTTCGCGCATTCTTCGCGTCGAGGGTCTTGACCGAGCCACCGCCNCCCGTNCCGTCGATCAGGCGAAGGATCGGCAACCGCATCTCGTTGGCGAGCCTCTCCGCGCCGATCATCTTGCCGTGGATCGCCGCGTCGGCGGCGCCGCCGCGCACGGTGAAGTCGTCACCGGTAACCACCACCGGGCGCCCGTCGACGCGCGCGCGGCCGAAGATGAAGTTCGCTGCCGTGAACTCGGTGAGCCGGCCGTCGTCGTCGTACTGGGCCTTGCCCGCGATCTTGCCGATCTCGTGGAAGCTCCCCGGATCGATGATCGCGAGGACGCGCTCGCGCACCGTGAGCTTGCCACGCGACTTCTGGCGCTCGACCTTCTCCGGGCCACCCATTTCCTCGGCGAGGCTTTCGCGATGTCGAAGCTCGTCGATTTCCTTCTGCCAGCTCATTCCGCACTCCTGCTCGGGAAGCGGAAGAATGACACGTTGGGTACAGCGCTGGCTAGGAGTGCGCGGGGATGCACAGACCCGGCAACGTCAGATGAACCAGGGACCGCTCACTTCGAACGTCATCCCGCCGTTGCTCGAACCAGACTGGCCGCGCTGGGAGCTGAAGTAGAGGCGCGTGCCCGACGGATCGAACGCCGGTCCGGCGACCTCGGAACGGTTGTGCCCCACGATCTTCACCACGGGCCTCACGTCGCCCGCGGCTGTGATCGCGACGATCTCGAGATTGCCACCATCCTCGGCGACGAGGACGTCGCCGGCGTCGCTGATCAACACGTTGTCGACACCGGTGAGCAGCGGATTCGCGAAGTCGGCGGCGTCGTAGGTGATCGTCATCTCTTGATTTCTCATGTCGTAGCACCACACACGGTTGTCGCCCTTCGTGGCGAAGTAGAGCAGATCGCCGAAGCTGTAGATCCCCTCGCCTCCATTGAACGGCGTGCTGGCAGCGACCTGTTTGCGCGTCGGGTCAAAAAAGGGGTTGGGGTGGGGGGTGGGAAAGGGAAGCGGGTGCCACACGACCGGCCCCGTCTGGCCCCCGACCACTTCGGCAACCTCCATCGCCCCCTCTGTGAGATCGGGACGCCCGTCGCCGCGAAGACCCGCGGGCGTGAAGCGGTAGAAGCAGCCGTCCCTCTCATCCTCGGTGAGATAGATGATGTTCGTAAGCTCGTCGACCGCGGCAGCCTCGTGTTTGAACATTCCGAGCGCCGGACGGACCTCCGAGCGTTCGAGGCCCAGCGGATCGCACTCGTAAACCTCGCCGCTGGTCGTCTCTTCACACGAGAGCCAGGTGCCCCAGGGCGTCGGCCCGCCCGCGCAGTTCCTCGACGTACCTTCGAGCACCGGGTAGGCGTCGACGATGTGCCCGTCAGGCGCGAATTGCAGCGCCCCAACGCCGCCGCGTCCGCCGGACACTTCCGCGTTGGACACGTACACCCAGCCGCCGTCCGAGGTCTCGAACACCGCCGCGCCGTCCGGAGATCTGTGCCAGACGTAGGTACTCGAGGCGACTGGCGGCTCGTTCGTACGCGCGACGACGCGAGAAGTAAACCCCGGAGGCAGCATCAGTCCGTTCGCGTCGGGACCCTGAAGAGATCCGAGGTTCGGGATGTTGGAGATCACGTCACTCAGGAACTGAATGTCTCGGGATCCACACCCCGAGACGATCGGCGCCGCCAGGAGCATGCCGAAGCCCGCGAGCCCCTCGCGCAGCAACTGCCGCCGACTGCGCTCGAACGCGACGGGGTTGGCGACGTCCCCGACAGGCCGGGCGCGGCGCGGACGAGTGGGATGGGCGGGACCGAGGATTCGAGGGACGTTCATGGGGGCGTATGGGCTCCGTTCGACCGCCCGGAACAGCTCATCGGGATCTGCACGGTCGGTCTCCGCGACGCATGGCACGAGCTCGCGAAGAGACCCGATAGGATACCCCGAGATCTGGACCCCGCGGCCCCAGAGCACTCAACAATGTGTCAGTCGGTCTCCGCGCCGCTCGTCTTTGCCAGGGCGAGGTCGCTCTCGAGGGTGCGGTTGACCGCGAGCGAGTGCGCGGCAGCCCACAGCATCGGCACGCACAGAACGAGCAGCGAGTAGCGGATGCTCGCCTCGCCGAAGCCGGACCGCAGCGCGTCGTTGAGG
>JABSQW010000639.1 GCA_013215605.1 Myxococcales bacterium
ACGAACCGGATCTGGTTTACGGGAGCGAACGCGGGAAAGAGCTACGTCTACCAAGCAACTGCGGACATCTTCACTGGCGATCTGACCTTCGTCCGCCGCTTCGAGACCGGCTTCTACGACGCGAGTCAAGGGGGGAACCTGGCGGAGGGGATCGCTTTCGAAAGCCGCACCGTGATGAGCGGTATCGAGACGACGAGTCTGCTCGTGTCGCTCGCGCCGGACGAGGACAACCTCTCGATGGATCCTGGGGTCTACCGATTCGTCTACGACGGCGTCGGTGCGCCGACCATGGAAATGCTGTTTCAAGACGACCGGCTCGAGGGTCTTTCACTCGACTCCAACAAGCTCTGGGCTGTCGACGAAGGGGACGACGAGCTGGCGCTGTTCGATCCGACGAAGTCCGCGATGGGGGTCGACATCACCGCTCCCGAGGGCGTCTCCGTCTTCGGCGATGATCTGCTCCTGGTGGACGATCTCAACAGCCAGAAAATGGGCGGAGTGCTCGTTCAATATGATGTGAACGGAAATCCGATCCCCGGTGAGTCGATCGAGACAATGGATTCCACGCATTTCGAAGGCTTCGACGTCAACGGGAATCCGATCGACGGCAGGCTTCGCGATCCGCAGGGTGCCGCGTTCGATGAGATCCGAGACCTCGTCTATGTCATCGGGGACGCGGACAACCGCATCACGATTCTCACGCCGGAACCGGCAGCCAGCCTGGTTTTCGCCGCTCAGGCCCTGGTGGCGACTGCTGCGTTGAGGCGTCGCCCACGTCGCGCTTGATCAATTCAACCCGCTCGCCGGTACTTCCATCTCCACCTGCGCCACCGGCCCCGCATGATGGTGGAGCATTCGCCACACCCCGGCCTCGAGCACGAAACAGTTCGTCGCCGACAACACGCCGTCTCCGATCCGCTCCACACAGACCACGAATCCCGCATCCCCCTGCCCGAACGCCCGGGGCTCCCGGCATTCGACCGCCGGCCCCTCGTTGAGCAGGATCGCCCGCCAGCTCGCCAGCACTTCGTCCCGCCCCAGCAACACCTGCCAGCCCGGATGAATACACGCCACCGGGTGCTGCTCCGACCACAGCTCCGCCATGGCCTCTACATCCGCGCTCGCGAAGGCGTCGTAGAAGGCCTGGTTGGCGCGCAGCAGCGCGTCTTCCACGGAGTCGACGGCGTCACTCATGCGAGGAGACTCGGAGCCCACCGCGGCCCCTAGAAGGCATCCAGCCGCAGCTCCCGCCGCCGCGCCGAATCATTCTTCTCCGCCGCCGAGGTCCGCGTGGGCTCGGTGCCGGTCAGGAACGCCTGGAACACCGTGTCCGTACTGTTGGAGCCCGCGAGCAACCCCGTCTTCCGATCGATGCGCGCGAACACGATGGGCTCCGGGGGTTTGAAGTCCCGCACCGGCCGATTCGCCAGCGCCACGCGCATGTAGTCGACCCAAACCGGCGCGGCCGCGCGCGACCCCGTCTCCCCCCAGCCGAGGAAGCGACTCTCGTCGTGCCCGACCCACACGCCGGTCATGATCTCCGGCGAGAAGCCCATGAACCACGCGTCCGCCTGGTCGTTCGTCGTCCCGGTCTTGCCCGCCAGCGGGCGGCGTAGTGAGCGCAGCCGCCAGCCGGTGCCCTTGGGATCGACGACCACGGCGTGCAGGAGATCCGTGAGCAGGTACGCGCGCTCGGTCGGAATCACCCAGCCGGCGGGGAGTTCCGGCTCCGGGGGCTCGAGGGAGTCGTCCTCGTCGACCACTGCGATCTCGACTTCGTCTTCGACGACGATCGGCTCGTCCTCGGCCACGAGGGTGGTCTCATCGACCGCTTCGATCCCGTCTTCGACTGCGTACTCGACCGGCTCCTCGGCGTCCGCGGCCAGCTCGAAGTCTTCCGGGTTTGCTCCGAGCTCGACGTTGTCGAGCAGCACGTTGCCGTCCCGGTCGGTGACCCGCCGGATGAAGGTCGGCACCACGCGGCGCCCAGCCGCGGGGAAGACCGCATACGCGCGTGTGAGCTCGAGGAGTGTCAGGCCGCTGGAACCGAGTGCCAGGGACAGGTCGCGGTTCAGGGGTGATTCGATGCCGAGCCGCTGCGCGTAGTCGATCACGTAATCGACGCCGACGTCTCGGAACAGATGCACGGTGGCGTTGTTGACCGACCGCGCCAACGCCTCGCGCAACGTGATGGGCCCGTAGAAGTTGCGCCCGTAGTTGCGCGGCCGCCAGATGAAGCCCGACGCATCGTCGACGTACACCACCGGCCGGTCGTGGACGATCGAAGCCGGGGTGTAGCCCTTGTCGAGGGCCGCGGCGTAGATGAGGGGCTTGAAGGCGCTTCCGGGCTGCCGCCGCGCCTGGGTGACGCGGTTGAACTGGCTCTTCTCGTAGTTGTAGCCGCCGACGAGGGCGAGCACTTCGTCGCTCGTGATGTCGATCGACAGCAGCGCGCCCTGGACGATGGGCTCCTGGACGAGGCCCACCACGGCGCGCGCGAGCTCGTCGTCGGCGTCGAGGTTGACGGGCAGGCTGAGGCGTTCGAAGCGGCTCACGTGGCCGGGCTGGAAGACGTGCTCGATCTTCTTGACGGCGTTCGGGCGCGCGTTGGGGTCGGGCTCGCGGGCCCACGAGACGTCTTCGAGGCGCGTGATGGCGTCGACGCCGGGAGCGAAGGCGATGCGCGCGGTCTGGTTCTCGGTGTCGACCGCCGTCACGACGCCCACGTAGGGGGTGTCGTTCTCGAGGAACGCGTCGCCGTTCGCCAGCGAGCCGTCGGGGCCGTCGTCGAGTCCCGCGAGGCTCGCCTCGTCGAAGCCGTTCTCCTCGGCAATCCGCTGCTTCTCGCTCGCGATCTCGGAAGGCGCGACCTGGCGCAGACCGCCGCGGTAGCCCTGGCGGCGGTCGAGGTCGACGAGGCCCTTCTGCAGCGCGTTGACGGCGGCGGTCTGGAGATCCGCGTCGAGGGTGGTTTCGATGTGAAGGCCGCCGTGCAGCACTCTGTCGCCGCCGAGGGCGTCGAAGAGGTAGCGGCGCACCTCCTCGACGAAGTACGCGGAGCTCTCGGCGAGAGGGTTGCTGGCGCGGGCGAGCGCGGGTACTTCGTCGACCGCGTTCTGGTAGACGTCCGCGTCGATGAAGTGATCTTCGTGCATGCGCAACAGCACGTAGCGGCGGCGCTTCTCGGCCTCGTCGGGGTTTGCGAAAGGCGAGTAGCGCGACGGCGCTTTCGGAAGGCCCGCGAGCAGCGCGCCCTCGGAGACGCTGAGCTCATCGGGCCGCTTGCCGAAGTACGACACCGCGGCCTCGCCGATGCCATACGAGCCGTGACCGAAGTAGATCTGGTTCAGGTAGAGGTAGAGGATCTCGTCCTTCGTGAACCGCTCTTCGATGCGTCCCGCGAGGATCATCTCGCGAATCTTTCTGCGGTAGCTGCGCTCGGGGGAGAGCAGCAGGCCCTTCACCATCTGCTGGGTGATGGTCGAGCCACCCTGTCGGATCTCGCCGCCGGCGCGCAGGTTGACCCAGGCGGCGCGCACGATCCCCTGGTAGTCGATGCCCTTGTGCTCGAAGAACGAGCTGTCCTCGCTGGCAACGAACGCATTGATGACGTGCTCGGGAATCTCGTCCATGGCGATGAGGCGCCGACGCTCGGTGAAGAACTCGCCGATCGGGCGGCCGTGGCGGTCGTAGACGTGGCTGCCCAGGCGCGGGTGGTAATCCTGGACGGTCCGGAGGTCCGGGAGGTCGCTGAGGAATCCCCAGTAGAAGGCGCCGGCGGCCCCCGCGGCGGCGAGCAGGCTGGCGCCGATGCCCCCAAGCAGCATTCTGAGTCCACGTGATCGCACGAAAGCCATTGAAACTCCGCGGGGTTACAAGACCGTAGCCGAGGCCTCCTCCCCTGCGCTACCGAATCGGCGCAGCCGAGGAGAAGCATTAATGGGAAGCCCCGCGAAAAACCTCGTGTTCGTCATGGATCCGCTGGATTCCATCGATATCGAGGCCGACACGACCTTTGTGCTCATGCTGGAGGCCCAGAGGCGAGGACATCGCGTCTGGGTGGCTGATCCGGGGGATCTGGGGGTGCGCGAGGGCCGCCCATTCGTCACCGCACAGCCGGTCAAGTTGCGGCGCGAAGTCGGGAACCACGCGGATCTGGGCGAAGCGGTGCTGCTCGATCTCGAGGAGCAGGCCGACGCGGTGTTCCAGCGCGTGGATCCGCCGGTGGATGCCGCATACGTCACGGCCACCCAGATCCTCACGTTGTGCTCTCGCGCCCTCGTTCTGAACCGCCCGGAAAGCATCCTGTCCGCCAATGAGAAGCTCTACGCCCTGAACTTTGCGGATCTCATGCCCGAAACGCTCGTGACGCGGCACATCGCCGACCTGCGGGGGTTCATGGAGGCGCTCCACGGCGAGATGATCGTGAAGCCCCTCGACGGGAGGGGCGGCGAGGGCATCTTCCACTGCCGTGCCGACGACCGGAACCTGCAGTCGATTCTCGAGCAGTCCACCGACTTCGAGAGCCGGCCCACCATGGCGCAGCGCTACCTCCCCGACGTCCGTAGGGGCGATAAACGCATCCTCCTCGTCGAGGGGGAGGCCATCGGGGCCATCCTGCGCGTGCCCGCCGACGGGGAGACGCGCGCGAACCTGCACGTCGGCGGGAGCGCCGTCGCCACGAAACTCGACGAGAACGACCAGCGCATCGTCGAGCGGCTGGCGCCGTCGCTGCGCCGCGACGGCCTCTTCTTCGTCGGAATCGACGTGATCGGTGGCTTCCTCACCGAGGTCAACGTCACGTCACCGACGGGGATCCAGGAGGCCAACGCCCTCGGTGGTGAGCGCCTCGAAGCGCGTGTTCTCGACGGTGTGGAGCGTCTCCTCGACGGGAAATGAGCAAAAAACACTCATTTGCTCGCAACTCGCCGTCGTAAATCCTTGATAAAGCGTTGACACGCCAACCCGTCGAGGGGAACATCCTCGACGGGTGCAAGTGGGGTTCCTCCCCCGATTCCTCGACGGGCGCCTCTCCTCCATTGGACTTGAGACCTCCATTCCCGCGCAGCCTGCTCCCTCGGCGCGGGGCGAAATGGCAAACCGAGAGAAGGAGACGGCCCATGGCCACAGTAGTCGAGAAGACCGGGATCACTCGCGAAAAGGGATGGCTCTACTTCATCGACAAGGCGGGTGACATCAGTCGCGCCCGCATGGCGCGCGGTGGAGGCAAGGCGCAGAAGGGGCGACAGAAGGTCGTCAAGGTTGGCATCGAGCGTGAGGCAGGCTTCCTCTATTTCATCGACAAGAAGGGCAACATCGCCAAGGTCAAGATGAAGAGGTCGACGAAGCGGCGCTCGACGGCCCGCAAGACCACTTCGCGACCGCGCACCGCCGCTCGCCGCAAGACCGGCACGAAGCGCAAGACCGCGGCGAAGCGCAAGAAGCCGGCCGCGCGGAAGAAGACGGCAGCGCGCAGGCCCGCCAAACGGAAGACCGCGGCGCGCGGCAAGGCGAAGCGGAAGACGGCCCGCCGTCGCTGAGCCACGAGTTCGCGCCGAACGCCCTGTCCTGCCGCTCGTGCATGGGGGCGAAGGGGACGGGCCCGCAACGCGTGAATGCCGGGGCCGGTGGGCGCTACGCCCGCCGGCCCGCGGTGTTTCTGGCTGGTATCTTCGGGCGGTGGATGAGACCAAAGCGAAGCCCCATGCAATTCTCGTCGTCGACGACGAGGAGGCGATCCTCGAATCGATCGAACTGACCCTCGGCGTCGACTACCGGATCTTCAGCGCGACGAACGGCGAGCAGGCGCTCGAGATCCTGAAGTCCGAGGACATCGCGCTCATCATCACCGACCAGGTGCTGCCGAAGATGAGCGGAGTCGAGTTTCTCGAGCGCGCCATCGAGCAGGATCCGCGCCCCATCCGAATGATGCTCACCGGCTACGCGGACAT
>JABSQW010000640.1 GCA_013215605.1 Myxococcales bacterium
ACGTTCGAACTCGGCGACCTGCCCAGCCACCAGGTGCTCTACGCGCACCCCTTCTAGCGGGATTTCGCCAGTCTCCGCGCGACCGGGAGCAGACCCCAGAGCACCACGGTGGTCGAAGACGTTGCGCCGGGCGCCGTGCTCGGGTCCGTCGGCCAGTACGGCTGGGGCGGAGCCGCCGGGACCTTCTTCTGGGTGGATCCGCAGGAGGAGCTCGTGGCGGTGCTGATGGTCCAGCAGATGACTCCCGAAGCGATCCCCGTGATCGCCAACTGGAAGAACCTCGTCTATCAGGCGATAGCCGACTGATCGATGGCTCGTGCCGCGCATCGAACGTCGCACGGCGCGGGGTTCTTGCGGTCCGTTGCCGTTGCGTGGCAGGCTGGCCTCCCAGTCGAGCGGGGCGACCCGCGGGAGGTTCTCTTGCGCGTGATTTCACGAGGCGAACTCGCCGGATTCGCAGCCGCCTTGTCCATGCTGTCCAGCGTCGGAATTGCGTGTGCTCCCTCGCCATCGGTCTCCGAGGAAGCGGCGGCCGCTGCCTCGGCCGAGGCCGAAGCGATGCGAAGAGCGGGGGTACGGGCCCCTTCCGGCCGTCCCTACAGCGAAGAGCGCGCACGCTGTGTGGGCCGCAATCCGCTGCGCGACGCCTACTGGGGCGAGCTCCACGTCCACACCGCGCTGTCCTTCGACTCCTACCTCTGGGGAGTCCGCGGCACGCCCGACGACGCCTATCGTTTCGCGAAGGGAGAGCCCACAGGCTTTCCGCCCTACCACGTCAACGGCAACCCCCTGCGCAAGGTACGGCTCGAACGCCCGCTCGACTTCGCGGCCGTGACCGACCACGCGTCCTACATGGGCGAGGTGGCCCTCTGCACGCGCCCCGGGTCTCCCCTCTACGATTTCAAGGGCTGCCGGGTCTACCGCGGGGAGATCCCGGTCGTGGCCGGGCCGTTTGGAGACTTCGCGGCCAAGATGGGGGCCATCGCGTCGTCCATCGACGCGAACCAGGAGGTTCCCAATCGCAACGCCGGCCTCTGCGGCGACGGCGCGAAGGCGTGTCGCGACTCCATGCGCTCGGTGTGGCAGGAAGTCAGGGCTTCGGCGGAGCGCAACTACGACCGATCGAGCGACTGCGCGTTTACGACATTCCACGCCTATGAATACACGGCGACCCCCGGCCTTTCGAAGGTTCACCACAACGTGATCTTCCGCAACGCGAATGTTCCCGAGACGCCCGTGGCGTGGGTCGACGAGCCAGATGTCTACGGTCTGTGGGAGAAGCTGCGCGCTGGCTGCAGCGACGCGGGAACCGGCTGTGAGGTGCTCACGATTCCCCACAACTCAAACTTGAGCAACGGTCGCATGTTCGCCGTGACGGGTCGCGACCTGCCGCTCGAGGAGCAGCGCGCCCGCGCGCTGATGCGTCGCGATCTCGAGCCGCTCGTCGAGATCACCCAGATCAAGGGCGACTCCGAGTGCCGCGACGGGATGTACCAGGTTCGCGGTGCCGCGGACGAGTTCTGCAGCTACGAAGAGTGGCGGGGTCCCGAAACGGAGGACTGCGAGGAGGGCACCGGGACCGGGGCTCTCGCCGGGATGGGCTGCGTGTCTCGGAACGACTATGTGCGCCACGCCCTCGTCGAGGGGCTGCGAGAGCAGCGGCGCATCGGCGTGAATCCGTATCGGCTGGGCATCATCGCGGCCACAGACGCCCACAACGCCAACCCCGGCGACGCCGAGGAATACTCCTACGACGGCTGGCGGGGCATCGACGACGCGACGGCGGAGCAGCGCCTCGACTCGGCGGCCGATGTGGCGGCGGCCATCACGAACATCGCGTCCGGGCCGGGTGGCGTCGCCGGCGTCTGGGCCGAGGAGAACTCCCGCGACTCGCTCTTCGACGCCATGCAGCGCCGCGAGACCTTCGGCACCAGCGGTCCGCGAATGATCGCGCGGTTCTTTGGCGGCTGGGGTTACGATGCCTCGCTGTGCGGCGACCCCTACTACGTCTTGCGGAGCTATGCGAGCGGGGTGCCGATGGGGAGTGAACTCCCGAAGCGTCCGGCGGGTGCCGGCGCGCCGACCTTCGTCGTCTCGGCGATGCGCGACCCGGGCATCCCGGAACATCCGGGGGGATTGCTGCAACGCGCCCAGGTCGTCAAGGGCTGGGTCGATGACGACGGCTACTTCAACGAGTCCGTCTACGACGTGGCCGGCGGGGCGAACGGCGCGAGCGTCGACATCGACACCTGTCAGCCACAGGGGACCGGCCACGATTCCCTGTGTGGGGTCTGGCAGGATCCCGATTTTGATCCCGAGGTCAATGCCGTCTACTACGTGCGCGTGCTCGAGAACCCGAGCTGCCGATGGAGTCAGCGTCAGTGCGTCGAGCTGGGCGAGGACGCTCCCGCCAGCTGCGCGTCGCCCGGCGTCCCGCGGACCCTGCAAGAGCGACTCTGGACGTCGCCCATCTGGTACGACGAAGGCGCCTGATCGACGTTTCGAAGACCGCCGAGGGCGGGTGAGGGGCGTCACGTTGCTCCCGGGGCCGCACGCCGACCTGCTTCGGAAGATGCCTTGGTTGAGCCCGACGAAGACCCGCTACGACCGGGTCAGACTCCTCGAAGCCGCGGGACGGGCCCGCACGCGCGGGCGCCGCAGGAAGGCGGCGGCGCTGTATGCCGAGGTGTTGCGCGTCGAGCCCGAGAACGACGTGCTCCGCAGGCGGATCGCGCTGCTGCTCGCGCAATCCGGGAAGCTCGAACGAGCCGCCGAGCACTACCGGATCGCCACCCGGAACCTGGCCCGCAAGGGCTTCGACGCACAGGCTTGTGGCGTCTACCACGAGGCGCTCACGTTCCTCCCGCGCGACGCCTCGCTCTGGCTCGGGCTCGCGGACCTGAAGGCCGCACGCGGTTCGCTCGTCGACGCGGTGTCCCTCCTGAAGGAGGGGCGGGCGAAGCAGAGGGGGCGGCGTCGGCGGGCCGACGCCGTGCAGCTGCTCGTGCGAGCCCACGATCTCGACCCCGCGGACCTCGACGTCGGCATCGATCTCGCCCGTCTGCTGCGCCGGACGGGTGACCGCGCCGCTGCGCTCCGGGTGCTGAACCGGCTGGCCGTCGAGGCGCCCGGTTCCGCGCCGCGGCGAATCCTCGCCGCACAGGCGCTCACCGCGCCAACGCTCATGCACGCGTGGTGTTGGCTGGTCGCCGACACGACGTCCCATGCCGCGTCTGGTTAGAATGGCCCGGTGCGGGGCGACAACGAAGCCGGCGGCGACGATCTCTGGGATCGATTCTGCGATGATCTGAAACGCGCCGGTCGCGTGCTGCGGCGCCCGGCGACGCCTGGCGACGAGCTCACCCGCGCCGAGGGACTGCGCTTTCTCGTGCGCATGGTCGGGATCGGGTTCGAGAACAGCTTCGATCTCGGCGATCCCGAGCACCCGCGGCTGATCCCGATGATCGACCCGCTCAAGGTCTACGAAGGGGTCACGAGCGACGCCCGCTATTTCCACAGCTTCATCGATGGAACGGCGAGCTACCGCATCGTCGGCACGCGCGGGAACGCGCCGCTGATCGAGGTATCGGTCTACACCGGCAAGGCGGGGATCCACGAGAAGAGCCATCAGATCGGGGCCCTCACCGAGCGGGACCTGGTCATTGCTGCCGATGGGACCCTCGAGGTCGCGCTCGGTCCGGACCCACAGCCGGGCAACTGGATTCCGACGAGCGCCGACACGAAATACCTGATGGTGCGGCAGTACGCGCACGACTGGAGCGGCCTCGAGGAGGCCGTGCTCCGCATCGAGCGCGTCGGCGGTTCCGCCCGCCGTCCGCCGGTCTCGCTCGAGGCCATCGAAGACGGCTTGCGAAAGACCGCGGAGTTCGCCGCGACGGCTCCGGGCTTCTGGGCCGACATCTCGGACTACTGGGCCGGTGCCGTCGTGAACCGCTTCGTCGCCCAGCGGCAGGCCGACGAGAAGACCGACATCGGCGCGCCCACCGGCCACCACTTTTCGTGTGGCTGGTTTCGCCTCGCGCCCGACGAGGCGCTCGTCGCGACGCTCTCGCCCCAGGAGGTTCCGTACTGGAGTCTGGGGCTCGCCAACTACTGGTACGAGACGCTGGGCTTCGGCGAGCGCGGCTCCGAGATCAACGACCGCACGTCCATCCGGGAGCCTGATGGCTCGGTTCGCGCCGTGATCGCCGACACCGCACCGCGCGGACCGAACTGGCTCGACACGCGCGGGCACCGCGAGGGCACGATGATCTTCCGCTGGTCGCGCTCGAGCGATCCCGTCCCGCCGATCCAGAGCGCCGTCGTCAAGCGATCCGACCTTCCCGAGTCCGAAGCTTGAGCGGACCTGTCAGCGCGCGTCTCGTGGTGGGCACGGGTCGCTGTGGTTCGACGCTGCTCTCGCGCATGCTCGACCAGAACAAGCGCGTGCTGAGCGTCTTCGAGTGGTTCTCGGGCATCGATCAGTTCTTCCGGTTTCGCGCGGATCCGGTGGACGGCGCCGAGCTCGCCGCCCGACTCGAGCAGGACCACCCCATGCTCACGATGGTCTTGAAGCGCGGCTACGAGGTTCCCGAGGTCGTCTACCCGTTCGGCGAGCCGGGGATTCGCTTCGACGTGGGCGACCCGATCCCGTGGTCGCTCAGTATCGCGCTGCCGCGCATCAGTGACACGCCGGACGCGCTCTTCGACGAGATGATCCGCGAGGTCCGCGGCTATTCGCGGCAGCCTCTCGCGGCCCACTACCGCGCGGTCCTCGACTGGCTCGCGTCGCGCCACGACCGCGACTGGTGGATCGAGCGCTCTGGCGGCTCGATCGATTTCCTCGCTGACCTTCACGCGTTGTTCCCTGACGCGCGATTCGTCCACATCCACCGCGACGGTCGCGAGACCGCGCTGTCGATGCGCGAATACCCGGTGCTGCGGGTGGCGGTGTCGGTGATGTACGGACTGGTCGGCGAGATCGAGTACTCGCACGAGGGGCTCACCGAGATGGAGCGAAACGACGGCCCGGCCATCGAACGTCTGCTCGAGACACGCCCGCCGGTGGAGCTCTACGGCCGCTACTGGGCCGAGCAGGTGATCAACGGACACGCGGCGTTGCAGAAGCTCGATCCCGATGTCGTGCTCGACGTTCGCTTCGAGAATCTGGTCGCCGATCCCCGCCAGGAGCTCGGTCGGATTGCCGACTTCTTCGAGATCGGCCGGGCCGACGACTGGATCGAGCGCGGCGCAGCGCTGGTTCGCGAGATGCCGCCGCTGCGCTTCGGCACGCTGTCCGTCGACGAACAACGTCGCCTCGATGAAGCCTGCGCGCCCGCGATGAAGCTGCTCCAGCGCTGATGTCGAGAGCAGCACGGGCGAGGGTGGTGGAGCGGTCGCGTGGGCACCTCCCGCGCCGCCCGGGCCGGCTGATTCCCCGCCCGACGCGATCTCCGCGGGTCTATGATGGCGCCTTCGCCCAGGAGGACCGCCGATGCCGATCAGCCCCATGGACGAGTACCTGGCGCACCA
>JABSQW010000641.1 GCA_013215605.1 Myxococcales bacterium
GCAACACGATCTCAGCGGATGGAGAAACGTTTCCGCGAACATCCCCGCGGCAACGCAGCGTTGTGCGGCGCGCGGGACGTCGCGGGCGAGCGGGCGGGGACCATGGCGAGCGCTAGTATAGCCAAGTGCGTTTTCGCGGAACCAGAAGCCCTCTCCCCTTCCCGTATCGCGACGTCGCCGCCAGCGTTCGTCGCGCCGTCCTTTGAGCGCCGGCGCACCGGACACCGCACTCTCTTTCGCCCCGGCACGCCAGCGCGCGCCCCGCGGCACCGTTCTGCTGGGGACGATCGCGGCGTGTTTCGTCGCGACGTTCACGGCCTGTAGCGAGGCCACGCCGGCCAACACCGCGGAACCTGCGAGTGCGAGCCCGATTGCTCGGATTCAGACTCAACCCGTGGCGCCGCGCGCACCGTCGAACGTCCTGCTCATCGTGATCGACTCGCTGCGCAAGGACCGCATGAGCGCCTACGGATACGAGCGCAACACCACTCCGCGGATCGCCGAGCTGGCCAGCGACGGCGTGCTCTACACCGGCGCTGTCAGCCAGGCGCCGTGGACGACGCCATCGATCGGGTCGCTCATGACGTCGCGCTACCCGTCGTCGCTGGGCATCGAGACCGAACGATCCGTGATCCCGGAGTCCCTCGACATGCTCGCCGAACGCCTCCAAGACGCCGGCTTCGCCACGGGCGGAGTGGTGAGCCACACGTTCTGCTCGACGGACTGGGGCTTTGCGCAGGGCTTCGACAGCTTCGACGAGAGCAACATTCTGGGCCACGATGCCGTCACCTCCGCGGGTGTGAGCGACCGCGGCATCGAGTTCCTCGAAGCCAACGCCGAAGCGGAGAGGGGCGATCGCCCCTGGCTGCTGTTTCTCCACTACTTCGATCCTCACTTCGCGTACAACGCCCACGACGCGTTCCCCTTCGGGGGTCCCCACCCCGACTACGCGGGACGGCTCCACTCGGGGATGCTCTTCAAGGAGCTGAACGCGCAGCGCGACGAGCTTTCGCCCGACGACATGACCGAGCTCGCCCGCTACTACGACTCGGAGCTCGCCCACACCGATGCCGAGATCGGGCGCGTGCTCGACCACCTGCGCGCCACCGGGGAGTACGCGTCGACGCTCGTGGTCGTCGCGGCGGACCACGGCGAGGAGTTCCTCGACCACGGCCGCCTGGGACACGCGAAGACGCTGTACGACGAGCTCGTGAACGTCCCGCTCATCGTGAGATACCCGGGCGGCGCGCCCGCGGTGATCGACGACCCGGTCGGCCTGATCGACGTGTACCCCACCATCACCGAGTTCGTCGGCACCGCAGCACCCGATCGCGCCCGCGGGACCTCGCTCTACGACGCGGCGAGAGGTCGTCACCGAACGCCTGCCGATGTGTTCACCGAGACGTCGCGCTACGCGAACCTCCGCGCCCTCATCGAGGGCGATCACAAGCTCGTCCTCGACGTAAGCACGGGAGGCGTCGTGCTGTTCGACCGTCGCACCGATCCCCACGAGCGGATCGACATCGCGCGCCGCGAGCCCCAGCGCGCGAAGCGCCTGGCAAAGCGCGTCCGCGCGTTGATGGAGATGGCTCTCGAAGACGTGGTACAGACCACCGACCGCACGCTCTCGCCCGAAGAGGAAGAGCGCCTGCGACAGCTGGGCTATCTCTGAACGCCATGCCCTGCGCCCGCCCCGCCCTGCTCCTCACGGCACTCGTCGCCCTCGGCTGCAGCGAGGCGAACGACGCGCCGACAGCGGGGGCGGATCCCCCTCCCGAGCCGACTTCGATCCTCCTTCTCACCTTCGACACCCTGCGCCGCGATCACCTCGGCGTGTACGGCTACGCCCTCGACACCTCACCCGAGATCGACGCGTTTGCCGCCGCGGCGACGCGCTTCGACGACGCCTACGCAACCGCGCCCTGGACGCTCCCGACCCACGCATCGCTGCTCACCGGACTTCACCCCTTCGAGCACGGCGCGCGCACCCTCGACCCGAAGCCCGCGCTCTCTGCGCAGAAGGGCTTGAATGCCGCGCCGCTCGATCTCGTCCGTGTCACCCTCGCGGAGACACTGCGCGACGAGGGCTTTCGGACGGGCGCCTTCGTCGCGAACCCCCTCTTCCTCGGCGTCAAGTTCCAGCTCAACCAGGGCTTCGACGTCTACGAGGTCGAGAAGACGAGCGCCGCGGAGATCAACGTCCGGGCCCTCGCGTGGCTCGACGAACAACGCCGCCTCGCCCCCGACGCGCCGTTCTTCCTCTTTCTCAACTACCTCGACACCCACCGACCCTACCGCTCGCAGCCGTCCAACCCGCGCCTCCCGGCAGCCTCGGACGAGGACCCCGGGCAGCTCCTCAAGGATCTGACGGCGGCCGTGATGGAGGAGGACGACGCGGACCCGAGCGCTCTGCGCGAACGTCTCATCGCCCACTACGACCAGGCGATCGCGAACGCCGACGCCGCCTTTGGCCAGCTGCTCGACGCGCTGCGGGCACGCGGCCTCTTCGACGACACACTGATCGCCATCACCTCCGACCACGGTGAGTTCTTCGGCGAGCACGACCTCGTCGAGCACTCGAAGGACGTCTACCAGCCCGTCATCCGCGCGCCCCTGATCGTAAAGGCCGCGCGGCAGACCGCGGGAAGCGTCGATGCCCGTACCGTCACCTCGGTGGACGTGCCGCGCCTCATCCTCGACGCGACGCCGTCGCTCGAGGGGCGCCACGACGCCCAGTACTCCTACGCGGTGGGCGAGCACCCATCGGTGGTCGAGAACTACTACTCGCGCGCGAAAGACCTGCGCCGCTCCTACGGTTACCGCTTCGATCGGATCCGCACCGTGTTGCTGTTCGGCAACCACAAGTACATCCACTCGAGCGACGGCCAGCACGAACTCTACGACCTCGTCGCCGACCCGGGCGAGACGGTAAACCTCCAAACCGTCCAGCCCGAACGCTCCCGCCTCGCACGCGAGCAGCTCGAAGTTTTCCAGGCGGGAAGACGCGTGGACGCCACCGCGGTTGCCGTGGACGTCAGTGACGAGGAGGCGACCCTCCTCGAGGACCTGGGCTACCTGTGAGCGGCCCCGCCCGCGAGGAGAACCCCAGGTCCGGCGCACTGGCCATTGCCCTGCTGCTGGTGATTCCCTGGCTGCTCTTCGCGGAGACCTTGCAGCCCGGCGCGGTGCTCGCCACCGCGGGAACCGAGGCCATGCTCCCGTGGAGCGCGACGGCGACGGATGCCGAACGCTCGCTTCCCCAGATGAACGTCGACCTCGTGCGCGAAAATCTCGTGTACCGGATCTTCCTCCAGCGCGCGGTGGCTCGAGGTGAGACGCCCTGGTGGGCACCGGGGTGGTTCGGCGGGATGCCCTTCGTGGCGAGCAGTCACACCCAGGCCCTGTATCCACCGTCCTGGGTCGCCGCGCATCTCGACCCCTTCACGACGTACGGCGGACTCATTGCGTTCCACATGTCCGTGGCTGCTGCTGGCGCCTGGCTGTGGCTGCGCGGTGCTGGCCTCGGCGTGGCGCCGGCAGCGCTGGGGGCGCTCGTGTTCATGCTCAACGGCATGTTCGCGACGCGGCACGGACACCCCCAGTTCGTGGCGACGGCCGCCTGGCTGCCCTGGATCCTGGCGGGCGTGGAGGCACTGGCCGTTGCGCGGTTTGCGCGGGGGGTCTTCCTCGTCGCCGGCGGCACGGCGCTCACGCTACTCGCGGGACACCCGTCGGTGTACGTTTACGGCTTCTACTTCATCGGCGCCTGGGCGTGCCTTCGCGTGCTCTTCCTTGCACCGGGCCCACGGCTGCCGGCGCAGAATGCCGCGACGCTCGCTGCACTTGCGGGCTGCGTGGCGCTCGGCGCGGGCCTCGCGAGCGTGCAGCTGTTCGCGGTGCTCGAGCTGCGGGAGTTCTCGGAACGGGCCATCAGCAGCGCGGATTCGGCGATCGCCCGGTTGCCCCACGTCGTCCATCTCCTGCGCGCCGTGTTCCCCGATGCGACGGGTTCCGCCCTCGACGGCAGCTACTGGAGCCCGTCGCCGACGAGCTACACGGCGGGAAGTCTCTACGTCGGGATCGCGCCCCTCGTGCTCGCGGTGATCGGCGCGTTCCACGGCGGGCGCCGGGGCGCTGCGCTCGGCGCGCTTTGTGTCGCGTCACTGCTCGTGATCTACGTCGCGCCGCTGGCCGCTCTCGGTCACGCGCTGCTTCCCGGTTTCGAGTTCTCCCGGGTCGACCGCCTGTCGATTGCCTGGTTCCTCGCCGTGCCGATGCTCGCGGCGCTGGGTCTCGAGGCGGTCGGAGCCGCGCCGCGCTCGCGCGCCGCCGCGCCGTTGCTCTGGGTCGTCGCCGGCGTCGTCGTCGCGAGCCTAGCGCTGGTCCTCCTCCCGCCAGCGGCGCGCGAACACGCGCAGCGGCCGGAGCTCGCCCTCGCGCATCTGCGGACCTCCGTGGCGTGGGGCGCGGGCCTCGCCGGCGTCGTGGTGGCCGCGCTCGCTTGGGCCCGAAGGTCACCCTCGCGCCGGACCGCCACGGCCGTTCTGGTCGGCGTTGCTCTGGTCGACCTCGTGAGCCACGCGCTGCCCTTCGTCGTCGTGCGCGACGCCACGCGCGTGTTTCGTGAGACCCCCGTGACGAAGTTTCTGCAGGAGCAACCCGGCCCCTTCCGCATCGCCAAGTTCGCACCGGAGAACGAGGCGGTGCTCTTCCCCGCGAACACCCCGGCCGTCTTCGAGCTCGAGGACCTGCACGGCTTCGGGCCCCTCCACATCCGCGACCTCGACGTCATGCTGCGCGCAGTGGAGCGCCGGCGAGCGGCGCCGCGCAATCTTCACCCGTTCCGCGATTCGCGCGCCCTCGACTCTCCGATCCTCGACCTGCTCGGGGTGCGCTTCGTGCTCTCGCGGGCGCCGATCCAGAGCGCATCCCTCAGCCTCGTGCACGAAGGTGCAATCGACGTCTACGAGAACCGGAACGTCCTGCCGCGCGCCACCTTCCTCACCGAATGGCGCGTGGAGCCGAGCGCCGAGAAGAGCGCAGCGCTCCTCCACAGTGGCGCGGTCGACCCCGCTCGCAGCGTGCTCCTCGAGCACGAGCCGCCGGGTCTCGAGCGCAGCACGAGTGACCGAAATCGCGGCGCCGTCGCCTTCGTGTCGCGCGAGGGGACTGCGGTCACGCTGCGCAAGACCGGTGACGCCGCGGGGCTCGTGCGACTCGCGGACCTCGCCTACCCGGGGTGGGAAGCCACTGTCGATGGTGAATCCGTCCCCGTGCTGCGCGCCGACGGCGCGCTGCGGGCCGTGGTGGTGCCGGCCGGTGAACACAGCGTCGTGTTCCGCTACCGGCCGCCCTGGCGCGCCCCGGCCGCCGCGGTCACGGCGTTCTCGGCAGCGGGCTTGGTGGCCGTCGTGCTCTTCGCCGCACGCAGATCCGCGAGGTTCGACGTGCCGTCGGGAAAGATCGAGACCTGAAACACCACCTTCCCGTCGCGAGCCGGATCGGCGTCACTGCCCACGTAGGCGAGGTCGATCCGCTCGCGCCCCCGCACGGTGACGCGGTAGAAGCCCGGTGACAGGGTCCCGGTGCGGTCGCCGAGGAAGTCGGCCGCGCCGTCTCCGTCGTAGTCCATGCGCGCGCGGAACCACGGCTGGTCCTGCCAGCTCGGACCGCGTCCATCGCCCGACGCCTGACCGCCGAGCGCGTAGAAGACACCCTCCCCGGACCCGTCGGGTGCGAGCTTCTCGCCCACCACCGCGACGTGGTCGTGCGCGTGGAAGAAGACGTCGACCCCATTCTCGCGCATGATCTGCTGCAGCGTCGCCTGCTCGCCGCGGAACGCGGAGCGCGGGGTCTCGTCGAGCGTCGATTGGAGTCCTCCGCGCCCGTAGTGGTACGCGCGCCCGCCCTCCACGCGCGACGCGTCGGGGTTGCTGAAGCCGCCCACCAGGTGCTCGGCGAATACGAAGGTCCAGCTGCGCCGGTCCGAGCGGACGACGCGCTCGAACCACGCGAGCTGCGCTTCGCCAAGCGTCCAGTCGGCGGCCGTCCGCGGGTAGTCGTCCGGGCCGGCCATCACGTCGAGCACGATGAAGCGGGCGTCCCCCGAGGTGAACGTGTAGTACAGGCCCTCTCGACTGCCGGGGTAGCGAAGTACAGGGTCCGGCAGGTGGCGAAGACGCGCCGCCCGGCTGAGGGCGCGGGTGTCGCGGAAATGACCGTGGGAGCCCGCGTCATCCCCAAAGCGCGCCTCGCCGTCGTGATTGCCGAGCACGTAGAGCATCGGAACGCTGCGCGCGATCCCGCCGAGGAAGTCCGGCGAGAGGGCGAGTTCGTAGCGCAGGTCGGCCTGGGCGGCGGTCCGCACCGTGCCCGAGCCGTACGCCTCCACACCGGGGCAGCTCTGCATCTTCGGAGCGTGCGTCATGAAGTTGTCGCCAGCGGCGATCGCGAAGTCGACGTCGGCCGCCGCGATGTGGCGCACCGTGCGACGGAAGTTCTCGATGGCCGTTTCGTGCTCGTCGCCGCGTCCGCACGACACCTTCATGAACCGGCCGGTGATGTGGGAGTCGGCCGCGTACGCGAAGCGAACCACCGCGTCGCGGTCCACGCGAAGCGTCCGGAAACGCAGCGGCTCGCGCTCCTCGAAACGCAGGTCGCCCGGACGCCGCAGCCGTACTCGCGCCGTGTACTCCGACCCGGGCTCGAGACCTTCGATGCGGACCAGCGCGAGTTCGCGCGCGCCGGCGCTTCGAACCGGGGTGCGCGACGTCGCGCCGTCCGCCGCCACGATCTCTGCCGCGTACTCCATCGGCTCGTCGGACAGCAGCACGACATCGACGCCGTGCTCCGTGGGGTTGGTGAGCAACTCGCCCTGCACGAGTTCGATGGGCGCCGCGTCCGGTGCACCGCCGCAGGCGAGCCAGCTCGCGCTGGCGAGGGCGATGCAGGTGCGGAGCGCGGTTGCCATCGGCGACACGATAGCGATCGCGTCACGAATGGGGCGCGTGGGTCCGACTTCGTTTGCCTGGGCGCGGTCGGCTTCGGCGGTTCACTGCGCGGAGGCCGTCTCTCGTAGCACGCCTCGGCCTACTGGAGATCCTCGGCCACCGCGCGCGCGGCGAGCAGGCCTGCCTGCGCGCAGATGTCGACGGGTCCGGCTTCACTCTCGAACGTCGACGTCGCGAGCCAGAGGCCGGGGCAGCGAGGCAGGGTCAGGCCGTGGCGTTCGACCGGCGCCCAGAACCACGCCATGGCGGCGGGCCGCTGCACCCACTGATAGGCCTCCCAGGCGACGCAATCGTCGTAGTCGAGGTAGAAGGCGCGCAAGGTCTCGCGGGCGGCGTCGAGGCTGGCGCGTGTCTCACGCCAGCCGGGCCGTTCGTCGGCGCGCAGCCAGCGGACGATCATGCACTGCAGAAGATGTCGCCCGGGCGGAGCGCTCGCGCGCGAGCTCAGCGACGGAATGTGGAAACCGCCGCGGTAGCTGCGCTCTTCGCCGACGAAGAAGCGATTCCAGCCCGCGTGATCGTCGACCTCTCCGGTTTCGCGCACGCGCGGCACCCGCTCGAGTCCCACCTGGAGCGACAGGCCGTCACCGCTCTCGTCGAGCAGGCGGCGCGAGATTTCGGCCGTGTCGGGATCGACTCGCTCGGGCGGCAGCAGCGGAAGCACGTCCCAGATCGGGCGCGCCAGCACGACGGCGCGTGCGCGCAGCTCGAGCACGAGCTGCGCTGGGTCGAGGGCCACCACGCCCGACGCGCGATCGCCGTCGAACAGCACCTCGACCACCTCGTGGTCGAGGCACAGCCTCCCGCCACTCGCCTCGAGGGCGCGAGCGAACGGCGCCGAGAGTCCCGACATCCCGCCCATCTCGGCGTCGTCGGCGAAGCCCGTCTCCATCGGCTCGGCCCCCCGCGCGCCGAAGAAGCTCATGAGGCGTCCCGCCGAAGCACGCTCGGGATACTCGCAGAAGACGGTCTTCGCCATGGTGTAGACGGCGGTCGCGACCTCCGGCGATACGTCGCCGTCGGCGAGCCACTGCACGAGCGTCTGCGGAATCGCCGCGCGGCGTTCGTCGGGCGATGCGCCGGAGAGTGCCGCGAGAACCTTCCCGAACTCCGGCATGGCCGCTTCGGAAACGCCGAACACGTCGCGGGCCAGCGACGCGAAGCCGCGCGGCGACCAATCGCCGGGAACCACCGGAGCGGGCTGTTTCGGCGGAAACTCGGGCAGCAGATGGACGCGCAGCGGCGACTCCACGGGACGCAACGGCACGCTGACCCCCGCTTCGCGGGCCGCGACACGCCCCCAGCTCCAGCCCACTTGTAGATCGGTCACGTCGAGGCCGTCGCGATGCCCGCCGTCGAGCCAGTAGCCGTCGCGGAGCGTCGACCCGCCGCCACCACCGATCTGCGCCGGCTTGTCGACCACCACGACGTCGAGCCCGCGACGCGCGAGGATGGCTCCTGTGATCAGCCCCGCGAGCTCGGCGCCAACGATGGCGACATCACAATCGACGGGTCGATCGTACGGAATGCCGGTCGTCACGCGATCGGGGAAAGTCCGTAGAGCTTCGCGGCGTTGCCGCCCATCATGTCGGCGATCACCGCGGGTTTCACTCCGTTGCGCTCGAGCATCCCCGTGGCCTCGGCGGGCGCGCTCGCGTCGTGGTGGGGATAGCGGGTCCCGTAGGCCGCCATGGTGCCGTAGACGCCCGGGAGGATTCCCACGGAATCCTCCCACGCATCGAAGGTCACGAGCGCGTCGTGCTGGCGCCACAGCTCCTCGGGCTCGAGCGAGACCGGCAGCGGGCCGGGGAAGAGCCAGAGGTAGGTCTCCGCCTTCTCGAGGGCCAGCTCGAACCACGACGCGCCGGCGTGACACAACGCCAGCTTGAGCGTTGGATTGCTCTCGAGGTGGCCGTAGTACGCGAGAGCCAGGACGGCCGACATGTTGTCCTGCACCGGGGCGATGGCGCCGGCGACATCGTGACCGATCTCGAGATTGCTCGCGACGCGCTCGACGAACGCGCCCGCCGATGTGAAATCCGGGTTCGTACTGCCCGTCGACGGGTGGATGCAGGCCACGAGACCCGCGTCGCTGATCGCGCGCCACATCGGGTCGTACTCGCTGTGGTTGATGAAACGTCCGCGAACGAAGCTCGGTCGCACGAAGACCGCGCGGAAGCCGGCGGCGGCAGCCCGTTCGATCTCCTCGAGCGTGCCGGGCAGCGACTGCAGGGGCAGTACCGCCACAGGGTGCAGACGCCCCTCGCCGGCCGCCGCAAAATCCGCCACCCACTCGTTGTACGCGCGCGCCAACACCACCGCCGCGCGCGGGCTCTCCACCACCGGCAGGTGCTCGGCGAAGAGCGTCGGAAACACGATCTGTTGGGCGATACCGAGGGCGTCGAGGTCCGCGAGTCGAGCCGCGGGATCCCACGCTCCCGGATTCTCCGCCGCGTCGCCGGACGGATCGAGGGCGCCGATCGAGTCGGGGCTGTCGCCGGGGTGGTAGCAGGCGAGGCGGTTCAGGCGGCTTCGGTTGAGCGATCGCACCTCGCGCCCGTTCACCACCGTGAGCTCGGTTCCGGCTGGACCGCGTTCGTGCCAGAAGGCGTCCTCGATGAGCGCGCGCTGGTCGGCGGGAACCCGATCGGTCCAGATCTCGGTGGGCTCCCAGACGTGGCTGTCAGCATCGATGACCGTAATGTTCGACATGGCATCGTCCCCCGTCTCTCAGTAGCCGCTGCCCGACCCGCCGCTGGTCTGGCCGGCGGATCCGCCGCCGAGCAGCTCCTGGAGCGCCGCGCCGTTCTTGCGCGGATCCTTCGACAGCTCGGTGAAGCGCTCGAGCAGCTCGCCCTGGGGAAACCAATCCGGGCGTTTCAGCGGCGGCGCCTCCTCGCTGACGAACGTCTTCTGCTCGATGCGGTACAGATCGCTCGCATTGGCGCCGAGCATGCGCGCCTGGACGCGCTCGGGAACACCGCACGCGTTCATCTCGCGAATGGCAGTCCACACGTCGGCGCCATCCGTGTGGTACGCGTCCGACGCCCACACTCCCGTGTTCTGGAAGAATCGCCACTGCTTGAAGGCCGGCGCTTCGTCACCCTCGAAGGAGATCGTGCACTGCTCGGCAAAGGCTTCGCTCGGCAGGCGGCTCGCCGGCGTGCGACGCTCCTTCGCGTGCAGCTTGAAGAGGCGATCGCAGTGCGCGAGCACACTCGGAACCCAGCTCGCGTTCGACTCGAGGACCGCCATGCGCAGCTTCGGGTAGCGGTCGAGGAAGCCCGACAAGAGCACCTGGATGAGCCAGGCCTGGGCCTCGAACACGAACGAGAGGGCCTGGGCGTCGATGCGCTGTCCCACCGCGGGATCGCTCGCGAGGGTGTTCAGCTCGCCGGGCGACACCACGTAGTCGAGGCTCCGACCGTCGTGGTAGCTCGCGACGTCCGGCGCCGGGAACGTGTGCATCCCGAGCACCATGTCGCACGCTTCCATCTCCTTGTAGATGAGATCGAAAGTCGCTCCGCCGATACCGCGGCCGATCTGGTTCGGGTATTGGTGGCGCGCGTCGATGGGCCGCACGAGGCCCATCCGGAAGCCCTTCTCCGCGGTGCGCCGGATCTCCTCCACCGTGTACGCGGGCGACTGCAGGGGCAGCCACGCCGCGGGGAAGAGTCGATCGGGTGCGGCCGCGCAGTAATCGACCGCCCAATCGTTGTAGGCGCGCGCGAAGCCGCGGGCGCCCTCGGGGTTCTCGCCGAAGGGCACGTGCATGACCATCATCGTGGGGATGACCATGACCTGGTCGATCCCCATCAGGTCCATGTCGCGACAGCGCGCGTAGCCATCGACGGCGCCGGCGTGCTCGATCTGCGCGACCTGCTCTTCGCTGAGCTTTCCCATCACGACGTCCATGAGGAGCTTGCGGATGATCGGTTTGGTCATCTGCGGGCCGGCCATGTGGATGGGATTGAACATCGGCCGGAAGTGATGCGTGGCGCCGCCCATCACGAGCGTTCGACCGTTGAGGAGCGTCTGGCTCTCGTCCTGCCAGTAGAACCCCTTGACGGCTTCGCGGTCCGCCTCGGCGACGTATTCGGTCCAGATCTCGAGCGGGTCGTTGATGTGGGCGTCGCAGTCGAAGACGGGGAACGTCTTGCGGAGCCGCTCGCCGCTGGCCGTGTTTTCGGACGCTTCACTCATGGGGGCCTCCCGGCACTTCGCCCCGATTAGAACACGATTCCCGAAAACCTGTCAGGCATCCTCGAACAGCCGGATGAACCCTTCGAAGGTCCTCCGCGCCAGGCGCTTGAGGCTTCGAATATGGGTGTCGGTCTCGGCCCGGATCCGATCCGGTTCGATGCGGCCGTCCGAAGCGCGGATCTCCTCCTGATGCACGGGGACCGTGAGCCAGCGCTCGATCAGCGGCTCGTCGACCTCCATGTGGAACTGAAAACCGTAGACCTTGTCGCCGTGGCGGAAGGCCTGGTGGCGACAGCTGGGGGTCGACGCGAGGTGCGTCGCGCCCGCGGGAATCGCGAAGGTGTCGCCGTGCCATTGGAAGATCTTCTCGGTGTCGGCGAAGTGCGCGAAGAGCGGATCTTCGCGCCCGGCATCGCTCACGGCGACGTCGTACCAGCCGATCTCCTTCTCGGGATTCACCGTGACCGGCGCGCCGAGGGCCCGGGCGATGAGTTGGGCGCCGAGGCAGATGCCGAGCACCGGGATGTCGCCCTCGATCGCCTGACGGATCGCGCTCACTTCCGCTGCGAGGTGGGGATGCGCCTCCACCTGATCGACGTTCATCGGGCCGCCGAGCACCACGAGGCCGTGGTAGCCGTCTACGTTCGGGACCGCGTCGGGGTCGCGCTCGAAGTTCACGTAGCGGATCCGGAAGCCCGACTTCTTGAGCAGCGGATTGAGGGTCCCGAGAATCTCGAAGGCGACGTGCTGGAAGACGAGCAGCCTCGGCATGGCGTCGGTGGGGCCCCGGTCGTCACTTGGCGGCGCAGGATTCGCACGTGCGCGCGTTCCGGGGGGCCGGCGGCCGCGGGTCGCTCGGCGGATTCTCGACCTGGATCGAAACCCGACCCTCCGACCGAGCGGCTCCCGCTGGTGCCGGGCTCAGGGCGTCTGCGGCGATGAGCCGACGGACCCGGGAGCTCATCATCGGCCGAATCTACCCCAGCTGGCGGCCTCCGTCCGACGCAGCGGCCTCCCCCGGCTTGGCCGCTCCGATCCGCGACCCGTTGACGCTGCCAGCGTCGACGCTGGCGATCGGGGCCCTTCCCCATGCAGTTCAACGGCAGCTTCCCCTCCCGTCTGCCGGTTCCGGTGACGAAACGGCTCCCGGGTGACACCGATCACGTGGCTGCGCC
>JABSQW010000642.1 GCA_013215605.1 Myxococcales bacterium
CCCTTCTTTCTCGTGGTGAGCATCAGGGCGCCCCACACGCCCTACCCCGGCGACGACGGCGTCCCCGCGTGGCGCAAGCCTCACGATCCAGACGCGATCCCCGTACCCGCCACCGCGCTCGACACGCCCCGTTTTCGGCTCGCACACGCCCGGATGTACGACGCCTATTCGCTCGCCGATGACATGGTCGGAGTGGCTCTCGATGCGCTCCACGACGCGGGCCTTTCCGCCTCGACGCTCGTCATCGTGACCAGCGACCACGGTCCCGCTCTTCCGGCGAGCAAGGGAACGTTGTTCGAAGGTGGAATCCACGTTCCGCTGGTTATTCGCTGGCCCGGCGTGATCGCGCCCGGCCGTTCGACGGATATCTTGGTCGGCGGAATCGACATTCTCCCAACTCTGCTCGAAGTCGCGGGGGCACCCATCCACCCGCAGATTCAGGGGAGGTCGTTTGCAAAGGTGTTGCAGGGAGAGAGAGAGAGACTCCCCCCGACGTCGTGTTCAGCGAGCAGACGCTTCTGGAAGGCAACCGCTATTTCCCCCAGCGAGCGCTGCGCACCCACCGCTACAAATACATCCGCACTCTCCGGCCCGATATCGAGCTCAGAAACCACGCGCTCGAACGATGGGCCCCGGAGATGTTGAGAGCGTGGTACTCCGACGCCCGCGCCCGCTTTCTCCTGGAGAGACAGGTTCGTCCCGCCCGCGAGGAGCTCTACGACCTCCATATGGACCCCGGCGAGATCTTCAATCTCGCGGCGGACCCGGCTCACGCGGAGCGGCTTACGAGTCTCCGAAAACGACTCTCCGAGTGGATGAAGCGAACGGAAGACCCGTGGCTCGGGATCTGGGAATGGGACGGCTCCGGGTCGGATCCCCATGAGCCCGCAGCAACCGAGGATGGACCCTTTCAGCGAAAGTGGCTCGATGCGGCTCTCGCATCCACGCACCGCGAAAAGTAGTCACCCCCTCCCCGACGAGGGAACGGCGATGCGCGTCGGCCGTGTTGGGTCACCGGTTCCTGGTCGACAGGATCTCTATGATGGGACCTTGCGGAAGCGCAGCTTGAACTTCCTATCTGCACGAAGGATGTTTCTAAGAGAAACGACGGCATCAGCGGAGCGCGTTTCACTCGGTACGGCCTGGACGATGTCACCGGGACCACGTCGCAGGAGTGGGTTCCTCCGTCCCTCCGCTCGGCGCTCTCACTCCCCGCCCGCTACGCGGGTCGTTCCCTGGTCCAGAAGTTCGCGGACATGACGGCAGAGTTTTTTTAGCCGGAAGGGCTTCTGGAGGAAGGCGACCCGCGCGTCTCCCATGTAGGTGGCGCCCGTGGCCTCACCCGCGTAACCCGAGATGAACATCACTTTGAGATCCGGGCGCCCCTTGCGTAGGCGCTCGACGGTGGCGCCCCCACCAAGGCGGGGCATCACCACATCGGTAATCACCAGGTCGATGGGGTCTTCCTGCCTGTCGGCCAGCTCGATGGCATCGATTCCATCCGCGGCGATCAGGACGCGATAGCCCTGCCCCTCCAGCGCGCGCTGCAGAAGTTGGCGGAGGGTGGGCTGGTCCTCCACGACCAGCACCGTCTCGCCCCGCCCGCGTCCCGGGGACTGCGATCCGCTCACCACGGGGGCGGAGGGTTCGACGGCCCGGGGGAGCAGCACGGTAAAGGTCGAACCCCTCCCCTCGTCGCTGAAAACCTGGATCACTCCACCGCTCTGTCGCACGGTGCCGTAGGTCGTGGCGAGGCCGAGCCCGGTGCCCTCGCCGGTGTCCTTGGTAGTGAAGAAGGGTTCGAAGGCGCGGCTCGCCGTGCTTTCGTCCATCCCACTTCCGGTGTCGGATACCTGAATCCGGACGTGCGGTCCGGCCTGCAGGCCCTCGATCCGGGCGGCGTCCTCGTGATCCAAGGTCACGTTGCGCGTGGCCAGCGTGAGCTCTCCGCCGTCGGGCATCGCATCTCCGGCATTCAGCACGAGGTTCAGGAGCGCCTGCTCGAGGCGGGTGGCGTCGGTCTCCAGCGGCCAGATGCGCGGCTCGAGGTCGGTCAGGACGCGGATCGATTCCGGAAGCAGGCGCTCCAGCATGCCGATGAGGTCCCGGATCTGTTGATTGGCGTCGGTGAGGCTCGGTGACAGCTGGTCGCTTCTGCTGAAGGCCAGCAACTGCTGGGTGACGGAGGCGGCCTGCTGGCCCGCGTGGGCGATCTGCTCCAGACAGTCCCGCGCCTCTCCGTCCAGGTCGGAGCGAGCCAGGAGCAGCTCGGTGTGTCCGTTGATGGCCAGCAGGAGGTTGTTGAAATCGTGGGAGACGCCGCCCGCCAGCCGGCCGATCGCCTCCAGGCGCCGCGCCTGAGCGAGTTGTCGCTCGGCCTCTCGCAGTTCCTTCTCGGCCGCGTAGTGCTCGGTCATGTCGCGCAGATAGGCGCTGAAGTGCGGGTGGCCGGAGACGCTGAGGGGCTGCACGATCAGCGCCACGGGAAACTCGGTGCCGTCGAATCGCAGGGCCTGCAGTTCGTGCTCGCGACCCAGAATGCTCGTCTCCCCGCTTTCCAGGTAGCGGCGGAATGCTCGACGGTAGGGGGCACGCATGCGTTCCGGAATCAGGCTCTCGTCAAGCGGGCTGTCGAGGGTTTCGCCTCGGGAGCGTCCGAACATCTTCTCGGCGGCGGGGTTGAACTCCACGATGCGCCCCGCCTCGTCGACGGTGACGATGGCGTCCAGCGCGGCGTCGACGCTGGCGCGATAACGGTCGTGGCTCTCCTCGAGCGCGCGGGTCTTGGCGGCTTCCGCGAGACGGGCGGTGCGCAGGCGTTCGGAGGAGGCCAGGAAGGTCCGCGCCGATACGGCGCCGACGGCCGTGCTGAAGGCGATCCCCATCACGAGGTTGAGCCAGGCCATGAACGGATCCATGCGTGGCAGGTCCGCCGGGAGGCGCCCGCTGGTTTCGAGCAGGTAGAAACCGGTCATGACTGCGCCGCCCACCGCTCCGGACAGGAGCGCCAGACGCGGGCCGAGCAGCAACCCGGCCAGGAGTGGAACCAGCAGGAACCAGATGGTGAAGATGGCCGATGCGCCGCCCTGGTAGTAGGCGGGCACGACGATCAGGCAAATGCCCGTGACCAGCATGACCAGGGCGCCGAGGGAGACGGAACCGCTCCTGCGCATCGCGATGGGAGCCGAGGCGAAACCCAGCAGGCCGGTCCAGAGGGCGCCCCATCGCACCCAATCGATGGAGCCCTCGGTAACCAGCGAGTAGGTGAAGCCGACCAGCAGCGCGAGCGCCGCCGCGATCGACGCCACGTCGACGAAGCGCCTCTGTGCGGAGGCCTCGAAGATTTCGCCGAGTGGTTGGTCGAACCAGGGTCCGCCCCACCTCTCGAAGAGCGGATCGGCCTGCTTCGGAGCGCTCGGGGGGATGTGTTCGTCCTGATCGCTCACGGGCTCTCCGGTGTCCGGAAACCATAGAATCTCCGGACCCCCCGCGCCCGGCCGCGACGGCGGTGGGAGGAATTCAGGAACGCGGGCGAGCGAGGCCTCTACAACACGAACGACCCCAACGAGATGATCGAGAGGGGCGAGCCCCGTATGCGGATCACCGGTTCCTAGTCGACAGAAGGTCTACTGATCGGACCTTGCGGAAACGCAGCTCGAACTTCCTATCTATTATCTACCTGGCTCTCGGAGGAGCCTCCTCGCTCCCGGGGACGGCCGAGGCCGACGGCGCCGCAGGTTCCGGTAATGCACCGATGGGCCTCGTCGCCCCCCGTGGGAGCGCAATCGCGATCGGACGCCGCTATCTGCGCGAGCAGCCACAGACACGCGCCGAACTAGCGGGAGTCCTCGGGCTCCCCGGAAACCCCGCCGGCCTCGGTCCCGATGAGACTCTCGCCCACCGAACCCGCCTGCTCGCCCGACACCGCAAGGACTGCAGCGAGGACCGCGTCGAAGAACTCGGAGGCTTCCTCTTCTCTGTGACGGAGCTTCGACTCGCGGCGCTGCTGGCACGGGTCCACGACGAGGCGGTTTCACGCTGACTCGAATTGCGTGCAGCACGCAGTCAGGGCCCGAAATCGCTTTCTCGACGCATCCGTTACGGAAGCAGGTGAGGACTTCGCCGAACGAGAGGTTCTACTTCGATGCTTGACGTGGCGAGTCTCGGCCATCGGCTTCGGTCCGGCCGAGCTTCTCGCCGGGCTCTCCCGGTCCAAGGATCCCGGTCACTCGATACGGGTGGCGGCCACGGTGGGCACGCCCCGTATTGGGTCACCGGTTCCTGGTGGACAGAATCTCTACGGATCGGACCTCATGGAAGCGCAGCTTGAATTTCCTATCTACGATCCCGCACCCGAAGGCGCAGCGACGAGCGGCTCGATCAGCCCCCGGAACTCGGGGCGCTCGATCAGGTAGTCGACCAGCAGCCGGTTGCCGCGCTCGTTGTGGTGGAGATCGGCCAGCGTCACCGCGTAGTCGAGCGCCGGGCGATCCGCTTCGACGTAGGCGGGCAGCATGTCGACGAAGCGGATGCCGTCGTCGCCGAGCGTGCGGAGCTTCGCGAGGGATTCGCGGTACGGGTAGTAGTCGAACCGGAAGTCGCTCACCTCGGCAAGCGCGGCGAGGGCGGTCATGATGAACGCGGCGCCCGCCGCCTCGCTCTCGTCGCGGAGACTCCTGAGCGTCGCGCGCATCGCGTTCCACAGCTCCGGATCGCCGTAGAGACTCGCGAAGTAGTCGCTCCAGATCGCGTGGGAGCGCGTCTCGACCCAGCGCCGGTAGACGCGCGCCTTCTCGCGCCGGAGCTCGGCGGTGTGCGTCAGGAAGCGCTGGTAGCGGACGTACCGGACCAGGAAGCTGCGGTCGTACCAGTGGCGCAGATCGATGATCGTCGTGCGGTCGAACAGCTCGATGTCGTTCAGCACGTAGTTGAGGAGGACGACGTCGGGCTGCAGCGGCAACACGATCTCACGCAGCCAGCGCAGGTGGTCGCGCGTGTTCGTGCCGGGGATTCCGAACGACAGGACCTCGAAGTCGGCGGTCGGATAGCGGGCGCGCAGGCTCTTCTCGAGTTGGCCCGGGAGACAGTGGTCGTAGGGGAGCGCCTCGCAGAAGGTCTCCGAGTCGCCGAGCACCGCGATGCGGATCCGCGCGTCGGATGGCGCCGGGATGCGGGCGTCGGCCGTAGGCGTGCGGAACCCGAACTCGTTGATGTGGATGCGGACGCCCGCCGTGCTCGTGTAGCTCTTCGACGGGGTCATGCGCCGCGAGTCGCTGCTGGGGTCGACCATACCTACGAGATGCGGATCCGCGATGGGATCCTCGAGAGCGAGGCGCCCGATCGCCTCGGCGGCAACCAGCGAGCTGACCACGACGAATAGCGCCCAGAGCGCGGTGCCGCGACGGATCATCGCGACAAGGTTCCGCGTCCAGGCGTGGACGCACCCGTTCGCGTCGAATCGCGATGCGGTCGACCCCGCCCGCCGGATTCCGAAATCACTCTGGAGCGTCCACCCACGTGAGTCCGAGCCGCGCACTCAAGATCTTCTTCAGGCGGATGTTCTGCCTCGGGCCGGCGAAGCTGTGTCCGCTGGCCTCCGTCCGGATCCTGCTCTGCCGTCTGATGGGGATCCAGATCGGGAGCGATGTCTACATCGGCTTCCACGTCGAGCTCGATACCAATTTTTCGGAGCTGATCGAGATCGGCGATCACGTGACGATCTCTCATCGTTGCACCATTGTCTCCCACATGGCGACGTCGGTGGCAACACCGCTACAGCGACTCTATCCGCCGAGCGCGGCGCCCGTCCGGATTTGCGACGGGGCCTGGCTGTGCGTGGGCGCCATCCTGCTGCCCGGAGTGACCGTGGGCGAAAACGCCGTCGTGGCCGCGGGCGCGGTGGTGGATCGAGACGTCCCCGCCAACACCCTGGTCGCCGGTGTTCCAGCTCGCCCCGTCAAGACGCTTTCCCTTTGACGGCAACCGGGCACGCCGCGACGCAGACCCTGCGCTGGAGCGCTCAGGACCCCCTGCTCGCGGGTCTGCTCGCGAGCACCGAAGCCGGGGCCGAGCGGCTCTTCGAAGTGCCGGCCGCACGACCCACTGGAACACGCATCGGCCGCATCGTAGCGGGCGACGCGTGGCCCGACGAACTCCCGCCGCTCGACCGGCTCGCACCGGTTCCCGACCTCGCGGACGCGGAACGTCCGACCACGCCCGACGCCGGCCACGTCGTACTGTTCTGCGAGGAGACGTCGGGCAAACGCTGGCCGCTCTGCATCGACCGTCCCGGCAAGCCGCTGCGCTGGGCCGTCGATCCGGCGGCGTGGATCCGCACCCTCCTCGAGGAGACGTACGCGGGCGAACTGGCGCGGCCGCTCCCGAGTCGCATCCCACTCGTCAACTACGCGCGGCTGCCGCACGCGGTGAAGGGTCTGGCCGAATCGCTGCTCGGCCAGCTCGCGGGCCCCGGCCCCAATCGCCCGTTTCCCGAGCTGCCCCTCGACACCCTGGCCGACTCGTTGCGCGCGCTGTGCGCCCGGACCGCACGCGTCGCGACGGATCGCACCCTCTGGCCCGACGGGCGCCGTGCCGCGATCACGCTGACCCACGACGTCGACACCGAGTGGATCCTCGAGGCGCGCAACTCGGGTCTGCTCGACGAGATCCTCGACGCGGAGACCTCCCTCGGCTTCCGAGGCGCCTGGTACATCGTGGCAAGCCGCGTCGACCCCATCCGCCACGAGCGCGCGCTCAATACGATCCGCGACGCCGGCCACGAAATCGGCGCCCACGGTTGGAACCACGACGCGAAGCTCGCCTACCTCGACGAGTCGGCGCAGGAGCGCCGCGCAACACGCATCCTCGACCGCCTCGCCGATCTCGGCGTCGAGGGCATCCGGACTCCCTGGTATTCGCGCAGCCCCGAGCTCTTCACCGTATTGGAGCGACACTTCGCCTACGACACCTCCGTGCCCTCGGCGAGCGACCTCTACGGCACACGCACCCACACCGGCTGCTGCACCGTGTTCCCCTACCGCGCCGCGGGCCGCCTCACCGAGCTTCCCATCACGCTCCCGCCGGATACCGCGCTCGACGGACTCGGAGGCTACGCAATGCTTCATCGACTCGCCGACGAGATCGTCGCGCAGGGTGGTGTGCTCGTGCCGATCCTTCACCCGCAGCCCCACCAGTCGGCGCGGCGGGGCCGCCTCGAGCCGTACTTCGAGTTCCTTCGCGGTGTTGCGCGGCGGTGGGAGGGGGAGCTTTGGAGTGCGACGCCGGCAGAGATCGTGCGCTGGTACACGTGCGCGGTGGGTGGAGCCTAGCGGCCCGCGGCGTTCGCCGTGGCGCCTCGGCTGCAGAACCAATTCGCAACACCCGGGAGCATCCATTTTCGAGGAGGTCATGGCGCTCGGGCTTCGCCCACCCGTATGCTCGTCGCTCGTCGGCGCCAATGTAAACGCGAACTATACCTTGGGCTGAGACTCGTCCATAGTGCTCCTTTTCTACCGAAAGGGGCTGCCATGAAGCCTGTCGACTCATTGATCCAGGGCTCGCGCGCGCTGCTGCTCGCCGCGCTCGTTTGTGCAGGCTCGGGGGCACAGGCGGCCGAAGGCGACGCGGCTTGCGTCGACCGATCAGAGGAGCGCCACGCCTATTTCGGCGACCTTCACATCCACACCGGGCTCTCG
>JABSQW010000643.1 GCA_013215605.1 Myxococcales bacterium
TCATGTTTTTGTTTGAATATTGAATTTTCATTTTTTTTTTTATTATTTTTTTTTTTATGATGATTTCATGTCGTAAATAATAGTTAAAAAACACAACATATTTGGATTCATAATTAAATTAAAATTTTGATTCTGGGTTCAGATGTTAAAGAAATATTGATATTTTTTATATATATATTGTTCCCCTATCCACAAAAAAAAGTGATGTTGCGCTACTTTTATTTCTTAGCGTTTTCGGCGGTGTCGAGATTATTACCAGTACTTTGCAAAAAAAAATGTATACAATTTTTCCTGTGTATTTACACACCGTACATAATCAAGGAAAAATTGTATAACTTGAACATTGTATTTTTCTCGAAAATCGATAAAAATAAAAAAATGAATGAATAATACGTCAAGGAAATCAATGTTTTTCTACTAATATGATTATTAAATGATCAGGAAAGCTTATGTATAGTATAATATTGCATCATATAACAAATTAGAATCATCGTGTAATGTTTATTGGTCGAGCGCCAAAAAATAAAAAAATAAAAAATGAAAAAAAATGGAAAAAAATGAAAAAAAATAATAAACACTTATGAAATATTTAGATTTTTACTCTGACTTGTATATTATGTTAACGGTGAAGACATTTTATATATATATGTTTTTTCTTATATATCAATGGTAATGTTGACACCGCCAAAAAAGCTAAGAAAAAAAATTGGCGTAACATCATTGTTTTTTAGGAAAACAAATATATAAAAAAATATCAATATTTCTTTAAAATGTGAACCCGGAATCAAAATATGAATCCAAATCTGAACCCAGAATTTAAATCTGAATCCAAAACAAAAAGTGAACCCAAATCTGAACCCGGGATTCAAATATGAATCCAAAAAAAAAAGTGAACCCAAATCTGAACCCAGGATTCAAATCTGAATCCAAAACAAAAAGTGAACCCAAATCTGAACCCAGGATTCAAATCTGAATCCAATTGTATACATAATATATATATTTTATTTTTACAAAAAATATAGTATAATACATAATGACTCAAAAAAATTTTCTAAAAGATGAATTTGGTTTTGAGTTAAAAAAAAATTTAAGTTAGAAGAAAATAATAGTTTCTACCAAGAATCAATGAAATCTAACAAAAACTGACGAAACTATATTTACATCCAATTTACTATGACAATATGAAAATTTCCCTATTGTGCGGAAATTGTTTTTAACATGTTTATATAACTATTATTTAATATATATTATGTAAACATTTTCTTAGAAGGAAAACCATTTTCCTCAAAGAAAACCCATTTTTTTCGAAAGGAACACATTTTCGTTGAATATTGAATTTTTCATTTTTTTTTTATTATTTTTTTTTTATGATGATTTCGTGTAAGAAAAATGTTACGGAACATGTTAAAATTTTTTTTTTTTTATATTTATTTTTGTTACAATATTGATTTTTTATTAAGAAAACAAAATTTTTTTTTATTTAAGTGGTAAGAAACATTTTATAGAAGGAAAAACATTTTCCTCCCCGAAAACACATTTTCTTCGAAA
>JABSQW010000644.1 GCA_013215605.1 Myxococcales bacterium
CCCAATGGATCGCCGGGTGGGATCACCGGACTCACGACGCCCGACGGTCGCGTGACGATCATGATGCCGCACCCCGAGCGGGTATTCCGCGCTGCGCAGCACTCGTGGTGTCCCGACGATTGGGGCGACGCGGCGCCCTGGCTGCGACTCTTTCGCAACGCGCGGCGTTTCGTGGGCTGATCGAACGGGCGGCGGATCGAGCGATCGCGGATCCTGCGATCGAGCGGTCGCCATCGCCAACGCCAGAAAGGAAGGCCATGGACCTCAGCAACCTCACCGCCATCTCGCCGGTCGACGGACGCTACGGGAGAAAGACGAGCGATCTGCGGCCGATTCTGAGCGAGTTCGGGTTGATCCGTCAGCGGGTAATCGTCGAGATCCGCTGGCTCGCGAGCCTCGCTGCGAATCCCGAGATTCCCGAGGTGCCGGCCTTCTCGCGCGCCGCCGCGGCGTTCCTCGACGAACTGGCGAGCGAGTTCGGCGAAGCCGACGCCCGCCGCGTGAAGGAGATCGAGGCGACCACGAACCACGACGTAAAGTCGGTCGAGTACTTCCTGAAGGAGCGCGTCGCCGACAACAGCGAGCTCGCCGCTGTCTCCGAGTTCATCCACTTCGCGTGTACGTCCGAAGACATCAACAACCTCGCGTACGGCCTGATGCTCAAAGAGGCCCGCGCGCAGTGCGTGCTGCCGGCGATGGACGCGCTGATCGGCACGATAACGGACCTCGCCGAGGAGCACGCGTCGCTGCCGATGCTGTCGCGCACACACGGCCAGCCGGCATCGCCCACCACCCTCGGCAAGGAGATGGCGAACGTCGTCGCACGCCTCCACAGGCAGCGCCGCCGGGTGGCCGAGGTGTCGCTGCTCGGCAAGGCGAATGGCGCTGTCGGCAACTACAACGCCCACATGGCGGCATACCCCGACATCGACTGGGCGGCCCATGCGCGCCACTTCGTCGAGGGCCTCGGTCTCGAGTGGAACCCGTACACCACACAGATCGAGCCCCACGATGCCCTCGCCGAGCTCTTCGACGCGATCGCGCGTTTCAACACCGTAGTGCTCGACTTCGACCGCGACACCTGGAGCTCGATCTCGATCGGCTACTGGCGACAGAAGTCCGTGGCGGGCGAGGTGGGCTCATCGACGATGCCCCACAAGATCAACCCGATCGACTTCGAGAATTCCGAGGGCAACCTCGGGATTGCGAATGCGCTGCTGTCGCATCTCGCCGAGAAGCTCCCGGTGTCGCGCTGGCAGCGCGACCTCAGCGACTCCACGGTGCTGCGCAACCTGGGCGTCGCTATCGCGCACTCGCTCATCGCCTACCAGGCAACGCTTGCGGGCATCTCGAAGCTCGAGGCTGCCCCCGAGGCGATGCAGGCCGACCTGGAAGCGAACTGGGTCGTGCTCGCCGAAGCGATCCAGACCGTCATGCGCCGCTACGGCATTCCGGAACCCTACGAGAAGCTCAAGGAGTTCACCCGGGGTCGCGAGATCGACGCCGAGGCTCTCGGACGTTTCGTCGACGGCCTCGACATCCCCAAGGAGGCGAAAGCGCGGCTTCGCGCGCTCACCCCGCAGCGCTACCTGGGATCCGCCGAAACCCTGGCGAGCAAGATTCGCGGCTAGCCCGAGTACCCCGAGTCTGAAGCTCGCGCGCGTTGTTCTCGGGCGTGGCACGGAGGACGGCGGGCGTCAGGGTGAGTGGCGTCCGGGCGGGGCCGGGTGAGCCCCCAGGTCACTCCGCGATGCTGGGGTTGACGCCGGCCTCGCGGGACGCATCCATGATGTCGACCAGGACACCGTTGTCGGAGCCCCTGTGCGCGCGGATCGCGACCGGCGCCTGCGGTTTCTCCGCGTGCAATCGCTCGATATTCGGACGTACGGCGCGGATATCGACTTCGCGGCGGTTGATCGTGATGCGGTTGCTCTCGCTGATCTCGACCAGGATGGTGGCCTTCTCGCTCTTGGTCTCCGGGGCGGTGTCGGGGCGGTTGGTGTCGAGGCCCGATTCCTTGACGAAGGAAGCCGTCACGATGAAGAAGATCAACATGATGAAGACGACGTCCAACATGGGCGTCATGTTGACTTCGCTCTCGTCCGCTTCCCTGTGCCTCGATCTGCGCGACATTTCCGGCTCTCCTGCCCGTGGCGCCGCCATGAAACGGCATTTCGCGGGGGATTGTACTCCGATTCGGGTCCTGGGATGGGGCCGATCTCACTCGCCTTCGAGCAGCTGCCGCAGTACCGGATCTGCGGCCTTCGCCGATCGCAGCCGTTCGAGACCCTGCTCGATCAGCGGTTGCGAGTGCTCCAGGATGGCCTCGCGATAGGCCGGCCGCGATGTGAGCGCCGTCCAGTAGCCAGCGCACGCCGGGCGCTGCCCGTTGCCGAGAAATGGCTCGATGGAGTCCACCTGGCGCAGCCGCTCGAAGATCACGAGCCAGCCCACGTCCGCCAGTGTGTACTGCGTGCCGAGCAGCCACGGACCGCCCGTCTTCTCGAGCTGGGCTTCGAGGGCGTCGAGGTGGACGCCCATCTGATCGCGGCTCCGCGCGAGGATCTTCATCGGCAACCCGAGGCGTCCGATCTTCTCGATGCCCGCCGTCTTCAGA
>JABSQW010000645.1 GCA_013215605.1 Myxococcales bacterium
CGGCGGCTTCATCATGGTGACGGCCGTCCTGTTCCTCGCCGCCGCCCTGTTCGTCTCCAGCGTCGTGTTCTCGGCAGGGACTTCGGAGGTATTCAACCCCAGTCACCCGATGTTCCAGCTCGACCCGTACTCGGCGCTCATCACCGTGGTGATCACCCTCGCGGCGATGATGTCGTGCGCGCTCGCCCACACCTACCTGATGGAACTCCACATCAACCACGGCGAGTACTACGCGCTGCTGCTGCTCTCGACGGCCGGGATGATGCTGCTCGTTTCGGCGATCGACCTGATCGCGGTGTTCGTCGGGATCGAACTGATGAGCATCCCCATCTACGTGCTCGCGGGCTTCGATCGCCGAAAGCTGCGGAGCAACGAGTCGGCGATCAAGTACTTCCTCATTGGCTCGTTCGCGAGCGCGGTGCTCCTCTACGGAATGGCGCTGCTCTACGGCGCCACCGGTAGTACCTCCTTCGAGGCGCTGCGCGCCGGAATCGATCCGGCGAGCCCGCTCGCGATGATCGGCCTCGGCCTCGTGATCGTCGGCTTCGCGTTCAAGATCGCGTCCGTGCCCTTTCACCAGTGGGCGCCCGATGTCTACGAAGGTGCTCCCACCGCTGTGACTGCGTTCATGTCCGTCGCCGTGAAGACGGCCGCCTTTGCGGCGCTGCTGCGACTGATCGTGCTCGGCCTCGGCTCGCCCCTCGAGAACCTCACGACGATCTTCTGGATCCTGGCGGCCCTCACCATCGTCGTCGGGAACTTCATGGCGGTGATCCAGGACAACATCAAGCGGATGCTCGCCTACTCGAGCATCGCCCACGCCGGCTACATTCTGATCGGCTTCGTGGCTGGCGGCGTCGAGGGCTACGCGGCGGTGATCTTCTACCTGATCGCCTACATGCTCATGAACCTCGGTGCTTTCGGCGTGGTGGTGGTGCTCGCCCACCGCGGTCGGGACTGCGAGCGCATCGAGTCGTTTGCGGGGCTCGCCCGGTCGCGCCCCGCGCTGGCTGCTCTGATGACCGTGTTCCTCGTATCCCTCGCGGGAATCCCGGGCACCGTGGGCTTCATCGGCAAGTTCACCGTGTTCGCCGCGGCGACGCGAGCGGGAGAGGTTCCCCTGGTGATCGTCGGTGTCCTGATGAGCGTGGTCTCGCTCTACTACTATCTGCGGGTCCCCGTGTTGATGTACATGCGAGAGCCCGGCGAAGAGGCGCCGAGGATGCAGATCTCGACCGGCGAGGGCCTCGTGTTGTGCGTCTGCGCGTTCGGGGTGTTGTTTCTCGGGATCTTTCCCAACGAGGGCTGGCTGCCGTTCATCGGCCCCGTCGGCCCCCCTCTGCTCGATTGGGCACGGGAATCGGTCAGCTACTTTTTTACTTTCTAGGCGAGGGGGCGGAGAGGTCGCAAGGCTTCTTCCGCCCACTGCCACGCCGGACAGCGGAGCTTTCGCGAAGTGGCAAAGGGCCCCAAAGAAACGAGCGACGCGGAGGTCAGCGACGCAGCCCCGCTTGGCTGGGCGCGCCGCATCTGGAACCAGGTGGCGCCGCTGGTTGGCGGCGTCGCGCTGGCGCTATTGATCCGGGCGATGATCGTCGAGACGTTCTACGTGCCGTCGGAGTCGATGCTGCCGTCCCTCCTGATCGGAGACCACGTCTTCGTGAGCAAGTTCTCCTACGGCTCCCGGATACCGTTCACGGACATCCGGCTGCCGGCCCTGCGAGACCCGGAACGCGGCGAAGTGGTCGTGTTCGATCTCGGGAAGCGCGATTCGGAGATCTGCCCGCTCGATCGCTGCCCCGACTATCCGTTGGAGAGCTTCGTGAAGCGGGTGGTCGGGCTGCCCGGCGACACCGTCGAGGTGCGCCGCGGGACGGTGCTGCTCAATGACCAGCCACTCGGCGTCGAATGGGGGACGGAGTCGTTCGAGGACAACCACGGTCGCCGGCTTCGGATGGGCCGCGAAGCGCTGCCCGGCGCGCATCACGCACTCCTCGACCACCCCGCCTATCCGGGCCTTCCCCAGGGCCGGGTCCGCGTTCCCGAAGACCACTACTTCATGCTCGGCGACAACCGCGATTTCTCGAACGACAGCCGCGGTTGGGGGATGGTGCCCCGGGGCGATATCCGAGGCCCCGCGGTTCGCATCTACTGGAGCTGGAACAACCAGGAGAGCTGGGCCGCCATGGCGAACCCCCTCACCTGGATCCGACTCCTCGCGGGCGAGACCCGCTGGGGGCGCTTCGGCGACAAGGTCGAGTAGCGAGCGAACGAGTCCGAACACTCGCGAACCCACCCGAACGTCACGAAATCCATCCAAGCGCTGAGATTCCACTCGCGCTGCGGTCCCGAGCCGAATTCATCCTCGGCCCTATCCAGTTGGGTGTATTCTACTACAGTCAGTCGCATATCCCCCAGTGGGGATCGGCGCTCTAGAACTGGGATGCCATGAACCCGCCGGACGTCCTTTCCGCTCACGCTCTCGACGACTCCGTCGCCGCTGCGCTCGAAGTGTGCAAACGCGACGGATCGCGTCGAATCGCCATTGCGGCCGACGGAACTGCCGGTCGCGTGAATGCGGGCCTCGCCATCGCGGGCGCCTACCGGGAGCGCATCGAGGGGGTTTCGGTGGTGTTCATCGGGACCCGCCATGGTGTGGAGCAGCGCATGCTCGAGATGGCGGGAGAGCCGCTCGAGCTCATCCCGGGTAGCCCCATGGCGGAAGAGCCCTGGTATCGCTTTGCCCGTACCGCCTTCGACTGTTCGCGCGGTGCTCTTGCTGCGCGGGGCATTCTGACTCGCCATCAGACGCAGCTCGTGGTGGGCGTGGGGGGGGTCGCGTCCGCGGGCGTGCTCCTGGCCGCTCGCAGCCTGGGCCTGCCAACCGTCATTCACGAATCGAGCGCCGTGCCCGGCCCGACGAACCGCCGTCTGGGACGCTTCGCCCAGCGCATCTGCGTGGGCCACGAGCTCTCGCGACCGTGGTTCCGATCGACGCCGACGGTGGTGACGGGAAACCCCGTTCGCTCCGAGCTTCTCGCGGCGAATCCGCCCGGCGCCCGGCGGCCCGATCCCCGCAAAACCCGCGCGCACATCCTCGTACTGAGTGGAGTCGCGGGATCGGCGTTCGTCAACGAACGCATTCCGAAGCTGCTCGGCAAGGTGGTGGAGCTCGGCATCGACCTCGAGGTGCGCCACCAATGTGGGGAGTTCGATCCCGAACCCATCCGCGACGACTACGCGCGCGCGAATGTGAAGGCCTGCGTGGATCCCTTCATCGACGCCATCGGTCACGCCTACCAGCGGTCGGACTTCGCGATCAGCTCCGCGGGCGCGGTCACCGTGGCCGAGCTCCGCGCCGCCGGCGTGCCGTCGCTGCTGATCCCCAACGCCCGCTGCGGGCGCGACCTCGAAGTGAACGCGACCCTTTCGGGGAGCTGGTGGTTGCGCGAGGACGCGTGGCGCGAGAACGCGGTGGCGATGGAGCTAGCTGCGACGCTGCGCGATCGGCTCAAGCTCGATCGCGACGGGCGACGGATGCGGGAGCGGGCGCCGCGGTTCGTGGGCGGGCGGATCGTCGCAGAGTGCGAGGCGCTCATCGCCGCCACGCCGGTTCAGCAGTAGCGCAGCCCCTCGTAGCCAATCTGGCGCGCGACGCTCTCGTGCAACAGCTGCACGCCCTTCTCGTTGCGACCGATCAGCGTGGAGTCGTGCGCGCCGTGGGTCAGGCCGCGCCCGCAGGTCTCCCACACGGGTTGGTCCTGACTGACCGCTTGCGCGGCCCGCGCCGCCATCTCTTCGGGCGATGCCATCCCTTCGGGCGCCTCGGTCGTCGGGCTCAGCCAGCCGTAGCGGAAGACGGCCTCGCTCACATTCGACCCCGGCGTGAGGTCGGCGTAGATCAGACCGTAGAGCTCCTGGGCGAGCAGCAGACCCGGCGAGATCCACCACACGCAGCCGATGCTCGACGCGGGGTCCCACTGCGTTTCCGGGGTCGCGCGGATGCGCGCGACGTCATCCGGGCCGAACATCGGGAGTCCGTAGCGGACGTGCGCACCGATGGCGTCGTAGAAGGCGAGGTCGATGGCGGCGGCCTGTGGATTCAAGGCGAACGTGCCGGCGTGAACGTACGGAACGTGGAGCCCCTCGAGGAGCCCCTCGGTCACGCCCTTCCAGTTCAGCGCCAGTGGCTCCTCCTGGAGTGAGTTGTAGTAGGTCATCCGGTCACAGCCCAGCGATGCGATCTCCGTATCGAGGTCGCCGAGGTGCGCGGCCACATCGATCGGTGAGTCGGGACGCAGGACGACCCAGATGAAGCCGTGGCGTTCCTCGCTGGAAAGCTCGACGAGTCCGAGGGCCGACCGGTCGAGTCCCTCGTAGCGGTCGCCGAGCGGCATCCCCATCAGCCGTCCGCGCGTGTCGTAGGTCCAGGCGTGATACGGGCACGAGAAGCTGCGCGCGTTCCCGCAGCCCTGCACGGGTTCGGCGCCGCGGTGTCGACAGTAGTTGAGAAAGGCGTGAGCCTCGCCTTCGCTGTCCCGGGTGAGCAGGATCGAACGCCCGACGGCAGTGCGCACGAGGTAGTCGTTGGGCTTCGAGAGCTCTGATGCCGCCACCAGGGCCAGCGGCGACGTCTCGAAGATCTCGCGTTCGCGCTCCGCAATCTCCTGGCTGTTGTAATACTCGAGGGGCACCTGCATGTGCGCGTTGGCCATCTCGGGCCACTGGTCCTCCATGATCGCAAGGGCGCGCTTCATGAGTGCGATGCCGACTTCGCGTTGCACGAGGTGCTCCTCCTCTACGGGACTCTAGTCTATCGGGCTCGGCGCTCGGGGTGTGCTCCGCCGGAGCGGGCGTCCCGACCGCGCACCCGTGTGGACGCCGTCGCCCACCGCGTGGGCGCCGTTCACGAACACCTGGTGGATGCCGCGCGGCGCGTGATGGGGATCCTCGTAGGTACCGACATCGGCGATCGTATTCGGATCGAAGACCACGAGATCCGCGAAGTGGCCCTCGCGTACGAAGCCGCGGTCTGCCAGGCCGAACTTCGTTGCCGACATTCCGGTCATGCGGTGGACTGCCTGTTCGAGGGGGAAGACGCCGGCGTCTCGCGCGTAATGGCCGAGCACGCGCGCGAAGCTGCCGTACAGGCGCGGGTGCGGGCGACCTTCCAGGGTGGGGATACCGTCGGAGCCGATCATCGTGGTCTCGTGCGCCATGACGCGCAGCACGTCGTCCTCGGACATCGAGTGGATGACCACCGATGCGAGGGGCTCTTGGGCCAGGACCCGGTCGCCCGCCTCCTGGGCCTCGAGACCCCACTCTTCCGCGAAGTCCGCGATCGAGCGGCCCTCCCACTCGGGGTGGCTCGCGGTCGACGCGATCACGACATCGTCGCCGCTGAGTGAACCGATACCGCCTTCGCCAGCACGCAGGCCGTCGTTCCGGAGGATCGCGGACAGGATCGTGCTGCCCGCCGTATAGGGATACTGGTCGGCGCTGACGTCGACGCCGCGATCACGCGCCTTCTCGATCAGCGCCAACGAGTCCGCGACCTTTCCCCAGTTCGCGCGCCCCGATGCTTTGTGGTGCGAGATCTGTACCGGCACCCCGGCGCGCTCGCCGATCTCGATCGCTTCCGCCACGGAGTCGACGAGGTGCGCGCCCTCGTCGCGCATGTGGGTCGCGTAGACCGCACGCGCGTCCCGCATCTCAGCGGCCAGCTCGACGATCTCGTCGGTCTGCGCGTAACGGCCGGGCTCGTAGATGAGTCCGGTCGAGAGCCCGACGGCGCCGGCGTGGAGTCCCTCGCCGAGCAGATCCTTCATGGACTGCAGCTCAGCAGAGCTGGGCTCGCGCTTTGCGTTCCCGCCCATGCCCGCGAGCCGGATCGTCCCGTGCCCGACGAGCGCCGCGATGTTCACGCTGGCGGGATGTAGGTTCAGGCGGTCGAGGTAGCCCGCGTAGCCGTCCCACTCGGGCAGCGTCTGGTTCGGGTGGAAGGCGCGGGCGAGAAGCGACGCTTCACGGTGTGGCGCCGCGCCCATCCCGCAGTTGCCGACCACACAGGTCGTGACGCCGCCCTCGAGCTTGAAGCCCATGTCGGGGTGGAGCACGGCTGCGAAGTCATCATGGGTGTGGACGTCGATGAAACCGGGTGCCAACGCCAAGCCCTGCGCGTCGATCTCGAAATCCGCGTCGCCCTCGGGCGCGCCGACCGCCTCGACGCGGTCGCCCTTCGTGGCGACGTCGGCCTCGAACGCCGGCGCTCCGCTGCCGTCGATCACCCGAGCTCCGCGAATGATCACGTCGTAACGGGCGGCCATGCCCGCAGTCTAACCTCTAGGGCAAGCGAAGCGCGCAGCGAGGCGAAGCCGCACGAAGTCGACGGGTAAGCGAAGCGCGCAGCGAGGCAAAGCCAGCCGCTACCCAGTCGAACTCGATCGCAACACCCGCGCCTCGCCGCGACGCACCGTCAGGTGCTCGGTGTCGAACAGCTCCATCAGCGGGACCGCCGTGCGTCGCGACGTGCCGATCAGCGCCTTGTAGTCGGGTGTCGTCAGCTCGCCGTGCTCCCGCAGGTGGGCGATGACGCGGTCTCGCAGCGCGTCGATGGAGGCGCGGTCGAACCACAGGTCGCCGGGGGAGCGCACGATCTCGCCCTGACGCTCGAGGTGTGCGAGGAGATCCAGGAAGCGACTCTCGTCGCTGCCGTAGCGTTCGGCCCACTCGCGCAGGCTCGGCGGCTCGAGGGCGGCCTCGGCGGCATCGTCGCGGAGTTTCGAGACGAGCTCCTCCGCCGCGGCGTCGAGCGTGGGGGCGTGATCGGCGGTTCGTGCGATGTCGCCCTCGATCACCACTCCCGACTCCGTTCCGATGCGCGCGATGGCGAGCTCTGCGGCGTCGCGCGGGACGTTGTCGGGGAGACTTCCGCGCAGCGCGGCCGTCGGCATACCGGGGCGCAGCGGCTCCCTGCCGTGGTACGCGACGAGCGTGGAGAGCAGGCGGTTCGCGAGGTCGTCCACACCTTCGCTTGCGAGCCAGCGGCGGCTCTTCGTCTGCGCGGCGACTCCGTTCGTGGCGAGCTCCGCGAGCGTCGCGTCGACCAGGCTCGAGTCGAGGCCGGTTTCGCGCACGAGCGTGTCCGCTTCGACGCCGGCGAGGCCGCTGCGCCGGAGGCGCGTCCTGAGCTCGAGGGCGGGCTCGCGCTTCGCCAGCTCCTCGAGGTCCTGGAGCAGCTCGGCATCGCTGCGCCGCCGGTGCGGTGGCTGGATGTCGAGCACGATGCCGCCGCCCAGGGTGGTACCACCCATCTCGGTGCGCGCAAAGCCGCGCGCGATGAAGCGATCGCCGGGGACGAGGGGAACCGGCTCGCCGTCGATGTGCAGGCGTGCAAACCCGACGTCGCCGGGCAGCAGCTGATCCTCGCCCACCGGTGCGATGAGACCGAGACGAGCGCGGCGCTCCGCGGTACCGGCGAGGAACTCGATCGACGTGGGGCCGTCGACCGCGGGTGCGGCGGCGAGCCACCAGACCTTCACGTCGAGGGTCCGCGTCGGGAGCAGCGCGTCGGGGTGCGAGATCACCTGGCCGCGCGCGAGGTCGGCAACGTCGACGCCCTGCAGGTTGATCGCGCAGCGCATGCCGGGTGCGCCGCGCTCGGTGTCGATGCCGTGGTTCTGGATACCGCGCACCCGGCCCTTTGCGCCCGACGGGAATACCTCGACACTGTCGCCCACGCCAAACTCGCTGCCCACGAGCGTTCCGGTCACGACGCTTCCGAAACCCTTGGCCGCGAAGGCGCGGTCGATGGAGAGGCGCGGCGGTCCGCTGCGCGGCGTTCGTGGGGGGGCGGTCTTGGCGAGTGCCGCAATTTCCTTGCGGAGCTCTTCGATCCCGTCGCCGGTGATCGACGATACGCGGACGATGCGCGCCCCCGAGAGCTCCGAGCTGGCCAGTAGCTCCCCCACCTCTTCTTCCGCGAGCTCCGCGACGTCTTCTTCCGCGATGTCGCTCTTCGTGAGCGCCACCACCCCGCGCGTGATGCCGAGCAGGTCGCAGATGGCGACATGCTCGCGCGTCTGCGGCATCACGCCCTCGTCGGCCGCGATCACGAGCAGCACGAGGTCGATGCCGGTGGCGCCGGCGACCATCGTGCGCACGAGACCCTCGTGGCCCGGAACGTCGACCACGCTCAGGCGGGTGCCGTCGAGATCGAGGGGTGCGAATCCGAGGTCGATGGTGATACCGCGCGCCTTCTCTTCGGGCAGGCGATCGGTCTCGACGCCGGTGAGAGCGCGGATCAGCGCGGTCTTGCCGTGATCGATGTGCCCGGCAGTGCCGAGGACGAGCCCGGGTTCAACGCGGTCCAATGCGGGTAAACCCCGTGTAGGGCTGCAGGGCCTTCGGGACGTCGACGCTTCCGTCGGCGCGCTGGTGGTTCTCCAGCAGAGAGATGAGAACCCGCGGCGCCGCGACCGCCGTGCCGTTCAGTGTGTGGGCGAGCGCGTTCTTCTTCGCGCCGTCGGGCCGGTAGCGGATCTTCAAGCGTCGGCTCTGGAAGTCGGTGCAGTTCGACGTGCTCGTCACCTCGCCGTAGTCGCCATTTTCGCCGCGGCCGGGAAGCCAGGCCTCGATGTCGTACTTGCGATAGGCGGGCGCGCCGAGGTCGCCGGTGGCGACTTCGATCACGCGGTACGGCAGCTCGAAGCCCTGGTGGATGCGCTCCTCGAGCTCGAGCAGCTCGTCGTGGATGGCCTGTGATTCGTCGGGCCGCGCGATGACGAACATCTCCACCTTGCTGAACTGGTGGACGCGGTACAGGCCCTTGCTCTCGCGCCCCGCCGAGCCCGCCTCCGTGCGGAAGCAGTGGGAGATGCCGACCATGCGTATGGGAAGCTGTTCGTCGTCGAGTATCTGGTCGGCGTGGAGACCGCCGAGGGTGATCTCCGAGGTGCCGATCAGGTCGAGGTCGGTGCCCTCGACCGAGTAGATCTGTGTCTCGGGCCCGCGCGGGCTGAACGCGAACCCGTCGACGATCGTCCGCCGCGCGAGGTCGGGCGTGGTGAAGGGCGTGTAGCCGGCCTGCATGGCGGTCTCGAGAGCGAAGCGCTGGAGCGCAAGCTCGAGCAGCACGGCCTCGTTCTTCAGGAAGTAGAACTTCTGACCCGTGACGCGGGAGCCCGCCTCGAAGTCGAGAAGGTCGAGTTTCTTGGCGAGGGCCAGGTGGTCCTTCGGCTCGAAGTCGAAGCTGCGCGGCTCGCCGACGCGTCTGATCTCGCGGAAGTCTTCCTCGCCGCCCACGGGTGAATCGGGGTGGACGAAGTTCGGAATGTCGATCAGCTTCGCGTCGAGCTCGGAGCGAGCTTTGGCGAGGTGCTCGTCGCCCTTCGCCACCTCCTCCTTGAGGCGGCGCCCCTCGGCGACGTGGGCCTCGCGTTCTTCGGGCGCCAGCTTCTTCTTGCCCGACTGCTGGTGCTCGTTGCGCTGCCGATTGAGCTCGTTCTGCTCCGTCTGCAGTGCGGCCACGCGTTCCTGCGCGGCGATGGCGGCGTCGACGTCCACGTCGACCCCTCGCCGTCGACAGCTCTCGACGACCTCGTCCCGCCGTTCTGAAAGGATCCGCGCATCGAGCATGAGAACGAACAGAGAAGCACACCCCCCCCTCCGAGTCACGCCCCCCGTATACTCGTCCCGCAAGCGAGAGGGCCGCACACATGGGATTCGAGAACATCTTGTTCGATCAGCGGGACGACGGGATTGCCGTGGTGACGCTCAACCGACCGAAGCGGCTGAACGCGCTGACCGGGCCGCTGATGCAGGAGCTCGTCCAGGCGGTGGCGCGGATCCGCAAGGACCCCGACATCCGGGTGTGGCTGCTCACGGGCGCACCACGACCCGACGGGCGCCCGTGCTTCGGCGCCGGCGTCGACCTGCGCGGGTTCGCCGAGGGGATCGGTGTGGATCTCCACACGGGTCTTCACCTCACCAACGACATCGACGACCTGCTGAAGCCCTCGATCGCCGTGATCGACGGCGTCTGCACGACGGGCGCCGTGGAGCTCGCGCTCGCCTGCGACTTCCGCTTCGTCGCGCCGACCGCGGAGATCAGCGACTGGCACCTGAAGAACCTCGGCACGGGGCTCGGGGGCTGGGGGGCGAGCACGCGCTGGTCGAAGCTCGTGGGTGTGACGAAGGCGAAGGAGATCATCCTCACCGGCAAGGTGGTGGACGGAGAAGAGGCCGTGCGCTGCGGCTTTGCGACGGCGCTGCACGCCTCGGACCGCCTCATGGACGAAGCCATCGCGATGGCGACCAGGATTACAGAGATGGACCCCAAGGGCGTCGGTCTGACCCTCGCCCACCTCGATCGCAACCAGGACATGTCGCGCGACCAGGCGCTGCGCTGGGCGGAGCTCCTGCCGGACTGGTTGGGTGTGTCGACCGACGTGGCGAGCAAGAGCGAGAACGTGCTCGGCAAGACCCGCAAGTCGTGATCCTCGAAGGCAAGACCCTCGTGATCTCGGGGGTCGGGACGGGCCTCGGAAAGCGCGTCGCGGAAGCCGCGCTGCGGGACGGCGCGAAGGTGTTCCTGGGCGCGCGCACCGAGTCGACGCTTTCGAGTGTCGCGAGCGATCTCGATTCCACGGGCGAGCGCGTCGGCTACGCGACCGTCGACATCCGGGACCGCGAGCGCTGCGAGGGGTTCGCCGGTGCTGCGGTCGAGCGTTTCGGGCGGATCGATGCCCTGGTGAACCTGGCGGCCCTCGATACCGCGTTCGGAGGCCTCGAGGACACCGACGTCGACGACTGGCGGCCCGTCTTCGAGACCAACGTGTTCGGCTCGCTGCAGCTCACGAAGGCCTTCGTTCCGCACTTCCGCTCCGCCGGCGGCGGCTCGATCGTGTTCATCGGCGCGCAGGCCGCCTACAAGCCCACCACACCGCAGATGGCCTACGCGTCGTCGAAGGCGGCTCTCCGCACGGCGACGTTCTATCTCGCGGGGGAGCTCGGTGGTGACGGCATTCGGGTGAACACCGTCGTGCCGACCTGGATGTGGGGGGCGCCGGTCGAGGGCTACTTGCAGGCGCAGTCCGCGGAGCGCGGTGTTCCCGTCGAGACGCTGGTGGCCGAGATCACCGCTGGCATGGCGCTCGACGAGATTCCCACGGAGGCGGACGTTGCCGAGTCGGTGATCTTCTTCGCCTCCGACCGCGCGCGCATGATCACCGGGCAGTCGTTGCTCGTGAACGCGGGCGAACTCCTGGTCTGAAGCGTCGTCGGCGCTGTTCGAGTCGCAGCCAGCGAGGCCGACGATGGCGCCGCCTCTACGCGGAGGGAGCCGCCTGTGCGCCGCGCAGCAGCCGACCCGGCAGCGCGCCCGTGGGCTCGTTGTCGCGCATCACGACCTCGCCGCTCACGATCTTCGCCTTGTAGCCGTCGGCGCGCTGCAGGAGGCGGCGTGCGCCGCCGGGCAGGTCGAAGGCCATCTCGGGCCGGCGCAGCTGCAGGGCGTCGAAGTCGATCAGGTTGATGTCGGCCTTGTAGCCGGGCGCGAGGACGCCGCGGTCGAGCAGACCGTAGAGGCTCGCCGTGTTCTGGGTCATGCGGTGCACGGAGTGCTCGAGGCTGATGCGCGCGCCGCGCGTTCGGTCGCGCACCCAGTGGGTGAGCATGAATGTGGTGAGTGACGCGTCGCAGATGAGCCCACAGTGGGCACCGCCGTCGCCGAGACTCAGCACGGTGTTGTCGTCACCGAGCATCTCGTACATGAGGTCGAGCTGCCCGTCTGCGTAGTTGAGGAA
>JABSQW010000646.1 GCA_013215605.1 Myxococcales bacterium
CATCGCTCACCTGCTGCGCTCGAGTCATCTCGCCGGGTTGCGAAAGATCCTCGACGACCCGGACGCTTCGGCAAACGACCGCTTCGTCGCGTTCGAGTTGTTGATCAACGCGAATATCGCAGCGGGCCGCGTGCTGCCCGGCTGCCAGGACACAGGGACCGCCATCGTCGTCGCCCACAAGGGCGAGGGAGTCTTCCCCGGTATCGACGATGCGCAAGAGCTCTCGCACGGGATCTACGACACCTACGCCCAGAAGAACCTGCGCTTTTCGCAGATGGCGCCGCTCGACATGTACACCGAGAAGAACACCGGCACCAACCTGCCGGCCCAGATCGAGATCTACGCCAAGCCCGGCGACCAGTACGAGCTCATGTTCATCGCGAAGGGTGGCGGATCCGCGAACAAGTCGTTTCTCTTCCAGGAGACCAAGGCGCTCCTCAACCCGGCGTCGCTGATGACGTTCCTCGAGGAGAAGATCAAGTCCCTCGGGACGTCGGCGTGCCCCCCCTACCACCTGGCCATCGTGATCGGCGGCACGTCCGCGGAGTACACGCTCAAGACCGTGAAGCTCGCGAGCACCCACTACCTCGACGATCTCCCGACGTCGGGCAACGAGCACGGCCGGGCCTTCCGCGACCCGGCGCTCGAAGAAGAGATACAGCGTCTCTGCAACGAGACCGGCATCGGCGCTCAATTCGGCGGAAAGTACTTCGCCCACGACGTGCGCGTGATCCGGCTCCCGCGCCACGGCGCATCGTGCCCGGTGGGCATCGGTGTGTCCTGCTCCGCGGACCGACAGATCCTCGCGAAGATCGACGCGAACGGGGTGTTCCTCGAGGCACTCGAGACGAATCCCGCGAAATACCTCCCCGAAGTGTCGGCTTCCGAGTTCGAGAGCGAGGTGATCGAGGTCGACCTGTCGCGTCCCATGGACGAGGTCCGCGCCGAGCTCTCGAAGTACCCGGTGGCGACGCGCCTGTCGCTGACTGGAACGCTCGTCGTCGCGCGCGACATCGCCCACGCGAAGCTCAAGGAACGCCTCGACGCCGGCGAGGATCTCCCCCAGTACTTCAAAGACCACGCGGTCTACTACGCGGGCCCCGCGAAGACACCCGAGGGACGCGCGTCCGGGTCCTTCGGTCCCACCACCGCGGGCCGCATGGACTCCTACGTCGAGCTCTTCCAGAGCCGCGGCGGAAGCATGGTGATGCTCGCGAAGGGCAACCGCTCCTCGCAGGTGCGGGACGCCTGCGCGAAACACGGGGGCTTCTACCTCGGGTCCATCGGAGGTCCCGCGGCGCGTCTCGCCGACCACAGCATCAAGCAGGTTGCGATCCAGGAGTTCGAGGAACTCGGCATGGAGGCAATCTGGCGGATCGAGGTCGAGGACTTCCCCGCCTTCATCGTCACCGATGACAAGGGCAACGACTTCTACGGCGATCTGCTCAAGAAGCGCCCATCCCCGACACTCCAGATCTCGTGAGGCTCGGCAATTTCGCAGCGATCCTGCTCGTCGGGGGAGCGATCGCCTGCGCGTCGTCTTCCACGTCACGCGATTCCCCTGCAGCGACCGCGCCCGATCCGGCGCAGATCGCCGAGCTCCAGCTGTTCTTCGAGCGGACCTTCGAGCGACGCCTCGCCGGATCGCCTCAGTTCCAGACGGCGCTCGGCCTCAAGGACGACTACGGCAAGTGGGACTCGATCACGGAGGCGAAGGCTCGCGCCGACTTCGAGGCCGTCGCACGCGAGTTGGCGGAGCTCCGCAGTCGCTTCGACCCCGCGCTCCTCGACGAGTCGTCGCGCCTCTCGTACGAGCTCTTCGAGATCGAGGCGCTGGACGAGATCGCCGGTTACGAGTGGCGCTTCCACGCGTATCCCGTCAACCAGATGTTCGGAATGCAAGCCGCGATCCCGGCCTTCCTCCTCAACTTCCACCAGATCACGTCGGAGAGCGACGCGGTCGCCTACGTCTCGCGGCTGCGGGGTGTCAAGCCCCTGATCGCGCAGCTGATCCGCAACCTCGAGGTGCGTGCCGACCGGGGCATCCTGCCGCCGCAGTTCGTATTTCCGTACGTCCTCGGCGACAGTCGCAATGTGCTGTCCGGCGCACCGTTCGACGCCACGGCCGACGCGGGGACGCTCCTCAGCGACTTCGAGACCAAGGTCGCGAAGCTCGACCTCCCCGCCGCGAGGCGCGAGTCACTGATCGACGCGGCGGTCCGTGCCCTGATCGAATGCGTCGGGCCCGCCTACCGCTCGCTCATCGCCGCCGTCGAAAGCCTGCAAACGCTCGCATCCCGGGACGACGGCGCGTGGAAGCTGCCGAACGGGCGCGACTACTACGCATTCCGACTGCGCCACATCACCACCACCGACCTCTCCGCCGAGGAGATCCACGAGCTGGGGCTCTTGGAAGTGGCGCGCATCCACGCCGAGATGCGCGCGGTCATGCGCGCGGTGTCGTTCGAGGGGACCCTGCAGGATTTCTTCGCGTTCGCGCGCACGGACGACCGGTTCTACCACCCCGACACCGATGAGGGTCGCGCGGCCTACCTCGCCCGCGCAGACGATCTCCTCGCCGGCATGACGGAAAAGCTCCCCGAGTCCTTCGTCACGCTTCCGAAGGCGGACCTCGTCGCCAAGGCGGTCGAACCCTTCCGGGAAAAATCCGCGGGCAAGGCCTTCTACTCGCGGCCCGCTCCGGACGGCAGCCGCCCCGGCATCTTCTACGCCAACCTCTACTCGATGCGTGACATGCCGATCTACGAACTCGAATCGCTCGTCTACCACGAGGGCGTGCCGGGCCACCACCTGCAGATTGCCGTCGCGAGCGAGCTCGCCGATCTTCCGCGATTCCGTCGCTTCGGCGGAACCACGGCGTACATCGAGGGCTGGGGACTCTACGCCGAACGGCTCGGCAGAGAGATGGGTTTCTTCGAGGACCCGTACTCCGACTTCGGGCGCCTGTCGCTCGAGCTCTGGCGCGCCTGCCGCCTCGTCGTCGACACCGGCATCCACGAGTACCGCTGGACTCGCGAACGCGCGATCGACTACCTGGTCGAGAACACTCCCGCGAGTGAAGCTGCCTCGCGCAAGGCCATCGAGCGCTACATCGTGATGCCCGGCCAGGCCACCGCCTACAAGATCGGCATGCTGCGCATCCTCACCGCCCGCGAGAAAGCTCGTAGCGCCCTCGGCGACGCCTTCGAGCTCCGCGAGTTCCACGACGTGGTCCTGCGCAATGGCGCCGTACCGATGCCAGTGCTCGAGGCGATCGTAGATCGCTGGACGCGCACGCAGCTCTTTTGACCGCACTCATGCAGTGCCACCGCTCAAGATCCGAAGGCGCTCCACGGCAGGACCAGCAGCAGCGCGAGGCTCGCCATCGAGGCGATCACCGCCACGCGCACCCAGCGATCCTGGGGCTGTGCGTCTCCCGCGCGGCCCGCGACGAAGAGCACACCGTACACAGCCAGCACGGCGAGGAATCCATCGTAGGGGACGCGGTAGCGAACTTCTCCGAGATAGACCGCGGCGACCGCGACCGCGGTGAAGGCGTGTAGCGCGAGGATCTCGATCGCGGTGTTTCGCCGTACCGCGAGGCACCCGATGCCGAGTACCGCGAGCGGGAGGAGGGCGAAAGCCGCGAGCGCGCCGCCGACGTCGTGGACGAGCGCACGGAATCCGTCGCCGGCGCGCTCGTGCTCCGGCCAGTTTTCGTTGTCGATCGCGAGCAGGCGGATGTTGCGCTGGAGCAGAGCCAGGCGGTAGGTGAAGGGCCGGCCCCCCTGGTGGCGCTCGAGCTCGGCGTCGAGAATGTCGCTGTCGGTGGGGTGACCGACGAAGCGGAATACGCGATCGAGCCCGAGTGCCGTCATCGGCGGCGGAGAAAACCACGACGTGGTGTTGCCCTCGGCATCGCGGGTCTCGAGCCTTTGGTAGTCGGTGCCCGCGAAGAAGCGAACGATCGCCCCGTTCTCGGAGATGAGCCCCCACTGGCCCGTCAACTCGTGAAAGCGCAGGCTCGCACCCGCGACAGCCAGCGCGCACGGCAGGGCGAAAGCGAACGCTACGCCCAGCGTCGCCTTCGGCAGGACGCTCCGCCGCAGCAGCCACCACGCTCCAAAGAGACCCAGCGTCAACAGGACGGGCGGCCGCACGAGGTACGCGAGGGCCGTCGCAGTTCCTGCGAGGAGCGCTCCGCGGCCGGTCTCCACCATCCGGATCGACAGCCACGCGCTCGCCGAGAGCAGCAACATGTAAGGCGTCTCGGAGCTCACGTAGCCCGAGAAGGCGACCATCGGCGGCCACACCGCCACGAGGCCACCAGCGACCAGCGGCGCCGCGGGCGCCCGGACCGCACGCCGCGTGATCGCCATGACGATCGGGACCACGAGCGCGCCGGTGAGCGCCTGCACGGGCCCCAGCCACGAAAGGCTCTCCACCCCGAACCACCAGAGCGCAATTCCCATCCACCAGTGGGTGCCGGGGGGATACACCGCCCACGTGCGGTCTGCGTCCGCGAGTCCCTGAATCCAGAGCTGTGCCCGGGTCAGGTAGCCCGCCATATCGGAGTAGAGCGCGTCTTCCGGCGGCTGCACCCAGGTCGAAAAGGCCCAACGGGTGGCGAGCCCGAGCAAGAACAGCGCGAGTGCGGCGATGGTGGAGCCTCGGGAAGCGGGGATCCCACGCGATCCCGCGCCTCCCGCGGTCATCCCGGCCGGCTCGGCTACTGCGTCGTGCAACGCACACTCCTGGGACGAACGGCAGTCCGGATCTCTTCGTCGCGCACGACCGCCACCCGCTGCTGGGGTGAGTGCACGGAATTGCGCCGGCTGCACCGCTGCCGGTCCAAGTCGACCGCCTGCAACTCCCGTCGACTCCACGACCTTTGACCGCGGGAATCTCCTCGAACGCGCGCTGCGACGGTCGCGACCGTCCCCATTATATCAGCGGCGAGGCGCGTGGCTGGTAGACGCTGCCAGAAGCCCGGGCACGAGCCGAAAACGAGTTGTATGGCGCTAGGTTTCGCCGGAGAGCTGCCAGAACGCGTCGGCTCAGGCGACGCCGGGCACCATGTAGAAGAGCAGGAGGTAGTACATCACCGGAATCGCGAGGAGCGGCGCATCGATGCGGTCGAGCACGCCCCCCATGCCCGGCAGCAGCCGCCCTGCGTCCTTCACCTGCGCGTCGCGCTTCAGCAGAGATTCGACGAGGTCACCGATGATCCCGATGATCGACAAGATGACTCCGAAGCCTGCGGCCGCGGACCAGCCGAGCGTCGACGACATTTCCGGGTAGAAGGCATCGAAGAACGCCTTCGCCATGCAGCCGCCGGCGACCCCGGCGACGATTCCGCCAACAGCCCCTTCGACGCTCTTGCCCGGGCTGATCGCCGGCGCGAGCTTGCGACGGCCATATCTGCGACCTGCGAAATACGCTCCCGTGTCGCAGAGCACGACGACAACGAGCACGTACACCATGAAGAAGATGCCCGATTCGGGCGAGAGCCCCAGCTGCTCCACCGCCTGAATGCCGTGGTTGTGGCGCACGGCCCCCTCGAAGTTTCGGAGCACGACGGCGTGCGCGAGCAGCCAGCCCACATAGAAGATCCCGAAGAAAGTCCCCGAGATGCTGGCCATTGCCTCGTTGATGCGCTGGCGGCGCAACTCGAGGACCATCGTGGCGAGCAGCGTCGCGGTGATCATGACGGTCGCGTGGTACTCGTTGCCGAGATACATCACGACGGGGAGCGCGCCGCCCGCGACGAGGCCGAAGCGCATCGACGGATGCGCGCCCTTGTCGCGCAGCAACTCGTAGATCTCGTACTGACCGAGCACGATGATCACGACAACCGCGACCAGGTACGGCAGGCCCCCGAGCACGATCAGGTAGAGGACCGACGGAATCAGGATGAGTGCGGTCAGGAGTCGCGCGCGGAGTTCGCTGCCCTCCTTCTTCTTCGCCGGCTCGATTGGCGTCGGAGGCTGCGGATGCAGGGGTTCTGCAGAAGGCTGCGAATCGGTGTCCGAAGTCGGGGCGTTCTCGCTCACGGGCTGCCAACGCGCCCCGTCGATCCGAAGCCGCCGATCCCGCGGGCTGTGTCGTCGAGGGTTTCGACCTCATCCCAGTCCGCAACGACGACGGGCGAGATCACGAGCTGAGCGATGCGGTCCCCCCGCTGGACCGTGTACGCTTCGCTGCCGGTATTTCCCAGGATGACCTTCATCTCGCCCCGGTAGTCGGCATCGATGGTACCGGGCGCGTTGGGAATCACCACGCCGTGGGCGAGCACGAGTCCGCTGCGCGGGCGCACCTGGGCCTCGAAGCCGTCGGGGAGTGCGATCGCAAAGCCAGTGGGGATCAGCGTGCGATTCCCCGGTGGCAGAACCACCGGGGATGCAACGGCTGCGCACAGGTCGAACCCCGCGGAGCGACTCGTCGCTCGCGACGGCAGCGGCAGGTCCGCGTTCCCGGGCAGACGCGTGATCTTGACCCGAGTGGACACCACCACTGCCGTTTCAGGCTTCCGCTGCTGCGTCGGCCAACGCCTCCTTGCGGGACAGGCGGATGCGGCCCGAGGGATCGATGTCGATGCACTTGGCGAG
>JABSQW010000647.1 GCA_013215605.1 Myxococcales bacterium
AGCGTCACGCTCGACACCGATGGGAGCACGACGAAGGGCGAGGGGCTGCACTTCACGTGGTACGAGCAGAGGAAGTCGACGTCGAGTCGGTAGGCGGGCCCACGGGCGGGAGGCGGGCTCGATTGACACCCATCGATTCCCGGGAATACGATCGACCTCTACCCGATCGCGCTGTCGGCTCGGCCGTGAGCCGGTCGAAACACGTCGCGTGAGCACCCCCTCCGGAGGGCACCATGAGTCGCCTGCTCGTCATTTCCGCCGACTGTCACGCCGCTGCGCGTTGGCCCGACTACGAGCCCTACTTCGAGAGCGCCTACCTCGACACCTTCCGCGAGTGGTACGGGGCGGACGCGGACGTGCGCCAGGAGCGCCCCGGCGAGCGCCTCTTCGACTCGAAGTTCCTCGACGACATGGAATCCACCGAGGCCGCCGCCAGTGGCGGCGCGAGCGGTACGTGGGATCCGGCGCGCCGGATGACCGAACTCGATGCCGACGGCGTGGCGGGCGAGGTGATCTTCCCGGGCGCGCAGAACTACTCGGTTCCGTTCCTCGGGCGCAGGCCCACCACGGACCGCCTCGAGAAGCAGTCCAACGAGGTCATGGCAGCCGGAGCGAGGGCATACAACCGGTGGCTCGCCGACCTGTGCGCGGCGAACCCGGATCGCTGCGCGGGCGTCGCGATTCTCGGTTACCACGACATCGAGGCCGCGGTGGAGGAGATTCACTGGTCGAAGAAGGCCGGGCTGCGCGGCGGCATCTTCCTCCCCGCCGAGTGGGACGACCTGCCGTCCTACAACCATCCCCGCTACGAGCCGGTCTGGACGGCGTGCGAAGAGCTCGGGATTCCCATCAACAGCCATCCTCAGGGCACTCTTCGCGACGCCTACGGGAGCTTGCCGGGAGCCACGGGGATCTTTCTGTCCGAGACGAAGTGGTTCGCGCACCGGCCGTTCACCTTTCTGCTGTGGTCGGGTGTCTTCGAGCGCCATCCCGAGCTGAAGTTCGTTCTGACCGAACAGATGGCCGACTGGATTCCGAGCACCCTCGAGTACTTCGACGATCTCTTCGACCGTCCGATTTTCGCGCAGATCCGCGAGGGACTGTCGCTGCGGCCGAGTGACTACTGGAAGCGCCAGTGCCAGGTGGGCGCGTCGTTTCTCCAGCCCAAGGAAACCGAGCTCCGCCACGAGATCGGCGTCGAACGGATCATGTGGGGCTCCGACTATCCGCACGCCGAGGGCACCTGGCCGCACACGAAGGAGAGCCTCGCCGCGGCCTTCGCCGGTGTTTCGAACGAAGAGGTCGCGCAGATGGTGGGTGGCAACGCCGCGCGGGTCTACGGCTTCGATCCCGAGCGTCTCGCGCCGCTGGTGGCGCGCATCGGCCCCGAGCCCGGCGAGCTCTCGGGTGGAACCGGCTGACGCTTCGACTCACTGACGGCGTCGAGCTGCGGCGTCGAAGTCCAGTGGAATCAGGGCGAAGCGGCGGCGATGCGACGACGCGCCGCCGAGATCCGCGCCCCGAGGAAGGATGTCTCGCTGAAGTTCCCCGTGGTCGCCCGGGACTCGGCGAGCAGCGCCTCGAGAGCGGCGAGGCGAACGTCGTCGCCCGGGAATGGTTGGCCCCCGCTGCCTCCACGCGCGATGTCGAGCAGGCGCAGCGCCTTCACGGGCTCGCCTCTCTCGAGCCAGCTGCGCGCGCGGGCGACCAGCGGGCCCGTGCCCCCGGCGAGCTCGACCACGTCGGCGTGCACGGCGCGGGCGGGTACTGGATACAGGTCCGCCGTGTCCTCGAAGCTGAACCAACCGGCGAGTAGCTCCCAGATGGCCCGCACGCTCCACGACACCTTTCCGTGACCCTGGCTGATGCGAAGCTCCGGGGGCAGCTCGATCTCCGCCATCAGCTGGTAGACGCTGCGACCGGCGTTCATGCCCTTCACGGTCTCGTCGTACACGTACTGCGTGGCATCACGCGTGACCTCGAGGGTGCGTTGGATGTACTCGACGCCCTCCACTTCGTCGAAGTGCGCGGGGAGCAGGAGCTTCGGGCGCGGGCGCAGCGCGAGGAGCCGGTCGAGGGAATCCACGTAGTCGAGGGGATCGCGAAGCTTCTCGCCTCGGATGGTGTAGAGGTTCGGGAACATCGGATAGAGGGGACCGAAGAAGTCGCCCGAGAAGAGGATTCCGTGGTCGGGAAGCCAGAGGAGCAGCGCGTCCTCGCCCTCGGCGCTGTTGCGCGCCGCGATCGCCACGAAATCCACGCCGCCCACCTCGAACGAGTAGCCGCTCGAGACCGGGACGAGCCGACTCGGCACCACGTTGCGATGCCCGCTCTTGTCGGGAACCGGGTACATGCTGCCCGTGCGGACGCGCCACAGGTACGGCTCGGTGTCGCCGTAGATGCGGTTCGTGTAGGGGTAGCGCTCGTGGGCGATGAGCTCCGTTCCCCGCTCGAAATCGCCCTGCCACGCTTCGAGGCCGCCGTTGTGGTCGGCGTGGGCGTGGGACACGACCACGTGGCTGACCCTGCCAGCGGCCGCCGCGAGGAGCTGCTCGCGCTGTTCGGCACCCTGCCACGGCACGCCCGTGTCGTACACCACGTTGCCACCCGGGGTCTTCACCAGGAACACGTTTCCAATGCCGCTGGCGCGGAGGACGAGATCGTCGATCGCCGTCACCGCTACGGGGAGCTTCATCAGGTCGCCCGCGCGCTCGGAGAGGTCTGCGGGAACCTCTGTGTCGGCTCGGGCAGGGG
>JABSQW010000648.1 GCA_013215605.1 Myxococcales bacterium
GGGAGACCGCGCGACCAGGGCGCCCGTCCGCTTCGTGTGCTTGCCACTGAAACTGTCGACGCCGCTGTTGTTCGCGTCGATCCAGGGCGCCATCTCGCGTTCGATGGCGTCGAGCTGTGCCGCTGACGCGAGGTGGTCGACGATCACGCAGGCGTCGCGCTCGAGGACTTCTACGATCTCGTCGGGCGTGGTGTCGGGGGGGAGATGTTCGACGGGCAAGTTGGACTCCTCTTCTCGGAATGGTTCTCACGAGTCGACGAACGCGCGGATCAGTACGCTGAGCCGCCGCCCGAGATCCTCGGGATCGGGATCCGGCCGCGTCAGCGATTCGAGCTCGTAGCCGCGCATCAGCTGCAGGACGCTGCGCGCCGACTCGACGGGGCGCGACGCGCCGATCTGCTCGAGCCACTCGGCGAGCTCGGCGATGCGTCCGCGCTCCCAGCTCTTGAGGTCGCGCGCCAGGCTGGCGTCGCGCGCCGCGGCGAGGATGAGTTCGTATTCGGCGAGCACGAGGCCGGGCCGTTCGAACTCGCGGCGCGCCAGCTCGACGAGGTAGGCGACGAGGTTCTCGACCGTGATCTCGGGATACTCGCGGGCGAGGTCGCCGAGGACCTTCGTGGACTCGTCGAGATAGAGCTGGAACGACTGCCGGATCAGGTCGTCGCGAGAGGCGAAGTAGTAGGTCGTCGAGCCGAGCGGGACGCCGGCCGCGGCGGCCACGCGCCGGTGGGTGACGCGATCGAGACCGCCCTCGGCGACGACGCGCAGGGTGGCGCGCATGATGGCGCGGCGGCGCTGCTCGGAGCGCGGAAGGGCCTCGACTTGTACGCTCGAACTCATTACCTGTACACATGTACATAATGAAAACCAGAAACGCCCGCTGAGTCGGAATACAGTGGGCCGGGCCCACCGGAGGAACCCAGCGAGTGACGATCGACCTCGACGCCAGCGATTTCGCTCTCGACGAGATGCCCGGCGACGTGCTCCACGACGTCCTGCGCGCCCACCGCGAGCAGGGCCCCGTCACGCCCGCGAAGTTCATGGGGCTGCCGGCCTTCGCGATCACCCGGCACGCGGCGCTCCTCGAGGCCTTCCGGGACAACGAGCGCTTCCCCCCGCACCGCATGTACGAGGCCTCCTTGGAGGGCGCGATCGGCAAGAGCTTCATCTCGATGGCCGATCTCGATCAGCACCGCATCTACCGGAAGCTCGCCACGCCGGCGTTCCGTTCGCGCGCGGTGGCGAGCTACGAAGCCGAATCCCTCGAGGCCCTCGCACACGAAGTGGCCGATCGTTTCGAGGGGCACGACGAGGTCGACCTGCTCGCAGAGTTCATCGCGAGCTTCCCCTACCTGGTCATCACGCGACTCCTCGGTCTACCCCACGACCGCGAGGAGGCCTTCCACCGCTGGGCGCTCGCTCTTCTGAGCATGCGCGAAGACCCGGCTGCCGCCGTCAAAGCCTCCGAGGAGCTCACCGAATTCCTCGCGCCGGTGGTGGAAGAACGACGCCGCGAGCCGCGCAACGACGTCATCTCGGAACTCGTTCAGGCGGAGGCCGAGGGGCGCAGGCTCACGAACGAAGAGGTCTTCAGCCACATCCGCCTGCTGTTTCCCACCGGCGGAGAGACCACCCACGGCTCGCTCGGCAACCTGGTGTCCGCGGTCCTCACCCGCCCGGGGATGTGGCAGGAGCTGCGCGGCAACCCGTCGCGGGTACCCGACGCCGTCGACGAGATCCTGCGCTTCGAGACGCCGATCGCCGTGCTCCCGCGGATGTCGGCGGAGTACGACGTCGAGTTCATGGGCGTCGACATCCCGGCAAACACGTGGGTGATGTTCGCCATCGCGGGTGCCAACCGCGATCCCGCGGTGTTCGCCGATCCCGATCGGTTCGACCTCGATCGCGAGTCGAAGGACCTCCTGACCTTCGGGCGCGGCGTCAAGTCGTGTCCGGGGATGCACCTGGCGCGGCGAAACATGACCGTCGGTCTCACGACGCTGCTCGAACGGGTCGCCAACCCCGAGCTCCTCGACCTCGAGGCCGCGGTTCCGCGACGCACGGTACTCCGCGTGCCGGATGCGCTCCGTATCCGAAGGCGCACCGCCTGACCCACACCCTGCGCTTCACTCGGCCCGCTATGCTCGTCGCGGAGGCAAAGTATGCGATTCGGGATCTTCTTCGAGCACCAGCTGCCGCGACCGTGGAACGACGGGGACGAGCTCACTCTCTTTCAAAACGCACTCGAGCAGTGCGAGTTCGCCGACGCGATGGGCCTCGACTACGTGTGGGAGGTGGAGCACCACTTCCTCGAGGAATACTCGCACTCGAGCGCTCCGGAGGTCTTCCTCGGCGCCGTCTCGCAGCGCACGAAGAACATCCGCCTCGGCCACGGGATCATCCAGACCGCGCCCCAGTACAACCACCCGGCCCGTACTGCGGAGCGCGTCGCCACCCTCGACCTCGTCTCGAACGGCCGCGTGGATTTCGGCTCCGGCGAGTCGTCCTCCACCGCGGAGCTCGATGGCTTCGAGATCGACCCGCTCGTCAAGCGCGCGGCGTGGGAAGAAGGCCTGCGCGTCGCCATCCGCTGCATGACCGAGCAGCCTTTCACCGGCCACGAGGGTACCTACTGCAACGTGCCCCCGCGCAACGTCGTGCCGAAGCCCGTTCAGGCCCCGCACCCGCCGCTGTGGGTGGCGTGCTCGCGAAACGAGACGCTGCTGCTCGCGGCGCAGAAGGGCCTCGGTGCGCTGACGTTCGCGTTCATGGATCCCGAGGAGGCCCGCACCTGGGTCCACGACTACCAGAAGACGCTCGCCGAGGAGTGTGTCCCCATCGGAAAAGCGGTCAACACCGACGTCGCCTGTGTGACGAACATGATGCTGCACCGCGACGAGCGCGTGGCCATCGAACGCGGGCTCGAGGGGGGAAACTTCTTCGGCTTTTCGCTCGGGCACTTCTACGTGTTTGGATCACATGTTCCCGGCGAAACGAACGTGTGGGAGGAATTCGAGCGACGTCGTCGCGAGAAGGGCTACTCGCCGGAAGTCGCGGCTGCGCTCGAGCAGGAGCGCCTCGGGGCGAAGGTCGCAGCGGGCGAGGGCCAGGGCGGTCTGCGCGGCGCGGTAGGCAACCCCGAGCAACTGCGCGACTATCTTCGCCGCTACGAAGAGGCCGGCGTGGATCAGATCATCTTCATCCAACAAGCGGGACGGAACCGGCACGAACACATCATGGAGTCCCTCGAGTTGTTCGGCCGCGAGGTGCTTCCCGAGTTCAAGGACCGCGACGAGAAACTGCGCCGCGAGAAGGCCGCACGCCTCGAGCCCGCCATCGATGCCGCGCTCGCGCGGCGGGTCGATGACGCCCCCGAGTTTCCGCACGGATACACCATCGACGCGCTCGCAAAGCCCATCGTCGCGGCGCTCGGCGGTGAAGAAATGCTCGAGAAAGTCGCCGAGGTAACCGCCCTCGGTGAGAGCCTCTCCGACGCCATCGGCAAGAACGTTTCCGAGAACATCCGGTAGCCGGACCAGGGAGCCTAATCAACGATGTCGTTCTCCTCCGACGTTCTCTCCATCGAGCGCAGTGGCCGTGTCGGCACGCTTTGGCTCGATCGTCCCGAGAAGCGCAACGCCATGTCGAGCGACATGTGGCAGGCGCTGCCGGCTGCGATCGCCGATCTCACGAGCGATCCCGAAACGCGCGCCATCGTGCTCGCGGCGAAGGGCAAGAGCTTCTGCGTGGGTCTCGACCTCGCGGCGCTGGCCGCGGCCGGCAGCGGCGGCAACGGCGCCGCCTCCGCCGCCGAGGCGAACCTCCGGCAGATCGCGACCACACGCGGCTTCCAGGCCGCCATCTCTTCGGTCGCCGAATGCCCGTTGCCCGTCGTCGCTGCGGTGCACGGCCACTGCCTCGGCGCGGGCATCGACCTCATCACCGCCTGCGACATCCGCCTGTCGGCCGCCGATGCGATCTACAGCGTGCGCGAGACGCGCGTGGGCATCGTGGCGGACGTCGGCACCCTGCAGCGACTGCCGCAGATCGTCACGGCCGGTCACGTTGCCGACCTCGTCTACTCCGGACGCGACATCGACGCGGCGCGCGCCGAGAAGATCGGCCTCGTGAACGACGTGTACCCCGACGCCGAAGCGGTCTTCGCGGCCGCACACGATCTCGCGAACGAGATCGCCGCCAACGCCCCGCTCGCCGTGCAGGGCACGAAGTTCATCCTGCAGCAGAGCGAGAACCTGACCACCGAGCAGAGTCTCCTGCTCAACGGTCTCTGGACCATGACCACGTCGCTCGCGTCGAACGACCTCTCGGAAGCCGTCAAGGCCTTTCTCGAGAAGCGCCCACCCGAATTCAAGGGCAACTGACGAGCGGTTTCGGGAAGCCCCCTGGCCGTCAGGCGGACCCCTATCGATCAAATCCGCGATCGAGTTGAGTCCCGGGGAGGAGCGGCGTATCGTCGGGAAAATCGGAGAAACCAATGGCCCACGTCCTTCACCTTCCGTCGACGACATCCTCCAGAGAAATCGCGAAGGCGCTCGACGAGAACGGCGCGGTCATCGTCGAGGATCTCCTCGACTCCGACACCCTGCGCCGCTTCAACGCAGAACTCGACCCGCTGCTCGACGAGGCCAACCCGTCTCGCGACTTCGTCAACCCGGCCGTCAGCTACTTCTTCGGTGACAAGACGCGGCATCTCACGGCCATGGCCACGCGGTCGCGCGTCTTTGCGGAGAAGATCCTCCCGCACCCTACGTTGTTGGGCGTGTGCGACGAGGTCTTGCGACCGTTCTGTGCGAGCTACCAGCTGAACATCGCACATCTGCTCGACCGCGGCCCCGGCTCCGAACGGCAGATGTTCCACCGTGACGAACTCGTGTGGTCGTACCTTCCGCGCCCCCATCCCGAGGTGCAGGTCGCGGCGATCATCGCACTGGTCGATTTCACGGCCGACATGGGCGCGACGGTGGTGGTCCCGGGCAGCCACCGGTGGGCGTACGAGCGGGAGCCGAAGCCGGAGGAGATCGTTGCCGCCGAGATGTCGGCGGGCTCGGCGGTGCTGTACCTGGGATCGACGATCCACGCCGGTGGATCGAACGTCACGGAGGACGTGCAACGCCGCGGTATGCACCTGAGCTACACGCTCGGCTGGCTGCGCACCGAGGAGAATCAGTGTCTGAGCGTTCCCCCTGAGGTGGCTCGCACGCTGCCGCGGAGATCTCAGGAGCTCCTCGGCTACGACGTCCACGACGCGGTCGAGACCGGCGGCGGCTATCTCGGCACGGTCGATCTCGTCACACCCGCAGATCTGCTCGAGAAGGGCGAACTCTAGTTCGCGTCACTCGAGGGTTCCGAGTTCGCCGAGCGGGCCGAGGATCCAGGCGTCCGAGCAGCAGACGCCGCTAGTGCCCGGCAGGATGTCGCGCGCCGCACCTCTCTAGACTTCCTTCGCGACCGCGGCCTCCACGACGGTGCCCCGAAAGAAATCGGGATTCGTGTCGGTGTAGAAGCGCGCGACGTTGCCGAAGACGAACTCGCGGAACTGGGCCGCGTCGAGCCAGCCCTTGTCGACGTTCTCGTACGCCTCCTCGAGAACTTCGGTCATGTCGGGGACGTCCCAGTGACCGATGTCCGAGCTGAACATCGCGGAGATGTGCGCACCGAGCGGAATTCGATCGCGATCGAAAGCAGCGGGCGTCATCGGATCATCGGCCTCGCAGCCGAAGAAGAAGTGCGGTGCGAACAGTTCGCGCAGGTCGTCGGGCGACTCGATGCCGAGCCCGGCAAAATCGTCGTACGGACCGTCCTCCGCCCACTTGGCGGGGTACGACGGTCCGCCGGACGCGCGCTCGTTGAGCCGCCCACCGTATTTCTCCACGAGTGCAGCGAACTGCTTCCCATCTGTCGCTGCCGGATCGTACTGGACCACCGAGGTGGCGTTGCGCTTCTCCCAGCGCAACAGGAGATCCGCGAACAGGCCGACGCCCCAGTGGACGCCGCCTTCGAGGAGCCCCACGCGCAGCGCGGGAAAGCGCTTCGTCACGCCGCCGAAGAAAAGCGACTTCGCAAATGCCTCGGACGTGGCAGCGAAGTGTCCGATGTGGTTGTGCATATAGTTGCTGATCGAGCGGCGGAAGCCGACTCCCATCGAGCTTCCGTGGGACGCGATCGAAATGCCGAGATCGACGCAGCGCTGCCAGAAAGGATCGTAGTCGTAGAGGCTGTCGAGTCCGAGTGTGTCCCACCATACGTTGTAGGCGCCGCCGTTCGGGTCCGAGATCGGCCGCTCGACGAAGCCCGCGATCATCGCCGTCTTGAGGCCGAGTTCCCCGACCGCAAAGTCGAGCATCTCGATGGCCTCGTCGGGGGTGTGCATGGGAATCACCGCCGCCGGAGTCAATCGATGCGCGTAGTCCGCGAACGCTTCGGCGGAGTAGCGGTTTACCGCGCGACACGCGGCGCGACGACGCTCGTCGTCCTGGATCAGTGGATAGACGAGCGCAGCGCTCCCGTACATCACCGCAAAGTCGATACCGAACTCCTCCAGGCGTTCATCCAGCAGCGCAGGAAGCGTCGCCGTGGCGAGGTCGAGCGTGTTCGAAGCGGGCGTGGGCCACCACGCCGTCCGGGTGGCGCGGCGAGCGAGGCGTTCCGCCTGGGTCATGTTCACGTAGCCGAAGGTCCCGACGCCGAGCCCAACGGATCCGTCGAGCAGCGTCCCGGGGTCGATGCCCTCGTCGCGCATGTAGCTCGCCAGGGCGGGCTGGTACTCGAGGTAGTGGCCGTCGGCGTCGATGACGGGATGGTCGAGCGCGCTGTGCACACGTTCCGAGGAAGTCGGGCGTGACGGGGGCATGAAAATCCTCCGGAGTGGATTCCGACATCATGTAAGGTGCGGGGGAAGAAGTAAAGCATCGCGCGAGCGAACGCGCGGGGGGAGTCGAATGACGATCGATGTCGCGCCGCTGACGACGGACATCGGGGCGGAAGTTTCAGGTGTCGACCTCACGACGCCGCTGGCCGACGATGTCGCGGCCGAGATCCGCGCCGCCCTTCTCGACAATCGCTGCACCCAGCACTACGCAGTGCCCGACTACACCGAACGCCGCATCCTCCACCGTGTCAGCATTGCCGGCGACGCTCCGGTCTAGGAACTTGAACCCCGGGCACGGGCACCGTAGGGTCATGGGAC
>JABSQW010000065.1 GCA_013215605.1 Myxococcales bacterium
TGCAGGGCTTTACGCTGACTTTCATCCTCATCACGCTGACGCTTCTGGTCGGCCTGAAGAGCGTGCGTTACGGGCTACTCAGCATCATGCCGAACCTCTTTCCGGCGACGATCGTGTTCGGCTTCTGGGGCCTCTTCGTCGGCGAACTGAGCCCCTACGTTCTGATGTTGTTCTCGATCAGCATCGGGCTGGTAGTCGATGACTCCGTGCATATTCTGAGCAAGTACATCAGCGCGAGGCGCGAAGGCCAGACGCCGGAGTCGGCGGCTCAGTATTCCCTCGCGAAGGCCGGGCCAGCGATCACGATCACGACCCTCTCGCTGTCTCTCGGAACGATCATTCTGATCTTTTCGAGCACTTTCTATTTTCAGAATGTGGCCAAGCTTCTGACCCCGATCATTCTCGTCGCACTGCTCCTGGATCTGCTCTTCCTTCCCCCTCTGCTGATCAAATTCGACAAGTGGTTGGACCGACGCGAAGCAATATGAATGCGAACCGTCCTCTTAACCCTTCGCGCCGGTGGACCCCCGATCGAAGCGGAGGGGCTCACGACGCTTCGGCGTCTCCCGCGCGCTGCGCGGGCTCGAACGCGAACCCTTGGTAGTCCGCGGCCGCCACATCGGCGATGCGCTGGTAGTACAGCGCGCCCCCCAGGTACGCGGAGAAGTAGCGGGGCTTGCCCGGGATGTTCGCGCCCGTCCACCAGGAGTCGGTACGGGGGAAGAGCGTGGCGCTCGCGATCCCGGTGACCTCGTTGCCCCAGGCCTCTTCGCTGTCGGCGGTCGGCTCCGCGGCCCCCATGCCGTGCTTCTCGAGATGGCGCATGAAGTTGCCGATCCAGTCCATCTGGCGCTCGGCGCCGAGCGGCATGTTGTAGAACACACCGGGCGACCCGGGACCGTGGATCATGAACAGGTTCGGGAAGCCTGAGATCGCCATCCCGAGATAGTTGTGGAAGCGGTCCTGCCATCGCTCCTGCAGGCTCATGCCGCCGCGTCCCTTCGGGTTGAGACGCAGCATCGAGCCGCTGATGGCATCGAAGCCGGTCGCCAGCACGAGCATGTCGATGGGGTGCTCGCCCGTCCGGGTCACCACGCTGGTGGGCGTGAAGCGCTCGATGGGGTCCTCGCGCAGGTCGACGAGCGACACGTTGTCGCGGTTGAAGGTCTCGAAGTAGCCGTTGTCGAGGACCGGCCGCTTGGTCATCACGAAGTAGTCGGGCATCAACTTCTCGGCGGTCTCGGGGTCGCGCACGATTCCGCGGATCTTGTCGCGGATGAAGTCGGCCAGTGAGGCGTTGGCTTCCTCGCTGACGGCGATGTCGTTGTAGCCATCCAAGAAGAACTTGAAGCCACCGCGCTGCCACAGCGCTTCGTACCGGGCACGGCGCTGTTCGGGGGTGTCGTCGAGGGCCGAGCGCGAGTGGGTGTCGAAGGGGAAGCCTCCGGGGTTCGCGTACATCTTCGCGCGGATGGCGTCGAAGTTCTTTCGTGCCTCCGCCATCTCTTCGGGCGTGATCGGGCGGTTCCCGGCCGGAACGGAGTATTGCGGCGTGCGCTGGAGCACCGTCACGTGCGCCGCCACCTTGGCGATCTCGGGGATCGACTGGATCCCCGAGGAACCCGTCCCGATCACGGCGACACGCTTGCCCTCGAAGGAAACCGGCTCGTGCGGCCAGCGGCCGGTGTGGTAGCACTCGCCCGCGAAGTCGTGGATCCCCGGGATGTCGGGCATGTTCGCCGTCGAGAGGGCGCCCACCGCGCCGATCAGGAACGGGGCGGAGGCACGCACGCCGGTGCTGGTCTCCACCGTCCAGCGCTGGGCCGCTTCGTCGTAGCGGGCGTCTTCGACCCAGGTCTCGAACTGGATGTCGCGGCGGAGGTCGAACCGATCGGCGACATGTTCGAGGTACGCCAGCACCGCCGACTGCTCGGACTGGGTCTCTTCCCAGTCCCACTCCCGCATGAACTCCTCGGTGAAGGTGTAGCAGTAGAAGGGGCTGCCCGGGCCATCGACCCGCGCACCCGGGTAGCGGTTGTACCACCAGGTGCCCCCGATGTCGCTGGCCCCGTCGTACACGCGCACCGAAAGGCCCATCTCGCGGAAGTGGTGCAGCGCGTACATGCCGCTGACCCCTGCTCCGATGACCACCACGTCGTAGTGTTCGATGGATCCGCTCTCTCGCCGAGGCTGGTGCTTGCTCGTCATTCTTGTCTCCCGCGGACTGCGCACTTGGGGTCTCCACGCGGCGAGCCCGTCGTGCTCGAACGATGCCGCCGGCCGGAGTTTACGTCGCATCGGCAGCAACTTCAGCCGACGATGACACTGCCCGAGAGTAGATAGGAAGTTCAAGCTGCGTTTTCGGAAGGTCCGATCCTGGAGATTCTGTGAACCAGGAACCGGTGACCCGCATACGGGGCAAGGCGGGCGGGCGGGCGGGTGGGCGGGCGAACCCGCTAGAAGGGCAGCTCGTCCGGGTGGTCGAACCGAATCGCCCCCTGGTTGAGGGCCACCGACAGCCGGCGCATGAGTTCGGTCTGATCGTCCGGGCCGAGATCGGGCAGCAGCGCGCGCAGTTCGTCGCGGCTTTCGGGATCGAAACGACCCCGGAGCTGCGCATCTTCGACCACCCCCAACGCGTCCTCGAATGCGAGTTCGCGGACCTCGCGTTCTTCGTCGGTCAGCGGTTCCGGAACTGGCGCCGCCCCGGTCGGCTGCAACCGGGCCGCCGCCTCGAGCGCCTGGGCGAACTGTGTCGCGAGCGCCTCCCGGAACTCGTCCCCGAGTTCACGGCGCAACGAAGCGCCGAGCTCGCCGCGAAGCTGCGCGGCGAGCTCGGCCACGTCGACGCCGGGCGCCGCTGACGCGGCGATCGGCTGCGACACCGCCTGCACCCGGCTCGCGGCGCCCGGCACCCGCGGCGCCGCCGACAGCGTCCCGAGCTGGAATCCCACCACCGCGCCGAGCGCCCCGACACCGACCACCCACAGTGCAGTTTTGTTCAACATGCGATGTCTCCTTTCGATGTGGGGTGGCTCGGGTGCGTTACTTGGGGGCGTAAGCTGAATTATTCTGCGTGTAAGCGTAATCGCAAATTCCCGAAGGGCTCACCCTTACGAACAGGTAGCTGCTGACGTTCAGGTCTCGGATCACGACCTTGACGCTCTCGCTTGTCGCGGTGCAATACAGGGTGTCGCCTTCTGCGTCTCGCGCATTGCAACCCGCACTGCCATAAGAGTTGCTATCGCAACGGATGTACTCGTTTACGTTCGACGAGTTTCGCACGGAGCCGAAGGCGCCATAGAAATAGCCCCCGCCTGACGCGGACTTCACGACCCGTGCCGGTTGGTTCCACTGCGCCCCGGCGCCCGCGAGCGACGGAATCAACAGGGCACCGAGCGCGACTGCAATGATGAGATTCTTGCGAAACATGATGTTCTCCTTTTCCTATTTCTGATTGAGTGGATGCGTTCGTTCTGAAGACGACCTGTTTGTCGGGTCCTTACGAACCGCTGATTGGTTATGGAGGTTGTTTCAGGGGTCCAAGTCCTGACCGCGCCTCCGTATAACAGGGCTTACTGAGTGGGCGAAAATCTGATCACTCGGCTGGCACTTTCTTCGAGTGGTGGGTTTGCTCGTGGGGCTGGGCACTTAGAGCCCGGCCAGGCAGATAGGAAGTTCAAGATGCATTTTCGCAAGGTCCGACCAGTAGAGCTTCTGCCCAGTTGGCTTCATCGCCATCACGAGACTCAGCGTCGCGTGAACCCGTCTGCGGCGCTGTGAAGTACTTCACACTGAGGAAAAAACAATCGCTGGAATGCGTTGCTGTCTTCGACGCCCGGTAGCCAGGCGGAGGCAGTTCGAACGGCGTTTCCGCGACATCCGATCAGCAGAGATTCCGTGAACCAGAAACCGGTGACCCGCATACGGGCCCAACCGAAGCTTGTGCACACGCAGCCAGCACTGGCTCTTCCTCCGCGAGCGGATCCAATCCCGCCGGACCATCCTCTTCGAGTAGACCGCGGCGAATCAAGAGCGCAAAGACCGAGGAGTGCCTGTGTTCTTGAGATCTGCATACACACCGCGAGGACGATTGAGGGAAAATGGGTGTGCAGAGTGATCGATCCACCAGGCCGGAGAGTATCGGCCACGCGCGCGGCGGCCCTGACCCGCGTGGCATGCGCCACAGTGCTGTGGTGCGTCGTGGTCGCAGGCGGGAGCGCGGAGGGCACGGCGCCCTCCCAGGGCGAATCGCCCGAGACGACGCGTTTCCGTTTCACGAGCGATTGGCATTCCAATGTCATCCCCACTTGGCGGGAGGTGCTGGCTCCATTCGTTGGGAAGCCGGAGTTCCGATACCTGGAGATCGGCATCTTCCAGGGGCGTTCGTTCTTCTGGGTGCTCGACAACGTTGCAACCCATCCGACCAGCCGGTTGACTGGAATCGACATCAACCTGTCCTTCATAGGCGACAACCTCTCGCGATCCGGGGCAGAAGACCGGATCGAGCTCCTCGAAGGCCGCTCAGTTCATTGATCCTTCCGCCCGAGCTGAGGCCGCAGGAATCGATCGATTTCTTCATCACGACGTATCGCGACGAGGTGGAGGTCGTCGACGTCGCGTTCCAGCTCATCATCCGCAAGCACGCGCGCCTGTGTGCCGGCTTCGACACGCGCTACTGCGGACCGATCGGGCGCTACGTCTACCTCTGGGACAAGAGAGAGGTGCGACACCCCGAGACCCGCGATGTCCTGCCGCTCTCGCCCGCAGAGCTCGAAATCGTCGAGAAGCTGCTGCGTTCCGTGGGGCCGGGAGAGGTCCGCGTGTCGGTCCCGAAAGAGCTCGAGGGCGACCCCCGAGTGGCCGCCCTGGCCAGTCGGCTCGGGCTCGCCTCGCAGGCCCCGTGACCGAATCCGCCGTCCTCGCCACGTTCCCGGTTGACACCGAAGGAGTCGAACCTGCGCCGCCTCTCCCCTTCCCGTATGCGGGAGCCTAGTGCTCCCCCGGGTCCGGGTCCGCGTCCGAAGTCGGGGCCGGCCAGCGGTTCCACTCGCTCTCGGGGATGTTGATCCTGGCGGAGAAGCCGTCGGGCCGTTCGCGGCGCCGGATCTTGCGCTCGAGCACTCGACGATCGCGGCCGTCGAGGTTGGTCAGCAGTGGCACCACCGAGCCGCGCTGCTGGTAGTAGAACAGTGCGCGCTCCATCATGGTGCGAAACGGCGTGGTTCCGTCGGCCTCGACGCGGGCGGCGAACGAGCCGGTTCCGAAGCCCGACCCGACGAAGCGCGGCATGCTGAAATCCAACTGCGTGTGGTCGTCGATCACGGGACGTGAGTCTTCGACGAAACGGCCGAAGGTCTCGGAGTCCCAGATGAACATGGACAGCACGTCGATCTCGTCGCGCACGCCCGCAAGCTCGAAGTCGCGGCGTATGCGCGGCTCGTGAAACTTCTCACGCAGCAGCGCGTAGTCGATGCGCAGGGGCTCCCGGGTTCCCACGAGCAGGATGTTTCCGTCGCGAGCGAGCAACTGCCACACCGTGCCGTTGGGGAAGACCTCGAAGAAGCTGCGAAACAACCGCCGCTCGTCGTCGAGGGTGCCGCCCCCGACCGGGATCCACTGCATGACCACCCCGCCGGGAGCCAGGCGCCGCTCCAGGTCTTGGTAGAACTCGCGGGTGTAGAGGTTGATGACGCCCGCGGTGAAGGTCTCGGGTGGTTCGAGGACGATCACGTCGTAGCTGCGATCGGTGGCCATGACGAAGTTCCGGCCGTCGTCGATGATGTGGCGCACCTTGGGGTGGTCGACGACGCCGTCGTTGGTCCAGAAGTAGCGGCCCGCTTCGAGCACATGGGGGCTGAGCTCGACACTGTCGACGGTCTCCATGGACTCGTGGGCCGCCATGGCGGACAGGCTGTTGCCCACGCCGAAGCAGATGTGCAGCCCGGTCTTCGGGTGGCCCGGGTGGAGGAGCACGGGCAGGTGGCCGAGCACATAGTTCCACGAGAAGCTCCAGGTGGCCGCCGTGCCGCGCTGGTCTTCGTACACGATGGCGCGCTGGCCATCGCGCTCGACCACTCCCACGGTATCTGTGGCGCCCTCCTTGTAGAAGACGAGCTCGCCGCCCTGGGAACCGCTGAACGTCTCTCGAAACACGTCGTGGCGGTTGGCGAATGCCGCCGCCGCCAGGACGCAGAGCGCCGCGGCACAGACCGCCAGGCGGTGGCGCGCCCCGGGGAGATCGGCCAGCGCCAGGGCGGTGGCGAGGGCGAGATTCACGGCCACCAGCAGCAGCAGCGTGCCCTGCATGCCGAGCATGGGAATCAGGATGAACGAGGCGGCGAGGGAACCCACAATCGCCCCCAGCGTGTTGATCCCGTACACGCGACCCACCGACTGGCCCACCGTGGCGAGGCGTTGCACGGCGATCTGGGTTGCCAGGGGAACGGCGGCCCCGAGGAACACCGCCGGCAGAAACAGGATCAGACCCGCGCGCAGCGAGAGCATCAGGATCGAGTCCCCGAACGAGTGCATGACATCGCCCAGCAGAAGGGACGACGTATCGCGCAGGCCGGGAAACAACAGCAGCGAGGCCAGGAACCCCAGGCCCACCAGCGCCTCGAGAACGGCGAACACGCGCACCGGCCGCTCGGTGCGGTAGGGAAGATGGGTGTGGAGCCAGCTCCCGATGGCGATTCCCGCCAGGAAGACCGACAGCATCGCGGTGAACGCGTAGGTGGAGTTGTAGAGGTAGCGCAGCAGCGCGCGCGTCCAGAAGACCTCGTAGGCCAGGGACGTGAAGCCCGAGATCGCGATGGCCCAGAGCACCAGCCGGACGAGGCCGGGCCCGCCCGCGGCGGCGGGCTCCCCGCCGGGGCCGACCGGCGCCGCATCGCTGGCCGGGCGTTGCGCGGCAACGCGGCGGTCGAGCAGCAGCGTGGCGGCGGCGAGCGCGAAGTTGGTGGCGACGCCCACCCGGGTGGTGCCGATCATGCCCAGATGTTCGATCAGCGCGAAGCCCGCCAGGGTGCAGCCGAACACGGCCCCGGCGGTGTTGACGAAGTAGAGGCGGCCCGTCTGCAGGCCCACGTCGCCGCTTCGGCGGATGAAGAACGCCGCCAGCACCGGCAGCGTGCCGCCCATCAAGATGGTGGGTGGAAGCAGCACTGCCGCCCCCAGCACTGCGCGGCCGAGGGCGAGCCCCGCGTAGGGCAGATCGAGCTGGTAGAGGGCCACGTAGGGCGAGCGCAGCGCTCCGAACAGCAGCGGAACGCACAGGGCGTAGATGCCGATGGCGATCTCGAGCAACGCGTACACCCGCAGCGGCCGCGGGCTGCGATCGGCAAAGCGGCCGAACAGGAAGCTCCCGATGGCGAGGCCGCCCATGTAGGTGGCGAGCACCGTGGCCGTGGCATACGTGGATACGCCGAAGATCAGCGCGAGGTTGCGCATCCAGACCACTTCGTAGACGAGCGAAGCCGCGCCCGAAAAGAAGAAGATCACGAGAATGATCGCCAAGCACAGCCTCGAAGGAAGACAGACGCCGCTCAGCATAGCCAACGCCCCGGGGGGCCGTCTCGATCGGGAATCGCCCGCCAACCGCGCAAGCCAACGGGTCTGAAATGGCTTTTCACTCGCCCACGCAACGGCTTTCCGTTATACGGGTTCCTGGTTCACAGAATCTCTGGGATAGGACCTTGCGAAAACGCAGCTTGAACTTCCTATCTACCGGATAAAAATCAGCTACCTATGAGGGCAGCTCCGGATCACCGAAAGGGGAGAAACCCGTATGGAGGCGCAGTCCAAGAAGCTCGGGACCACGCTCGGCTTCGCGGCGCTCGGCGTTGCCGTGATCACGGTGGCGTTGTGGTTCCGACAGATCGACCAGGTCGCGCTCCCCGAGAATCGCACGCTCTTCGTCGTCTCCTACCTCACGGCGCTGGCCATGGGCGTGGGAGCGTTCGTTGCACGCACGCGCTGGTTCGGCGCGATCCCCGCACTGCTGGCCATCATCATCGGCGGCTTCTTCCCCTTCAGCGTCGCCATCAGCCGGCAGGAAGTCGCGACCACCGGCATCCAGATCGGGCAGACGATCCCGCACTTCAAGGCCTTGAATCGACACGGCGAGTTGTTCGATTCGGCGAGCCTGGATGGCAAGCTCGTCCTCATGAAGTTCTTCCGCGGCCACTGGTGACCCTACTGTGTCGCCGAGTTGCGGCGATGGGAAGAACTGCGACCCGAGTTCGATGAACGCGACATCCAGGTAGTGACCGTCTGCACGGACAGCCCCGAAGACATCGACAAGGGCTATCGAAGCCATCAGCTCGGCGCGGTCATGCTCTCGGATCGGAACCTCAGCGTGACGGACGCCTTCGGGCTGCGCAATCTGGGCTTCCACTCGGGCCCGATGGGGCTCGAAGGTCTGCCGGTCCCTACCTCGCTCCTGATCGACGGCGAGGGCAAGGTGCTCTGGGTGGACCAGTCCGAGAACTATCAACGTCGCAACGGCCCGGAGATCGTGCTCGCCGCACTNGAGCGTCACCTGCCCTGATCGACCGCGGGTTGCGGGCTAGAAGAGCTACACGTCCGTCTGCGATGCGGGCACGACGTAGTAGAGCCCCGTATGCGGGTCACCGGTTCCGAGAGTAGAAAGACCTCTGCGCCAAGCAATCACGTGGCACGAGTCATCAGAATGATCGCAAAGACCAGGGTTCTCTCTTCTCTTGTCCGTCGCGGATTCGTCGCTCTGTGGATCGGTACTCTGGCCTCTTCGGGCTGCGCCACGAACGAGTCACCGGCAACGAAAGAGCGATCTGTTCGCGGGGCGAACGAGAACCCGACCGGCATGAATCCCGACCAACGCCCCTCCTCGGATCTAACGCCTCAGACGGACTTCACCTCTCTTCCATCGACGCCCCCGGTCAGCGCGAAGGCCGCCGGATTCGGATTCGAGACCGACGACAGCGCGGAGAACACCCGCCCCACGGATAGCGAAGCCGTCCCTCTCGTCCGTGTGCCGCCCGAGTACCCGAGACAAGCCGAGCGGAGCGGTTTGGAGGGCTGGGTTACGGTCGAGTTCACCGTCTCGAGGACGGGCACCGTCAAGAGCCCAAAGGTCGTCGACTCGACCGAGAACATCTTCCGCCGCCCCGCGCTCGAGGCAATCCGAAACTGGAAATACGAGCCGATGCTCGTCGGCGACGAACCAGTCGAACAGCCCGACACCCGAGTGACGCTCGACTTCTCGTTCGGCAAGCCCTGTGAGTACAAGACCGTCTACCTGAACACGGACAACTTTCTGTACAAAGGAGATGGTCTCAAGCGGCTCGAAGAGAAGCGCCTCACCTATCTCGAAGAGGTGGCAGACGCCGCGTCTCGGATGGGTTTTCGAATCGTAGACGACGTATCCGACGCGTACTTCGAAATCAAGACAGGGGCACACTACGTCGACGAGCCGGACGTGCAGCTATACCTGGCTTTGAATGGAACGCTAAAGCTTCACCATCACATCTTCGTGAGCCTGACCGACGATTCGAGGTTTCCATACAGAGGGCGCCTCGGTGGCTCTCACGCCTGGATTCTCAGGAATGCCGATTCGCGCAGCGTCAGGAAGTATCCGGCTCTGGCGGAAGAAGCCCTGAAGAAGGTCTGGGACCGAGATCGCACCCAGATCGATGCACTATGTCAGGTGAGAGAAAAGTTGGTAGCCGAAGGGTGGAAGGACATCGAGGAGCTTCGGCAACAGCTCGTCAACGAAATGGTCCGAGTCCGCAAGGAGCGTGCTTGGGAAACCAAGAAGAAGAATCTTTCGATCGAGATCGAGGAATAGGCGGATACGAATCAGTCGTAGGGCTCGTACCGATCGTCGTCGGACCGCCGCCCCAGAATCTCCACCGGGGCTTGACATAAGAGCTATCACCGGACGTAGTCCCGAAAAGGCGCTCTACATTTTCCACCCACCGCCATGGCGCGCGCGGTCTTCGACCGGGTCGTGGCGACCTACACCCCCAGCTGAGGCGGAGATGGCATCGCGCACGGCGGCGCCTCGTTCGCGCGGGGGCGCCATAGAGGTTTCCGACCTGCTGCGCTCTCGCTAGGCCGGCCGGGGTGCGCGGATCGTCGACCCGAGCATCACCAGAAGAAAGAGCGCGCAGGCGTAGACGAACCAGTCGCCCGCGATTCCATACAGAGTCGTCACGCCGCGGACGGGAACGTCCGAGATCATCGTCGCGTCGTCGACACCAAAGAAATCCTGGTAGGCGAGCACGTTGCCGTGGGCGTCCACGGCCATCGAGGCGCCCTTGTTGACCTGGCGCACCAGCGAGAAACCGTTCTCGACCGCGCGGAAGAGCGCCGTCTCGGTGTGAAACGGAGCGATCGCCTTCGTGTCGAAGGACGGGACCAACATGATGTCGACGTCCTGGCTGCCGAGCTGGTTTGCGAAGGTCGGAAAGTCCATGTCGAAACAGACCGCTGCCGAGAGCCGCCCGTAGGGGGTATCTGCCACGGGAAGGACGCCGTCCGACTCTGTCGGAAAGGGTGTCTTGGTCTTCTCGTAGGAGAACACGATCTCTCCGTCGGGCCCGATCAGGGGGACCTTGTTCTGCGCGTAGTCCGTCCCGTAGTGGAGGACGAGCATGCCCGGAGCGAGGTAGACGCCGTTCTCCTGCGCGAAGCGGTTCGCACGCTCCATGAAGCGGGACTCGTGGTCCTCGTACATCACGGCGTTGCCCTCGGACCACATCACGATCTTCGCGCCGGACGCCACGGCGCGTTCGCTCGCGAGGAACAGCTGGTTCTCGATATCCGCGAACTCGGCGGCGTAGCGCACGGCGCCGTTGCGCGGCGTGTTGACGTCGATCTCGTCCCAGTAGTTGTTCGGATGGGGAACGGCGATCGACCCGATCCTCACGGTGGGGACGTCGGTCCGAAAGACCGCAAGGCGCAGGCTTCCCATCGCGATCAGGCCTCCCGCGACGGCCGCGAAGATCACGATCGGGCGCTTCACCCGTTTCGCATCGAACCCGTTCTCCAACAGTGCGTTTACCGTGGCGCCAAACCAGCCCGTCACGAACGAGAGTCCCCAGAGCCCGGTCACCGCAGTGAGCTGGACGAAGGGCGAGAAGGAGTATTGGGTGGCTCCCGCCGAGAAGATGCTCCCGACGGGGCCGAAGCTGAAGACGTAGTCCGCGAGCACGTACGTCGACGGGTAGACGAGGGTCGCGAGGACACCGTCGACCCGCCGCGAAAAGAAGCGATCCATGTACAGCGCGGCCAGGAAGGGAAGGGTCCTCGCGAAGCTGACACTCAGCAGGAATCCGACAGTCAGCTCCCAGCTCCCCGACATTCCCTGGTAGAAGACCGCCATCATCAACGGCACCGCGATCAGCGGTGCGAACCAACGCTTTTGGCTGCGAAAGAAACGGATCAGGAAGACCGGCACGAACCAAGCTGCGAAGACCGAGTTCCAACCCCAGCCCAGGAAGGCGAGCAGGCCCACGCCAGTGGCCATCAGCGCAAGATCCCTGAATCGGAATCCCAGCACGCGACTTCGATCCGCGTCCGAAGCTTGCGCGGGAAGCGTTCCGCCCGTCATAGATTCCGCCATGTCTGTCCCGTAGATAGGAAGTTCAAGCTGCGTTTTCGCAAGGTCCTATCCTAGAGATTCTGTCAACCAGGAACCCGCTTACGGGTCCTCCGGGTCTTCACCACAACGCTGGTCCTCGCGCCGCCGCCCAGCGCTTCGCAGACCGAGAAGCCGGACGAGGCTCGCTTCAGGGCGCCCGGCGAGGCAGCGTCCCCTCCACCGCCTCGAGGTGCGCGCGCCGCGTGTGAGCACTGGAGCTGCTGTCGTCCAGGGCCAGGGAACGGCGCAACAGGACCAGNGCCTGCTCGGAACGCCCCCGTCGAAAGTGGTCCCAGCCCAGGCTGTCCAGAATGTCGGGGTCGTCGGGCGCGAGGGCCGCGGCCCGCTCGAGCAGCGCGGTGGCGCGTTCCGGATCGCGACCCCGCTCGCCGAGCAGGTAGCCCAGGGCATTGAGCAGCCCGGGCTCCCTCTGTCCCTCGCGCTCACGCGCCTCGAGCAACGCGATGGCCTCGTCGCGACGTCCCAGCGCGTCCAGGGACCAGGCCGCGTTGACGGCCGTCTTCGGGTATTCGGGCAGGATGGCAGCCGCTCGATCGAACAGCTCGAGCGCCTCCTCGTGTCGCCCGAGATCCTGAAGAATGGTGCCCGCGTTGTAGAGCGCCTTGGAGCTGCGCGGCACCACGTGGACATCGTGGAGATAGAGCGTCTCGTCGCTCTCCCACACCGCGCTGCGCGCCACGGTCCGCGCCGCGTTCAACCCGATCACGGCGACCAGGAGCGTCGCCCAGACGAGCCGCACGCGGGGTTCGGGAAGCGGCAGACGCGCCGCACCGGCGCGAATCGCCAGCACCAACCCCAGGCAGAAAGCGACCGAGGGCAGGTAGAGCAGCCGCTCGCCCAGGATCGTGCCGATGATCACCACGACATTGGACACCGTGGAGAACGTCACGACGTAGAAGCCGCACAGAAACACGAAACGCCGGGACGAACGCAACCGCCAGGCGATCGCGAGGAACACACAGCAAGCCAATCCCACGGCCCACAGCCGGAGGTCCGAGACCGAGTGGATCACCGCGAGCTGATCGAACGAGTAGTCGTAGGCCAGATGAATGGGGAACAGCGCAAGCCCCACGTACAGCAGCGCCACGTAGAGGGCCGAGGCCAGGGCCCAGGGCTGGCCGAGCTCGGCGATCGGGTTGTCGATCCCGTACAGCGGCTGGGGCAGGAACTCGGCGAGCGACCAGGTGCGGATGGCCAGATACACCAGCAGCACCGCCGCATAGGCGGCGTAGACGCGGCTTTGCCGGGCCAGTACGCGCGGGACGCTGCGCCGCCAGAAGCCGCGCTCGCCGGGATCGGCCCCGGTGAGCGCGACGTCGTAGATCATCACCACGCCTAGCAGCGTGGCGGCCGACTCCTTGGACGCCAGCGCCAGCGCGTAGGCACACAGACTGGCGGCGAGCCAGCCGACCGGCCGACGCGCGGTGGGCTCGCGGGCGGCCGCATGGCACAGCAGGGCCGTCAGAAACAGCGCTGCTGCCAGCAACTCGGCCCGCCCCACCACGTTGGCCACGGCCTCGGTGTGCACCGCCAGTGCGGCGAACAAGAACCCCGCCAGCGCCGCGGCCAGGCGGTCGCGCACCAGGCGCCGGGCGAGCAGCCACACCAGCACGCTGACCACGGCGTGCAGGGCCACGTTGATCGCGTGATAGCCCCGCGGGTCGAGACCATCCAGGGCGTGATTGAGCGCGTAGGAGGTCGTGACCAGGGGCCGATACAGCCCCAAAGCAGAAGCGGGAGCCCCGTAGTCGGACGCGAGCAGCTCGGGAAGCGTCGCCAGGCTCCGAATCAGCGGATTGCGCTCGATGATACGAACGTCGTCGAAGGTGAAGCCGTGCCCCAGGGTCCCGGCATACAGGAGCACCGCGAACCCCGCCAGCAGCAGCGGCAGCGCGGATTGCAGTCGGCTGTGGGTCTCGCGGGTAGATAGGAAGTTCAAGCTGCGTTTCCGCAAGGTCCTATCCTAGAGATTCTGTCAACCAGGAACCCGCATACGGGGCGACCGGTGACGGGATGACGCCCCCATTACGGGGCTCTACCACTTCAAGTCTTCGATCGAGCCGTGGATTGATAGGATTTACCGCAACCCTCGGCCGCCCGCCTCATTCGACGTACCCCAACGCCCGTAGACGGCGAAGCTCCGACTCCGACCGCGGGCCCGGCTCGGACTCGGTGTCGAGCTTCAATCGGTCGTCTGTGAACACCCGCAAGAGCGCCTGGGCCAGGCTGAGCCGCCGGCTCTGGTGTCGTGGATCACTCGCCAGATCCTTCTCCTCGCCGGGATCCTCCACCAGATCGAAGAGTTGATGGACCTCGGTCTGGCTGTTGAAGATCAGCTTGAAGCCACCTCGAATCATGGAGAACTTGGCTCCATCCCCATCGATGGGTGAGGTGGTGGCGGCGTAGATCTCCTTCGTACCATCGTCGATCTCGCGCAAGTCCCGCCCGCGCAGGCGGGCGTCCGCCTCGATCCCCAGCACGCCCAGGATGGTCGGCACCACGTCGAGATGCTGGCAGGCGTCGGTGCGCCGTCCCCGCAGCTGGTCTCCCAGCTTTAGGATCATCGGCACGTTCGTGAGGTTTCCATGCAGATAGCCCACGTGGGCGAAGTAGTGGCCGCGTTCGCCCAGCGCCTCGCCGTGATCGGCGGTGAAGACGATCAGCGCGCTGTCGAGCAGGCCGTGTTCATCGAGAGCGTCCAGCAGACGCTCGAAGTGGAGATCGAAGAAGCGAATCTCACCGTCATAGCTGGCGACGTAGTAGTGGAAATCGCGTTCGCCGCCGAGGCGCTGATGCAATGGAATCCCAGCCAGACCGCTGAGCGTCTGATTGAGCGGGAGATCGCGGGCTCGGCGTGTGGGGTCCCGGAACTGCTCTCGCAGCGCTGAGGGGGGGAGGTAAGGCCCGTGCGGATCCTGGTAGTGGATCCAAAGGAACATCGGCTGCTTCGAGTGAGAGCTCAATAACTCGATCGCCCGATCGGTCGTCGCCGACGCGATTCGCTCCGGCGCCTCTCGATTCAGCTCCCGCGAGTTCATGGTGTCATCGTAGAGATCGAAGCCCTGATTCCAGCCTCGACTCGGCATGAGGACGTAGTTGCTCACCACAGCGAGCGTCGAATAGCCGTCACGCTGAAGGACCTCCGCCAGGGTGTCGACCTCTGCGGGCAGCGACTCGTTGAAGAACGTACGGGTTTCGTGGGGGAGATAGCCCGTCAGCAGCGACGAAATGCTGAGACGTGTGCTCGGGGCGTGGGAGTAGCAGCGTTCGAAGAGAAGCGCGCTCTCGGCAAAGCGCGCGAGCGCTGGAGCGGTATTCTTTTCGTAGCCGTGGATCTCCAGATGATCGGGACGCAACGTATCGACCGAGATCAGAATGACACTCGGCCGACTCGGCGAACCGTCCGGACCGGGTGCGCAGCCAGTCAAGTCCGCAAGCAACACGGCAACGAGCAGCAACCCCGATCGCTCACCGAGCCTACGTCTGCGCGTCATCGACCGATTTTGCTGCAAGGCGGGGACGGTCGAGATCCCATGCTTGCACCCGATCGGGTTCCCCATTGGGGCTCGACATGAGACCCATACACGGACCTGGAGCCGAAACGCAGCTTCTTTGCCGTATCGCCTCTGAGAGCCTCCGGGATCTGAGTAGATAGGAAGTTCAAGCTGCGTTTTCGCAAGGTCCTATCATAGAGATTCTTTCAACCAGGAACCGGTGACCGCATACGGGGCACGCCCGCGTAGGCGACGAGGGCGCACGAGCCCAACATGGCGACGGAGATGCTGGTCGCCTGGGCGAGGTTGCCGAGAGCGATGCCCAGCGAGATTTCGCCGAGGTATTCGGCCTGCGCGAGGAAGGACTGCACCGTCGCCCGCACGTCACTGGTGACCGCCCACGGCCCCGACCAGCCCCGACTCAGCTCCTCTCTAACAGAACGCCCGTTACCGGAACCTGAACCCAAGCCCAGAGGCCAGCTTGTTTCTAGTAACCTCCGCGTAAGCCATGAAGTACGTCAAGCGATCCACCATCCCTCTCAAGGTTCACCCCGAACTCAACGAGAAATGGCTACAGGACCGCATCGTCGATGATCCGATGATCCTCGGGTTTGGCGACTTCGTCGTCCGGCAAGTCGAGAAGACTCTGCCAAGAGGCGGCCGGCTTGACATCCTGCTCAAAGACCCCGAGACCGCCGTCGGCTACGAGGTGGAACTGCGACTCGGGGCGACCGACGAGTCCCGTATGCGGGTTCCTGGTTGACAGAATCTCCAGGATAGGACCTTGCGGAAACGCAGCTTGAACTTCCTATCTACATGGCCGGACTCGCCGTGGCACTCACACCGGGGAGGAGCTTAGAATACGCCTTTCACTCGCCGCCGAGGCAGACTGTTGCGTCTAGCCACGGCCAAAGGAATTGACTTCGCGTGAGGGCCAACAACAGCGGCGAGTGGAACACGGGCCCCGAAGCCCGGAAGCGCAAGGCACACGTCTCGCGAATTGTCCGTGCCTACGACTCCGCCATCGTGAAGCTCTACTGCCAGCTGCGCTTCGTAATCATCCGACAGCATTTTCTCGACAGCGTGGGGCAGTATCTGCCCGAGCAGGGACGGATCCTGGATGTAGGGTGTGGCTTCGGACTCTTTTCACTCTATTTCGCGGGGCTCCATCCGCATCGTTCGCTGCACGGCTACGATCTGAACGCCTCCCGCATCGAGACGGCCCGGCGCGTGGCGGCCAACCTTGGCATCGAAAACACCTCCTTCGAGCTCGGTGCCGCCGGTGCCCTCTCACTGTCCGAGTCATTCCAGGCGGCCTATGCCCTGGACATCGTGCACCACCTTCCCGAGACCAAAGTGCGAGGCTTTCTCGAACAAATCCATGCGGCGCTGGAGCCGGGGGGGTATTTCCTGATCAAGGACGTCGACTACGATCCAGCCTACAAGCGCTGGTTCGCCCTCTTCTTGGACCGGGCGATGGTCGGCTTGCGCGAAGAAATCACCTACTGGCCGCGGGAGCGCCTGCAGGCGCTGCTGCGGGAAATCGGCTTCCAGGTGTACGTCCACGAGCTGCGCGATTTCCTGCCTTATCCCCACATCCTGTACGTGTGCCAGAAACACTAGGACTGCGCTCCACCGCGGGCAGCGCGGCGAAGCCGCCGGACCCATTCTCGAGCGTGCCGAGCGTCTTCGCGTCGTTCGGCGCCCTCCAAAGCCTCTGCGTAGAATCGATAGACCCGAGCGTAGAAGCCGGCTATACGCACTTCTGCGTCTGTGTGCGCCGCCTGCCCGGCCCCGAGGTTCTGGAGTTCTTCGGGGGTGTGGCGCAAGCTGGCCTCGAGGATTAGAAGCTCTTCATCATTTCGCCCCTGGGCGCGTGCGGCCTTCATTTGCGGCAGATAGTAGGTGCTGGAGGCGACGATGAAATAGCCCGACCGGACGAGCGGCTTGTCGTCGGGCAGTGGGCGTCCAGTCCACAGGGCGAGGAGGAGCACGGCAGTCAGGGCCGGGCCGACGCGTTTCCAGCGGCCCTCGGAAACACCCTCGGCGATCTCCACCAGGGCAAAGGCCGCGAAGGGAAGGAGGGCCGGAACCAGGGGGAGGCGATAGCGATCGCGCACCATGACCACAGCCAGCACTGCGACGTTAACCGCAATCATCAGGTAGAGATAATCTGCTCCAGGTCTTCGGCGCCCGAAGCTGAGCGCCAGGCCCACCAGACCGAGAGGGGCGAGGAACGCGAAGCCGACGACGGTCAGTCGAAGCACAGGTGCGTGGAGGCGGGTGAAGTAGAAGCTGCTGTTGTCAGCCTCTTCGTACCAATAAAAAGTGGCGTCGATCTTGTCGAAGACGTTGGCGAGAAAACTCCAGGCATCGGGATAGCTTGCGACGCTGTGAAAGACGCTGGCGAGAATCGTCCCCTGACTCTTTGCGAGCACTTCGTGCATGGACTGCAATCGGAAACTGCCGGCTTCTGCACCTGCCTCGTATGCACCACCGAGGATGAACACTGGCCCGCCCGCGCCGTAGATCGAGAAGGGAGGCGCCCCCACGATCTCGTTGCGCAGCACAAGAGGGGCCAGGGCCAGGAGCATTCCCAACAGTAGCCAGGCCGGTGGCTGCCAGGGACTGCGGCCCAAACCCCGGGCGCGAAACGCAAAGAGACCCGCCGCAATCAAGGCCACAGGCAGGAAGATGCTCTTTAGCTGGATGGCCGCCCCGAGGCCGAGGCCCGCGAGTAGGCAGGCCCGTGCTGTGCCCCGTTCACTGGCGACATCCAGGCCCAAAGCGAGAGCCACAGTGGCCAGCACCACCAGAGTCTCCCGCACCAGCACCAGCTCAAAGGCCAGCGTCGGGCCGTAGAAGGTGGCCAGGGCGCCGGCCACGCAACCGGCGAGAGGGCCGAAGAGACGCCAGGTGAGCAGCAGAATCAGCGAATTGCTCAGCACTCCGGCCAGCAGCTGCCACGCGAAGACCGCCCAAACCGTCGGGCCAGCCACGGCGTAGGTCGATGCTACGGAGTATGCGTAGAGAGGCTCTTGATAAAAACGTCCACCTCCCATCCAGCGATCCCAGAGTTGGACCACGGGACCATCGCCAGAGGCGAGGTCGGAAACCTCTTCGGGGTAGGCACCGACGTACCGGTTGGCGACGATGCGGTGCCATCCGTGGATGGGAAGACGAACATCCTCGGAGAGCCAATCGCCCTGGGCGATGGCCTGGGCCCAGGCGTCGAAGTGGAACATGTCCGACTGATCCCAGTGGTGTTGCCACGGAATGGGGCCTTCGACACTCTGCGCGACATAGATGATGCGAAGCAGGCAGGACAGGACGACCACGACGAGCAGGGCCCGACGGCGGTGGGGTCGCAGCCGCTCGGCGAATTCTGCCACAGCGGACATAGCCGACAGAATATCAGAGATCCAGTGCACGTCATCAACGGTTTACGGACTCGATATAGCCTTTGACGACGTACAGAAATCTAAGAGTAAAATGGTGGAGGCGGCGGGAATCGAACCCGCGTCCGCATGGTTTCCAACCGGCGCGTCTACGTGTGTAGACCTCGAATCATCTCGGTGACGAGTTGCCTCGAAGTCATGGCGGCCCGCACCCAGCTCCAGTTTTCTCTCGTCCCTGGCTCGTAGGAGCAGCGTTCCAGGGACCAGCCCTCTGATAACGCCTGCGACCCGCTAGAAGGCGTCACGGACAGACGTCACTAACCTAGTTTCAGCTAGGCAGCGAGTGCGTAATTAGTGTCGGCAGTTATAAACAACCAACTTGCCACTTTTTTACGAGATTGTGACGACCGCGACACGGTAGATAGGAAGTTCAAGCTGGGTTTTCGCAGCGTCTGATATTGGGAACGATGTCAAACAGAACGAGGTTTAGGGGAAAATATCCCTATCTGCTGCGATTCGGGGACCGCATACAGAGAATGCGGAAATTGCCCGGTGATCGTGTCTACAATGTTGGATGGGGGAAGCCGAGGCAGGATGTCTTCTCGGCTCGCCCTTCTCTGCGTCGCTGCGATCATTGCGCTGACGCCCGGCCTGGCGCATGGCAAGTCCAAGTACTTTGCGCTCGATGAGTCGATCTACGCGCTGATCACCGTGGGCGGGGACCCCACCCAGGTGATCCTGCCGACGCCCGGGCCCGAGCATCCCGACATCGTCGCACAAGTCGGCGTTGCGTTCGTTTTCCCTTCGACCGCTGCGAACACCACGGAGTCGTACTCGTCGGGTGACATCCTGCGCTTCACTCTCAACGGCTGTACGCGCACCTGGAGCTTCGACACGCCCTCGGGCGATGTCAGCGTGAACACGCCCACGATGTTGGCCACCTCCATCCTGCCGGGTGGCGCCTGTGTTGGCGCGTACAACGACAGCTTCGTCGGCGGTGCCATCATGGAGATCGATCTCATCGCCGGCGACGGCGTCAAGCTCGTCGGGATGGTCACGGCCGATACCATCCCCACGGTCGTCTCCTGGCACTTCGGCAGCGACATGACGCTGGTTCGCGATTCGGATGGGGACGGGGTGTCGGACCACCTGGATGCCTTCCCAGACGACCCGGAGAGCAGTACGACACCGATGGCGATGGCCTGGGAGACAACGCCGAGACGAACACCGGCAACTACGTGAGCCCCACCAACGCCGGAACCAACCCCGAGGATGTCGATAGCAATGACGATGGTATCAATGACGGCGACGAGGTCGCCGCGGGGACTGATCCCACGGATGCTTCGGATCCGCCGCCCCCCGTTCTTCCTGCGCTCGGCGGAGCGGGGCTCGTGCTGGCGGCCATTGCCCTGCTATCGGTCGGGCTGGGTCGGACGACCAGACGCCGCCGATAGTTGCCCGCGTCCGGGACAAGAAAAGTCCCGTATGCGGGTCACCGGTTCCTGGTTCACAGAATCTCTAGGATAGGACCCTGCGGCAACGCAGCTTGAACTTCCCATCTACACACGGGAGTTGCACATCAGTGCTCGGGCGGGGCACCGCGCGGCTCGGCGTAGCCGAGCGCCTCGAGGGCGCGCCGCGTCTCTGCATCCACGAGCTCTCGTCCGACGCTCGCATCGAGAGCGCGCGCGAAGCGCTCGAAGTCGGAGCGGATGCGGCCGGCGATTTCGGCGTCGGCGGGCTCGGGGTCGAGCTGCTCCGAATCCCCCGTCACCATTTTCGGGCCCCTCGCCGAGTAGAAGCGAGTCGAGCGGATCGTCACCGTCGCGCCATCGGTTCCGACGTAATCGTAGGGCTCGGAAACTGGCCGGGACATCCCGAACACCGCGGCCCCCCCCGCGACGAGGGGACGAGTCAGATCGCGTCCTCGCCCGAGCCGGTTGTCGATGCCCGCGAGGGCGAAGATCGTATTCGGAATGTCCACGGATCCGGCCGCGTCCGCGCGCGCGCCAGCTCCGATCTGCGGCGAGACGATGAACATCGGCACCCGGATCTGCTCCTCGCGAACGTGGTGACCGTGACCCAGCACTCCCCCCTCGCCGAAGCTCTCACCGTGATCCGATGCGAGCACCACGTGGGTCTCGAAACGCGCCGCATCCCGCTGCAGTGCAGCGAAGAGGCGATCCAGCGCCCGGTCCAGGAAGGCGTTGTCGCGCTCGTAGGCGCGGCGAGCGCGTTCGAGAGCTGCGGGAATTGCGGGTGACCTCGTCCCGATCAGCTTCAGGAGCGCGGGGACGTGGATGACGGGGCTCCCCGTGTCTCCGTAGGGCTCGTGCGGGTCGAAGTAGTGGAACCAGAAGAATTGGCGCCCGCTCTCGGTGGCCTGGAGGAGGTCCAGCGCGCGCTGCGTCACGCGATCGGCGAGGGAGTAGAACTTCGCGTTCTCGAGCTCGGCACCGCCCCAGACCTCCACGCCGAGATCCCGCGTGAAGTCGTCCAGAAAGACATCGAAGCCCTGATCGAAGCCGAACTTTGCGTGGAGCGGAAACGACGCGACGACGGCGGCCGTCGCGAAACCGCGCTCCCTCAGCAACTCGGCCAGGGTGGCGTGGGCATCGTCGAGGAGCACGCCGTTCTTCACCACGCCGTGCTCCCAGGGATGCAGACCCGTCAGCAGGCTCGCGTGGGAGGGCTGCGTGTTGGGCGTGGCCGTGTAGTAATTTTCGAAGATCCAGCCCCGCGAAGCGAAGGCGCGGGTTCGGGGCATAGAGCTCCCCGACCCAGACGCGGCCGAGAAGGAGTCCCGTCGCAGCGTGTCGAGCGTGATGAGGACGATGCGGACCCCGCGCGCGGCCTCGGGGGTCTGCCCTGCGGATCCGGGATCGCCACACGCCAGTGCGAGGCACAGACCCGCCGCGGCCGCAGTGAGTGAGATCCGCATCGTCGCGCTCCGGCGGCCTCCCGGTTGGATCCACGCCGCGCTCGGGGTGGAGTTTTTCGTCGAGCGAGGCAAGATCGTTTCATGGCAGAGAAGAAGAGCGTCGACGGGTACTACTCCCGCAAGGGGTGAACGAGCTGTACCCGAGCGTCCGGGTTCCTGGACGTCAACGGTATCGAGGCCCGGGAGATCGTGCCCGCCAGCCGCAAGCTCGGCAAGAAGGACGCCAGCGCCATGGCGAGGTCCGCCAGCCAAATCGACGTCGCCAAGGGCAAGAAGACGGGCGAATTCGCCGGCGCGCAGGCGAAGGCCGCGACCATCACCGCCATGCTGGGGCCGACGGGCAACCTGCGGGCGCGGACTGCATCCCTCGGAAACGGACTCGGCGGCGCGTTTCCTCAGGAGCAATGCACTCTTTCGAGCACCGCGGCCGTGAACTCGTCGAGGGTCGCCGCGCCGCCGAGATCCTGGGTGTGGTGGCGGGAGTCCGCGAGCACTTCGTGCACGGCCAGCTCGATGCGCTGCGCGGCGTCCTCCTCCGCCAGATAGCGCAGCATCTCGCACGCCGAGAACAGCAGGGCCGTGGGGTTCGCCCGGCGCTTGCCCGCGACGTCGGGTGCCCCGTATGCGAGTTCCTGGTTGACAGAATCTCTAGGATCGGACCTTGCGGAAACGCAGCTTGAACTTCCTATCTACCCAGAGGTTCTGCTGTTTCCTCTCATCCATTGATGGACCATGCCCGGGCTTCGATATGAAAGAGATGCCCCCCCGCATCCGCTTCGACATCAAGGTAGCCGCGCCTTGTGGCCGCCATTAGTTCACCCAGTGTCACTATCGCGCCCGCAGGTCTGATGACCTGATCAGCCCAGGAGGTAAAGTTCTCCGTCATGGGAAAGAGGGGCATGCCGGGGGCGTCAGTGGATTCATCGAGATACAGTGCGAGCGCAAAAGGGAAGCCTTTTCCGAAGAGTTCCCCATCGAGGGTGTGTGAGGCTTCTTCATTGCTCCAACTCATGAACGCAAGGGTTGCGAATTTCGTGTCCGCAACTCTCGTCAGGCCAAGCAGACCATGACGGCTCATGTCAGATTGGATGGAGCCACGAATTTCAGCAATAGCATCTCGGATGATCTCAGCTGCAGTCTGAAGAGGGTTCATCGCTTGGGCCTCACTTACACCGATTCCGGAACGCGGGTGCATACGAGGGGTAGTGGTGATCTAGGGCTTGGCTCTCAGTGAACTCCCGGAGTACAGCGCCTGCTCGTGATCGGCCGGATTCCCCCCTATTTGCCAACCGGTTTCTGAGTAGATAGGAAGTTCAAGCTGCGTTTCCGCAAGGTCCGATCCTAGAGATTCTGTGAACCAGGAACCGGTGACCCGCATACGGGCTCTCAACGCAAAATCTTCGGGATGCGCCTCTGTCGTCCTTCGCTTCGACCCGACCGGTGGGTGCCTTCGGGCTAGAATGGGATCTGACACTACTGCCGGGGGCAGATCAGACATCTCCGATGGCCCTCCGAGCCGCGATCACCTCTGTAGTTTTCGTCGCGTTCGCGCTCCATGCGTGGAACCTCTCCTACCTGGCAGACGCCCAGGGCTGCGACCCGGTTCGACTCGTCTGCCCCGCGGATGAGGATCTCTGGTTCACCAACGATGCCCCGGAGTATCAGCGAATCGCCAAGCGTATCCGCGAACGAGGATTCTTCTCGGTCTCGTACATGAGACGGCTCCCCGGCTATCCGGGGGTACTGGCCGCTGTAGAGGCGATCAGCGGTAGTACCGAGACTGCTCGGTGGTTGGGGCCCCTTTTCGCAGGGCTCGCTTGCGGAGCTGTCGCCTGGCTCTCGTTTGTGCTCACAGACCGTCGTGGCGCTGCTGTGTGCGGGGGGATCTTGTTCTGTGCCTGGCCCGGAGCCTATTCGCTGTCCCCTCTCCTCTTGACAGACTCGCTTCACGGCTCCGCGGCAATCATAGCGATCGTGTTGTCCGTCTACTGGGTTCGCTCGCAGTGGCCTCCAGCCGCTGCTGCAGCGGCGATATTCTGGATGTTCAGCCAGCTCCTTCGGCTCACTTTCTTCTCCATCCCGCTTTTTCTACCGGTATTACTCTGGAAGAGAAATCCATCTCGCTCCTATGCGGTGGGTGCGGTTGCGATCGTCATCGCCGCGTGTGCCGTGCCCAGCTTCATCGTGGCCTCGAATTGGTTGCGGCACGGCGTCGCCGTTCCGAATGGCGACTTCGCGCGCGCCCTCATGTGCTACGACGTACCTCGTTTGCTCAGTGAACAGGGACGCGGATCGTTCCTGAAGCTGCGTGAAGACTGTCACACGCACTACGCGGATATGGACTGGAAAAAGAAGATCCCCATGCAGACGAGCGAAGGTTGGCGCCTCCATCTCGAGCATCCCGGCGACGCGTTTCGCAGCCACGTTGGCGAATTTCTTGAACAGCTCGCATATCCCAGTCGTCCCCACTACCGCGACGAAGCGGCGTCGTTGTACCGCGAGTTCACCACGTTCTCCCCTCCACTCTTGACGGGATACTGGATTCTCGCGTGCATTGGGTTGCTCTACGCGAGCCGATCGGCTCCGACGGTCGGTTTATTCATCGGGTCCTGTGTCGTGCTGGTCGCGGTCCCCGCTAGCTTTGGCCACCTCATGGGCTCACGTATCCGTTATCCGATCGAACTCCTCGCGATTCCTCTCGTCGTATCCGCCGGATTCCACCTGGTCGAAGCTCGACACAGGATCCCCTCACGACTCGCAAACGCGTGGCGCTCGTACGGCCGAGGGCAATGACGGCGGCAGCGACTACCCCGTATGCGGTCACCGGTTCCTGGTTTACAGAATCTCCAGGATCGGATCTTGCGGAAACGCAGCTTGAACTTCCTATCTGCCCCGGAGGGGTTGCATGGGACCGGTCCCACGAAGGGCCGTGGCGGGTGCGAAGGCCACTCCGGCCGCTGACCCGGATCGCTTGCCCGCGGGCGGGGGTTCCCCACGATCTGCAGTAACTTCCGGCGGTTCGCGGCGGGTCGAGGGGCGCCTGGAAAGGACGGAGATCGAGGGCTGCGCGTCGACGGGTGGGCGCCGCCCCGCCCCCGGAACGCACGCGAATCGCAGGAGTTCGCCATGATCGGAGACCCCGTGACGGCGGGGATGTCGGGCGGGTGAATTCGATCGCGGCGGGGGTCGCCGTTGTATTGCTTACACTCGGCTATCTCTCGAACACACCACTGGTCTTCTACAGCGGCCTGTTCGGGCTCGCGGCGGCGCTCGCCGGCCTCTCATTCCGACGCTCGCGACGCGGCGACGCAGGCGCCGTGCTACTGCTCAACACGCTCGTGTTTCTGCTGCTCGGCCTCGCGATTGTCGATGCAGTCGGCGCCGTGCTACGAGCCCGCGCCGAGAGTCGAACCATCGAGCCCGTCTACAGCTTCGCGGACGCCGAGGCCGACCCCTCCGGATTCGAGCGCTGGTGGAAGCTCGCAAACACGCGCTTCCTGAGTCGGAGGGGCGATCTCCTGATCGACGATCCGAGCGGAAGGAATCCATTTCTCTTGAAACCCGGAGCGCGTGTACAGAACCACGAGGCAGTGCTCCGCGTCAACGCACTCGGTTTTCGGGGGCCGGAGATCTCACTCGACAAGGGAGATCGCTTCCGCATCGTTGCCGTGGGTGAATCCACGACCTTCGGACTCATCCTTCTGGCCGACGATCGCCCGTGGCCCGAAATCCTCCAGGATCTGATCACCAGTGAACTGTCCTGCGACAAGGAGGTCGAGGTGGTGAACGCCGGAATTCCTGGCTTCACATTGGCCAACAACGTCCTCCGCCTCCAAACCGAGATTTTTCCGCTGCGGCCCGATCTCGTCGTCTCCTATCACGGCTACAACGGCTTCCACTTTTTTCTCGACGAGATCCCCGAAGTCCAGGTGCGCCAGGCCCCTATCCCGCCCGAGCGCCCCTCGTGGCTACTCGAACGAATCGAAACCGCCGTGCGCGTGGCCGCGTTCCGCAAGCGCTACGAGACCCACGACGACCGGGATGAACCCGCACTGCTCGACGACTTCCGAACGTCTCCGTACTCAACCCACTACCGGAAGCTCATCGCGATGGCACGCGCACGAAACATCGATCTGGCGCTGAGCAACTTCAATCTCGCCATCGACGAGGACAGCCCCGAGGAAGTGGTGCGATTCTACGAGCGCGTGTTTCCCAACGCGCGATCCGATCTGTTCGCGAACCGCCTCCACACGCTTCTGGTGCGCGAACTCGCCTCCGAGGCCGACATCACCTTCGTGGATGCGACACCGGGACTCGACGGCGAATACGAGAGATATTTCGCGGACCTCGTCCACTTCAACCAAGCGGGTCGCGAACGGCTGGCTCGCAATATCCTCGCGGGGATCCGTGGCATCCTGGAGGCGGACCCGCGCACGAACTGTCGACCGCGAAGGGTCTCCCCGGTCCGGTAGATCGCAAGGTCCGGAGCCTCAAGAAACGGGGTGGCGCATGGTGCGATCGAGCAGGTGGGTGTCGATATACGCCGTGCCCTCTACGATCCTTCCATCTGCAAAGCTCCCTGTTTGACAGAATCTCTACTTATCGGGCCCAGAGAAAACGCAGCTTGATCTTCCTATCTACTCGCTTCGGGCCCGTCAACGAACGGAATCGATCCAGGCGACCGGTTCCTTCAGTTCGTCAGGAGCCGTCCGCTCCCAATAGCGCGCGGCGGCAGCCAGCGATTTCTCCATGATCGATCGGGCTTCCTCCGCTTCTCCGTTCTCGATCGCCCGAATCAAGATCTGGTGGCTGCGAAGCGCCGACCGCCGCTGCTTCTCGTCCCACTCGGCGCCGGCACCCTCCGACATCCGGTGCAGCGCGTCCACCAAGAGCGCCAGGACCCGGTTGCCCGAAGCGCTAGCCACCTGACTCATGAAGCGACGAGTCTCTTCCTTGAAGAGCTCCCATTCCTTAACGCAGGCGTGCATCCTGGAGATGCTCTCCTGCAGCGTCGCGAGATCCTCGCGGCTCGCGTTCTCCGCAGCCTGGGATGCCAGCACCGGGTAGATCGCACGGCGTGCATCCACGACCGAGCTGAAGGAGGCGTCGGCGAACTGAAGATGGAGTGAGAGCACGCTCGCGAGATGACTCGCGCCTGGAACGCTCACGACCGGCCCGCCGCCGGGTCCGGCCTTGATTCGAAGCGCGCCCTGGAGTTCGAGGAAGCGGAGCGCCTCTCGGATGGTGGCGCGCGCCACTGCGAACTTCTCCACCATCCGATGCTCGGACGCGAGTTGCGCGCCCGGCCGCAGGCGCCGGCGCCGAATCTCGCTCACGAGCTTTCGGGCGACGCGGACGGCGGCGCGTTCGTGGGTCCGCTTTGCACTCATGCGTAGCTAGCGCCCGCTGAAGACAGGCTTGCGCTTCTGACGCATCGCGCGCCTAGCTTCCCTGCCATCCTCGCTCTTCAACCCGCGCGCTGCGTACCTGAGCTCGTCGCGCAGGTGAGATTCGAGGTCATCGGGGAGTCCGATTCGCGAGACCAGGCGCTTCGTCTGTGTTGCGGCGAGCGGCGCAATTTCGGCGATCTTCTCACAATAGGCAACAAAGGCCTGATCGAAGCCATCGGCGTCGACGACTTCGCCCACCAGCCCCAGCGCGAGCGCTGCCTCGGCATCGTGCATCTCGGGCTCGAGAAAGAAGCGCATGGCCCGTTCGCGCCCGATGGCTTCGGGCAAGGTCCACGAGAGGCCACAATCCGGCGAGGTTCCAATACGCGCATAGCCCGGATGAAACCGAGCTGCGGAGCTGGCCACGCGCATGTCGGCAAGCATGGCGAGCGCCAGCCCGGCTCCAATCGCGATTCCATCGATGCCCGCGATGACGGGTTTTTCGCAAGTCACTCGCATGCCGATCACCAGCTGAACCACGATGTCCGCAGTTTGCTCAACGGAATCGGGCTTGGGATCCGTGGGTTTTCTCGGGCTGATATCCGCACCCGAACAGAACGCGCCCCCAACGCCTGTCAGTGCGATCACCCGGACTTCATCGTCGGAGGCCGCTGCTTCAACACTCCGAACAAGCGCCCGGGTCAGATCGTTCGAGAGCGCATTCTTCTTTTCCGGTCGATTCATCCGGAGGATCCGAACTCCATTCCGGGTTTCTTCCAACAGAATGGGTTCGGATGTCGCGGAGGGGGCCGTCATGGAGATCTCCTTTTTGTGATGCTTCCTTGAAATTCGCGGTTCATGGCTTCACCTCTCCGCGCGCCGCCCTGACGACCGCGCTGCGCCCTTCGGCCTTGCCCACCCGCGCGAAACCCTCGCCGAACGGCTCGTCCCGCCTACGCAGAGTTTCCTTGAGACCGTGCTCCTTGACGCTTTGCCCGTAGTTGCGGACCGCATGGGAACGATGCGCACGCGCATCGTTTTCGCCGGCCAGCCTCTGCAGGGTCTGGGCACCCATCAGCTCGAGCGCGAGATTGGTGATGCGCTTGTTCGCCGCGAGTAGGTCCGGATCGATCAGGCTGAAGCGGTCGGCCAGGCCCTCCACTTCGTCCTCTAGAACGTCTGCCGGTACGGCCTTCATGACCAGGCCGATCTTCTCCGCATCGGCCCCCGTCACGGAGT
>JABSQW010000649.1 GCA_013215605.1 Myxococcales bacterium
CGTCCGAACTTCAGCGTTCCTGCCTCCCAGTCCACGGCAGCCATCCCGCCCTGAATTTTCTGTGGAGAAAACCATGCAACGCACGAAGCCTCTCGCCGTCACTGTCGGCGCCGTGCTGCTCCTCGCGGCCCCCGGATTCGCCGCCAACGACGACGCGGGCAGCAGTGCCCCGGTCTTCCAAGAGGGAGACATCATCAGCTTCGACGACGTCAACAAGCTGAAGCCCTTCCTTCCCGACGACTTCTGGGACAACCGGGACTTCTACTTCTACGAGGGCATGAAGCTCGAAATTGGGCCCACGCAGGCCGACTACTCCGTGCCGCCGGAGTACCGCGAAGCGACGGAGAAGTACCGCGGGCAGGTGCGGATCGGACCCGACAACAGCATCGAGAACTACTGGGGCGGACAGCCGTTCCCGATGGACGCGATCGACTGCAAGAGCGACCCCCAGGCGGGGGTGAAGATCATGTGGGACCACCGCTACCAGTGGCGCGGGTCCGGCGGCATGCCCGCGACGTTCTTCTACTCCTACTGGGATCGCGGCGAGCAGCTGCCCCTCTACTACGAAGGCACGGCCGGAAGCGTTCAGCTTTCGCGCCGGATCGAGGAGGAGTACGAGAAGACCAAGGGCGACGTGTTCCGCGGCGAGAAGCGCAACGACGCCCAGGGCATCCAGGTCGACGCGCCCTTCGACGCCCGCGGCATCATGCTCCTGAGCTTCCGCTACAAGAGCTCGGACGGGCCGCGCGCCACGGCGAAGAATGACGACACCTGGGTCTACGTCCCCACGCTCCGTCGGGTGCGCCGCATCTCGACCGCGCAGCGCACCGACGCTGTGGCTGGCACGGACTTCACGATGGACGACCTCTTCAGCTTCAACGGCGTCATTCCCCAGTACGAGTGGGAATGCCTCGACGAGGTCAAGGTCCTCGCCCCGATGAACACGACGGTCAAAGCCTTCCCGTACGAGCGCGAGCACAACTTCGGGCCGTACGGCCTGTCCTACGCCGACGATCGCTGGGAGCTGCGGGACACCATCGTGGTCAAGATGACGCCGAAGAACGACGACCACCCGTACCTCCACAAGATTCTGTATCTCGACAAGCAGACGCTCACTTCCCACTTCTCGTTCGCCTACGACCGCAAAGAAGAGCTGTGGAAGATCATCACCCACAACAAGCGCTGGAGTGAAGATCAGAGCCTGACGGGCGAGTACTACAAGACGTGGAAAGGCATCGAGAAGGTGCGCGATCTCCACATCGTGAGTGACACCATCGTGAACGTGCAGACCGGAACCGGAAATCGCATCGAGTTCTGGGACCGCACGGGGATGCCGCTCAAGAGCAAGGGCAAGATTCGCCGCTTCATCGACGTGGGGCGTCTGACCAAGGGCAGGTAGCCCGCTCGCTGGGTCGCGTCTCAGGCGAGTTGGTCGACCAGATCGACGACGTTCTCGAGCAGCGCCAGACGCGCGCGAGAACCTCGGACCGCATCGAGGCGCAGGCTGAGCGAGTCGATACCGACGTCCTTGTACTTCTGGAATCGCTCGTGGACCATCTCGCGGGTACCGATGGCCTGGAACTCAGTGACCATGGCATCGGGCACGCGATGGGCGGCCTCCTCGCGCTTCCCGTCGAGCCACAGCCGCTGAATGGCCTTGGCATCGTCCGCATACCCAGCGCGCTGGAAGGCCGCGTTGTAGAAGTTGGTATTCGCGGAACCCATGGCCCCCATGTTGAACGCGACGCCGGGTTTGCGGCTGTCGACGAGCGCCGGGACATCGTCCCCGATCGCCACGCTCACCGCGGCGTTGAGGTCGAGATCCTCGAGCGTCCTGCCGGCTTGTTTCGCTCCCCTCTCGATGTGCGCGAGGTGGGCGTCTGCGTGCTCGGGGGAGAAGGACGTGCCGAGCCAGCCGTCCGCAGCGGCACCGGTGTATTCCAGGGACCGGGGACTGAGCGTGGCGAGGTAGATCGGAATGTTCGCCGATGGAGCGTCCAATCGAATGGGCTTGCCCTCGCCACCGGGGCGCGGCAGCACGTGGACTCTGCCGTCGTAGCGCAGCTTCTGGCCGGAGAACGCCAAGCGGCAGATCTCGACCGTTTCCCGCAGGCGGGTCAGCGGCATGCGGTAGTCGGCGCCGTGCAGGCCCTCGACCACCTGGGGGCCGCTGGCGCCCAGTCCCAGGACGAAGCGACCGTTCGACAGGGTGTTCACCGACATGGCGGTCATTGCCGTCATAGCGGGCACGCGGGCGCTGATCTGCATGATGCCCGTGCCGAGCTTGATCCTTTCGGTGTGGGCCGCCAGGAAGGCGAGCGAAGTCACGGCGTCGAAGCCCCAGGCCTCTGCGGACCAGACCGCGTCGATGCCCATCCGCTCGGCGGCCTGGACGTACTCGACCGCGCTGGCGACGTCGCTCCGCGCGTAGCCGCCCACGCCAATCGACAATTTCACGGCTTGCCCTTCTGCGCGTCGATCTCGAGCTCGACGTCGCGCAGCCTGTCCTTCCCGAAGAACAGCTCGTCGCCCACGAAGAAGCTTGGAGAGCCGAAGACGCCGCGGCGGACCGCGTCCTCGGTGTTGGCCAGGAGTTCCGCCTTCACGTCGGGTTCCTGGAGGCTCGCGATGATCTTCTCCCCGGGCAGGGCCGACTCCTCGAGTGCCGCGAGGATGACCTTCGGATCATCCATCTTCTTGGGCTCTGCCCACATGTGGCGGTAGACCTCGTCGACATAGCGCTCGAAGCACCCCTCGCGCCGAGCCACGATGGCGCCGCGCATGATCTGGAGCGTATTCACCGGAAAGTGGGGATTGGGACGGTAGTCGTCGATCCCGTGCCGCTCGAGAAAGCGGCGCGTCTCCAGAGCTTGGTACTGGGGCTTGTTCTTGATGCCCTGGAGCGAGACGGCGGGCGACACGTTGCCCGTCGCCTTGAACACCCCTCCGAGCAGCACGGGGATGTAGTCGAAGCGCGCGCCCACGCGCTTCTCGATCTCCGGAATCACGCGGTGGCTCAGATAGGCGTTCGGGCTGCCGAAATCGAAGTGGAACTCGACGATCACGGTGGTCTCCGGGTGCGGGCGCTGGACGCCTCGGGGCGATTCGGGCTATTCGGGCCAATCGGGCCAGTCGCCACTCACGCTGAGCTGCCACTGCGGCGGGCGTCGCTCGAGGTAGGCCATCACGCCCTCGATCGCGTCGGATTTGCCCATCAGATGGTGGTGGAGTTCGGTCTCGCGGTGGATGACCTGCTCGGGGGTGAGGTTCGGGCTCTCCCAGAGCAGGCGTTTCGAGATCGCCACGGACAGTGGCGCGGTGTTCGTCGCGATCTCGCGCGCCATCTCGAGGGCTGCGGGGAGCACCTGATCTCCGGGCAGCGAGCGGCTCGCGAGGCCCATCGCCGCCGCTTCCACGCCCGTGATCTTGCGCCCGGTCAGCAGCAGGTCGGCCGCTCGCTCCATACCGACGAGCCGCGGCAAGGTCCAGTGCGCGTAGGCGTCGGGCATGACGCCGCGGCGCACCTGGAGGATTCCGTACTTGCCCTCGTCGGCGCAG
>JABSQW010000650.1 GCA_013215605.1 Myxococcales bacterium
ACGGCGAACACGGCGGTTACGAACGCCGCAGCGGCTCAGGGCACGGCGGACACGGCGGTTACGAACGCCGCAGCGGCTCAGGGCACGGCGGACACGGCGGTTACGAACGCCGCAGCGGCTCAGGGCACGGCGGACACGGCGGTCACGAACGCCGCAGCGGCTCAGGGCACGGCAGACGCGAATACGGCTGCGATCGGCCAAACCACGGGCCTGGAGGCGTGTGCGAACGGGCTGGTGGTGGCGGACCACGACACGGGGCTGTTGTGGGAGAAGAAGACGGGGACCGTAGGGGTCGAAGTGGTCTGCGAGACGACTTCCGGCGGCTGTCCCGACCCGCATGTCGTGAACAACCAATACGAGTGGTCGAACTCCGGGGCTGATCCGGACGGCAATGCGTTCACGGACTTCCTGGAAAAGCTCAACGACCAGGTTTTCGGAACCGCCGATTCTGCGACCGACGTCACGGGCTGTTTTGCGGGGCATTGCAACTGGCGGATTCCCTCGATCACGGAGATCGGGACGATCGCGGATTGCAGCGCTGGATCGCCGTGCGTAGACCCGGTCTTTGGTCCCACAGCGCCGTCATGGTACTGGTCGGCTTCTACGGACTTTGGCAGTCCGAACGCAACGTGGGTCACGAGCTTCGACCTCGGCTTCATGGTCACCTTGAACAAGACGGAGGACACTTTCTTTCGTGCCGTTCGTGTCGGCTCGTGCAGGTACTGACTCTCCGGTGCCTTGATTGATTGGATCCTTTGACGGGACCGGGGTTCCCCCGATGCGATGGATTTGCAGCGTGCTCGAGCTTCGGTGACCATGAGGCCGTGAATGCATCGCGCCCAGCTTCGAGCCCCACACGCAAACTCGGCGCGCTTTCGACTCTGTCCATCGGAATCGGGGGAATGGTGGGCGGTGGAATCTTCGCCGTCACCGGGCTCACCATCCAGCTCACACGTGGCGCGGCCCCCCTGGCGTTCATCGTCGCCGGAGGAGTGGCACTGCTCACGAGCTACTCCTATCTGAAGCTCACCCTTCGCTATCCCAGTGGAGGGGGCACGATCACCTTCTTGAACCGGGCCTATGGAACCGGGCTCCTGACCGGAGCCAGCAGCATCCTGCTCTGCCTCAGCTACGTGGTATTACTCGCCGTCTACGCCTTTGCCTTCGCGAGCTATGCCCGCAGCTTTCTTCCGGCCGATGCGCACGCGTTCTGGCACCCGGTGTTTCTGAACAGCGTCGTCGTCGCCCTGGTCGTGGTCAACCTTGTCGGTCCGGGCCTCGTGATCCGCTCGGGGAACTGGATGAACCTGACCAAGGTCCTTCTCCTGCTGCTGTTCGTCGGGGCGGGCTTGTCGACACCGGTCGACTGGTCGCGCCTGGCTCCCAGCGAATTCGTGTCCCCCGTTCCCCTCGTCGCGGGAGCCATGGTGATCTTCCTCAACTACGAGGGGTTCGAGCTGATCGCCAATGCGGCACGCGAGGTGAGGGATCCCCGGAAGACTCTGCCCATCGCCTATCTCGGGGGCGTTCTCCTGGCGATGCTCCTGTACGTGCTGATCGCAATCGTCGTGGTGGGTCACCTGAGCGTCGCCGACGTTGCCAAACACTCGGACTATTCGCTGTCGGTGGCGGCACGCGACTTCATGGGTCGCCCGGGTTACGCCGTCATTGGCGTGGCGGCCCTGCTGGCGACGAGCTCCGCGATCAACGCCACCTTCTACAGCTCGGGTCGCCTCGTCTACACCATCGCGCGCAGTGGCTACCTGCCCGCCGAGCTCGAGCGAAAGGTTCGGGGGGAGTCGATCGAGGGGATGTTGATTTTCGCGGGGCTGACCCTGGTCGTCGGCAACTTCGTGCCGCTCGGTGCGATCGCGACCATGGGGAGTGCGGGGTTCCTCTTGATCTTCCTGCTCGTCAATCTCGCGGCAGTGAAGCTATACCGAGAGACGGGTGGGAGCCGCGCGATCTCCGCTGCGGGGGTCCTGGCCACGGCGCTGGCTCTCGGCGTTCTGTGTGTGGAGACCGAGGAGAATCCCACCTCGCGCTACCAGATCTGGATCCTGCTGGGGATGATCGGCGCTTCCTGCGTCGTCGAGCTGATCTACCGCGGTGTGACTCGGCGCGAAGTCCACGCCGAGCATCCCTCGGCGAGTTGACGAAGGGCGGGCGCCGACGGACATCGGGCGGAGAAGGAAATCCAACGGACGGTCGCCGTGAATCTCGTCTGTGGCGCGGCGGCGGTTGTCTGAGACGGGAGCCGTCAGGCCGCTGCGAATTCGCTTCTGGGTCGCGTGCGCTGACCCACCACCAGCGCGACGATGACTTGCGCACCCCATACCAGCGAGTCGGTGAATTCGACCTCGAACAACTCGGAAAGTGGTGTTTCTCTCTGCATGCCCAGCGACGACAGCAGCTCGACGTTCGCAATCGTGAGCGTGGCGTCGAGATGGGAGAGCGCAGGGATGAAGTACGAATCGAGAAAGGCGAACACCACGAACAGGGCTGCAATTCCGAGCAACCCGAGGCGCTCCTGTCGGCGAGCCGTCAGGACGACCGCGACTCCGAACCCGACGAGGATCGCATCGATGAGATAGGCGAGCAAAGCAGTGAGAATCACGAGCATGATCAGTCATTTCTCCCAACGCGGAAAAGATCTCGCTGCGACACGTCGAAGACCAGGGTGGCCGCCGCCAGGTTTCCCCTGTGGATCGCCGTGCTGACGTTCTGGTGTCGCGACTATACGAGATCCCCAGCGTCGGAGATCTCTGCAGCGTCTCCGGGTGCCGATGCAGTCAGCGGCTGCGCGCCGATACCCGGGCGCTGGGACGGGCGAGGTGAGTGCGGATTTCGGCGGCCAGCTCGGCGGGCTCGATCGTGTGGTAGTAGTAGGCGAGCGTCCGGCCCTCCGGATCCACGAGGAAGATCCACGTCGTGTGATTGATCCGGTGATGGCCGGGCTCCTCGGTCTGCGTGACGTGGACGTGCTCACGGCGCACCCGGAAGCTGCGTCCGACGTCCTGGATCTGCTTTACCGTGCCCGTGAGGCCCACGATGCGGGGATCGACGTCCGACACGTAGGCGGCGAGTTTTTCGACTCCGTCGCGCTCGTCGAAGCTCACGAACAACGGGCGGAGCTTCTCCGACTCGTCGCCGAGCAGATCCAGCGCCCGGTCG
>JABSQW010000651.1 GCA_013215605.1 Myxococcales bacterium
GACGAGTACGGCTTCACCGACATCGACGGCAGCCTGCCGGCCGGGCCCCTGCACGACCGCCCCGACGGCGTCGAGGGCTCCCAGCCCTGACCCGCGAGAGGAAGTCCCGGAAGCCCTCGTAGAAACGCCTGCGTTCGCGTGCTCTCCTGCGCGGAGAAGATGTGGAGCGGAGGCCCGTGCCACATCCGATCAGCGGTGGATGGGCGGATCGACGCGATGACCCGACACCGACCGGGTTTACTTGCTCGCGGTTGGAGCCCAAAGGGCTTTGGCCGCGTGCTTCCGTACCGGAAACGAAGCTTCGCGTGGTGGTCCGGCGCGACCGCAAGCGGGCTAGACTCCGGGCGTGCAGGTCGACCGACTCGCCGAGTTCCTCGTCAGATCCATCGCGATCACCGCCCTCCTGGTGGGCTGCGCGCCGAAGCAGACGATTCCGCTCGACTGCGTGCCCAAGAACGTGACGCTCTTCGTCGACAAGACAAGGCTGAAGGAGATTCCCGACGAGCTCCTGCTGCGAGCCGACGAGCCCCACGTCCTCTACTTCAAGGAAGGCGGCTACCGACCCGCGCAGGTCATCCTCGACACCGAGGACACGGACCGCGGCCCGCGCCTCACCCCCGCCGACATCTGTGTCGAGGTCCAATTCGTCGAGGTGCGGCGCAAGCTCGATCTCGAAGTCGAAGGCACGGAGTAGCCGCGCCCGAACCACTCCACGCACCCGGGCGCACGCAGAGATCTCGCACTGTTCGGGTCGATGGGTGTCGTCACTGCGGCGTTCTCGCGCAGTGCAGCGACGCGCGGCCATCCGCGTGTCATCCCTCATCCTCCGGGGAAATTCGCAGCCAGGCGATCGTCGCCCCCCAACCGCCGCGATCGGCCGGCGCGTCGACGAATCGCTCGACGCGCGGATCGCGGTCGAGGAGCTTCTGCACCCGATTCTTCTGCACGCCTTTTCCGCGACCGTGCACGATGCGCACCTGGCGAAAGCCAGCATCGACAGCGGCCTCGATGTAGGCGTCGACCACCTCGCCGATCTCCGACGGTTGGAAATGGTGGAGATCGATCCACTCTTCGATCGGGATCACGACCGGATCGGGGAATGGGTTCTCGAAGTCGCCCGGCCCTTCGTCACTCACCGGGTCACTCTCCCACACCGCTCGCCGTCCTGTGCGCCTCCGACAGCATTTCGCGGTATTCGGCGTCGCGCGGCGCGAGAGCGACCGCGCGTTCGAGGTACACGACGGCCGCGTCGGTGCGTCCCGAGGCCAGCAGCAGACGCCCCGCGTGGGCCGACTTCGCCGGAGAGTGGGCGTAGGTCTCCGCGACGTTCACCGCGACACGGGCGGCCTCCGTCCAGTTCTTCCTCGCCTCGTAGTAGACGAGGGCCCGGTCCATCGCGGCGGTCCAGGAGATCTTGCCCTGCTCCATCCTCAGTCCGATCCGCTCGGGACGGCTCTGCGGGGTGAGCTTGGGTTCCGCCACCTCCGTCGCATCGGGAACGAACGGCCAGTTCGCCCGCAGCACAGCGACTCGCTGTGCGGCAGCAGCGCGCTCCATCTCGGTGATCGGACTGTCGCGTCGCGCCTGCTCGTCGGGTACGTCGACGACGAAGTCTGTCACACGGGGACTCGTGCGGAGCGCGTCGTAGAACGCGTCGGCCAACAGGAAGTAGCCCTCGGCATTTGGGTGCAGGTGCTCGAGCATCAACTCCTCTCCGATGATTCCGCGAGGCGAGGCTTCCGTGAACGCAGCCTGAACATCCACCAGCGTGGCACCGAACGTGTGGGCAAGCTCGCGCACGATGTCGTTCATCGCTTTGGGCGCGCGGAAACGCAGAAGATCCCTGTCCGCCGCCGATTGATACGCGCGGTGCGCCGCTGCGCCATCGTCGCGCAGGTCGAGGATCCGCCCTCGCAGGAAGTGGGCGTCAGCCGAGGAATCATCGACAGCGAGCGCTTCGTCGACATCGGCGAGCGCTTCGTCGAGCGCTCCCTCGCGAAACGCCGCCTCGGCCCGGGCCAGGCGGCGGGCGTAGTCGGCGGCGGCGGTCTCCTGACGGAGACCGCTCGCGAAGGGCGGGTGGTCGCGCTCGTTGCTCGCGAGCGTCGCGAGGAAGACCGCGATACCCGCGTCTGCGTAGCGCACAAGCAGGTCGGAGAGATTGGATCGAAACTGATCGAGCCCGCGATGGTAGAGATCGGAGTCGAACGGGATGTTGCGCTCCCCTACGACGAGCGCCATCAGCGTGCCCGGCGCGTCGACGGCAGCCTCCTCGTCACCCGTTGCGGTTCCCCGAAGTGCACCCCGGAGACGCTGGAGCGCCTGGAAGAGAGCGAGATCGCGCACGCGCAGGAAAGCGAGCTTGATCGCACGGCTGCCGGACAGCGCGTAGGTCGATCCCACACCGAGGATCCCGAGGTACTCGTTATGTCCGGAATAGATGAGAACGGCGTCGGGGGCGATCGAGACGATCTCATCGGCGAGGTCGAGCAGCGTGTACGAGTTCACGGCAGACATCGCCGTGCCGATCACCTCCACCTCGCGGTCGGGAAGAGCGAGCCGTAGTCGATTCTGCAGCATCCCCGCGAGCGCGCCCCAGCGCCCGTACGGAAAACCTGCTGCCGACGACCCCCCCTGGACGACGATGCGCAGACCGCCTTCGGGTCGCACGACGCGGAAGAACGTGCGATCGATCGCGGTGAGGGGCGGGCGCGATGGGTCCGCGACGAACCTCGTGGCGACGAGCGGATTCACGCCGAGGTGACCGGACGGCGCATCGCTGGTCACGAAGAGCGGCTCGTGGCCCCCGTACCCGAAGGCGCGGAGAACCGCCTCGGCGGTGCCGAGAATCGCGACCGGCACACACAGCGTGAGGAGTGCGAGCAGCCAGGTGGGTGCGCGGGACCGACGCTTATCGGGTGTTCCAGGCACGGCAAGAGACCGTACCCGATCGAGCGATCGTCCGGCGCCGCTATGTCCGCGGCCGAGTAGGCGGAGTGGACCGAGCGCGCGGCCGAAGACTCAGGGGACCAGTCCCGAGGGTCCCGGGGAATGGGCATTGAAGCCCGAGCGGAAGTAGATGAAGTCGGCTCCGCCGATCAGCCCGTCGCCCGTGTGATCCGCGCCCTCTATGTAGCCCGGGTTGCCGGGCGAACCCGCCAAGTATGCCGCGCGGAAGATCAAGAAGTCGGAACCTCCGACGATCCCGTCCTGGGTGTAGTCGGCATCACAGGCGTTTCCGTAGAGGTCGCCATCCGTGTCGACCTGGTCGAGATTCGCAACCAGCAGGCAATTGTCACAGACGTTGCCGACGGTATCGAGGTCGTCATCCTGACCGTCGCAGTCGGGTTCTTCGTCGTCGTCCATGTCGCTGAGGCAGCCCGGATCCGCCAAGTCGACGAGCAGATCGCCGTCGTTGTCGATCTCGTCGCTGCATTCGGGTCGGACGTTCGACAGGATCTGCGTCCGGTAGTGGGAAACGTCGGCCATGAAGGTCTGTTCAGCGAAGAGCACACGCTCCGGGTGCATGGGGTCGTCGCAACTCAGCGGCCCCACGGCGAACATCACCCCCGCGACCTCCCAACGCGTACCATCGTGCAGGAAGACCGCTCCCCCGGAATCTCCCACCGTGGCGATCGCTTCCGGACAATCGACCCCCGCGGCGCAGCGCGTGTCGGGACCGGATGTCGGGGCTTCGTCGAACTGATTGTAGAATGAACGCGTCGTGAAGGCGCCGAGGGGGACGTCGAAACCAGCCGCCTCGACCTGATTGGTCCCCCAGCGCATGACGTTCGGTCCGCTCACGTCGAAGCCCGGGAACATGGAGTTGCACAGGATCTGACCGGTGCCGCGAGTGCGACCATTTCCGATCATCACGACTTCGTCGCTCGGGTTGGGGGGCGTGTCGCGAATCGGAAGCAGCGGCATCGCGGGACCGTTCTCGATCTGCCAGACGGCGAGATCCGCCGGTATGCCGCCGTCGTCGATCTGGACGCGCGAGCCCGGCACGGATGTGTAGACCACACCTTCAAGTGTCACATCGTTGAACGCAACGTGACCCGCGGTAAGGATCCAGTCGTTGCCCAGGTAGATGACGGTGAGACCGCCCTGCGTTCCAACGTAGTCCCATCCGGGATCGTCCGGTGGGGCGGTGGTGCCGCCCGAGCCATCACCGAGATCGATCACGACAGCCCCCGTCGGAAGGACGAGCGCAACAAGCACGAACAGGACAGGGAGGAACCAGCGCATGACAACTGCGAACAGTCTATCTCATCGGGTCCCTCCGCGAGATCGGGCGGCGCTCGGGCTCCGGCTGTCACTCTCGGCCTCCGCGAGCGCAGCGAAACCGCTACTCTGCGCCCTCTCCGGCGGAGGACCTCCCTGTGGCGCAACTCGAATTCTTCTATGACTGCTCGAGCCCCTGGACCTATCTCGCTTTCCACAAGATCGAGGAGATCGCCGCCGCCTCGGATACCGAGCTGCTCTGGCGGCCGATCCTCGTGGGAGGCGTGTTCAACGCCGTGAATCAGAACGTCTACAGCGAGCGCGCGAATCCCTCGAACGAGCGCCGCGCCCGCTACATGGGCAAGGATCTCGCCGACTGGGCGCGCTCCTACGGTCTCGCGATCAGCTTCCCGAAGCTCTTTCCCGTCAACAGCGTGAAGGCCATGCGCGGCTGCTTCGTTGCCGAAGACCGGGGATGCATCTCGGCGTTCTCGCGCGCCGTCTTCGCGGCGTACTGGGGCGATCACCGCGACATCGCCCAGGATGACGTTCTGACGGATATCTCCGCTGGCGTCGGTCTCGATCCCGGCGAGTTCCTCGAGCGCATCGCCCAATCCGAGATCAAGGCAAAGCTGCGCGCGACGACGGACGACCTCATCGCACGCGGTGGCTTCGGGTCGCCGACGATGTTCGTCGACGGGGACGATATGTACTTCGGCAACGATCGATTGCCGCTGGTCGCCGAGGCCCTCGCCCGATGACTTCTCCGGTGCGCGACGGTGCGACGCCGCTCGAAACCCTGCTGGCGCTCCTCGTTCTGGAGCCGCTCGATCGCGATCTCTTCCTCGGCGATCCGGGGACCGGTGAAGGACGCCTCTTCGGTGGTATGGTCGCCGCGCAGTCGCTGATGGCCGCGAGCCTCACGTTGCCGGATGACCGCAGCCTCCACTCGCTGCACAGCTATTTTCTGCGCGGAGGCGTTCACGACGCGCCCATCCGCTTCGTCGTCGATCGCATTCGCGACGGCCGGACCTTCACCACGCGACGGGTCACCGCGCACCAGCAGGGCGCAGCCATCTTCAACATGTCGGCCAGCTTCAAGACCGAGGAGGACGGCATCGAGCATCAGAGCCCGATGCCCGACGCGCCGCCGCCGGAAGAGGCGGCGGAGTTCGTCGGCATGCGCCAGTTCCGCGCGCCCGAGCGGCCGATCCGGGCCATGGACTCGATCATCGAGCTGCGCATGTGCGACCCCTTCGACCCCGATCCGTCGCCCGACGACCTCAGCCAGCGGATGTGGATGCGGATCGGAGGTGAGCTTCCCGACGATCCCCTCATCCACACGGTGCTGCTCGTGTACGCGACGGACATCTCGTTGATGTCGACAGCAGTGCGGCCTCACGTCGCCAGGTGGAAGAACTCGATGACGGCGAGCCTCGACCACTCGGTCTGGATCCACCGCCCGTTCCGCTTCGACGACTGGATCCTCTACGCCTGCGAGAGCCCGGTGGGCTTCGCGGCCCGCGGCCTCTGCATCGGCGCCCTGTTCACCCGCAACGGCGACCGCATCGCCACCGCAACCCAGGAAGCCCTCATCCGCCTCGGCTAGCGGAGTCCCTCAGTCGCGTTCCGGGAAGTCGGGGTCCTTGATCTCGAAGGCGCCTTCTTCGATATCGGGGCTCGGAGCGAGGCGGTGGGCGTGACAGCGGGCGGCGGCGAGAACATCGCCGAGGACGGGTGCCAGGCGGTCGAGGGTCTCCTGCGTGGCTGCGACGGTCAGTGTCGACACCTCCCGACCCATGGAGACGTTGGCGTCCGCCTTCGCCTTGTTGACGGCGGTCCAACATGCGGCCGCCAGGTCGAAACTCTCCACTGACGCCGGCGCTGCGATTTCCGCGAAGTCCGAAGCGCTGGGCCACGCGGTGCGGTGGATGCTGGGCGCGGCCTTCTCCTCCGCGAACGACCAGCTCCACACCTCTTCTGTGATGAACGGAAGGAACGGCGCGAACAGGCGCAGGATCACGTCGAGTCCCTTGCGGAGCGCCGCCACCGCGGAGCTTCGTTCCTCGGGATCGTCCTCCGACCGCGCCCGGCTCTTTGCGAGCTCGATGTAGACGTCGGTGAAGTGCGTCCAGAAGAAGGTCTCGACGTCGCTCAGCGCCTGTGCGTGATTGAAGTCGTCGAGGCTGGCCGTTGCGCGGGCGACCAGCGCTTCGAGCTTTGCGATGAACGCGCGGTCGAGCTCGTTCGTGATGGGACCTACGAGGCCCTCCTGGGACAGCACGAACTTTCCGGCGTTGAACAGCTTCGTCGAGAGGCGCTTGCCGATCTTGAAGACCTTCTCGTCAGCGGCGGTATCGGTGCCGAGGCGTGCGCTCGCCGACCAGTACCTCGCGCCGTCCGCCGTGTACTTCTCGATGAGGGGAAGCGGCGTCAACACGTTGCCCTGGCTCTTCGACATCTTCTTGCGGTCGGGGTCGAGCACCCAGCCCGAGATCACGACGTGCTTCCACGGGATCCGATCTTCGTGGAGCAGCGCCTTGGCGATCGTGTAGAACGCCCAGGTCCGGATGATCTCGTGGCCCTGCGGCCGGATGTCCGCCGGGAAGAGACGCGCGTGGCGGTCGTCGTCGCGTCCCCAGTGCGAGCCGATCTGAGGGGTCATCGAGCTCGTGAACCAGGTGTCGAAGATGTCGGACTCCCCCGAAAATCCGCCCGGCTGATTGCGCTGGCTCTCCGAGTATCCCTTCGGCGCGTCGCTCATGGGATCGACCGGCAGCTGGTCGCGCTCCGCCACCAACGGGTTCGCATAGTCGCGTTCACCGGCGTCGTCGAGCGGGTACCAGACGGGAATCGGTACGCCGAAGTAGCGCTGGCGGCTCACGCACCAGTCGAGTGACAGCCCCTCGGTCCAGTCGCGATAGCGCGCGTGCATGAAGGCAGGATGCCATTCGATCTCCTCGCCCTTGCGCAGCAGCGCGTCCTTCTTGTCGAGCAATCGCACGAACCACTGCCGCGTCGGCACGAACTCGAGCGGCCGATCACCCTTCTCGTAGAACTTGACCGAGTGCTCGATGGGCTCGGGGTCGCGCACGAGGGGCGGACCGCCACCGGTTGCGCTGCCGGCCGGGTCTGCGAGCAGCTCGACGATGGCCTTTCGCGCCTGGGTGACGTTCTTTCCGGCAATCTCGGCATAGCTCGTGTTCGCCGCGTCGGCGTCGAGGCTCGGGAACGCGTCGGTTCCAAACTGGATGTCGGCGAGTCGCCCGTTGCGCCCCACGAGTTGGCGCAGAGGGAGACCCTGTTCGCGCCACCACGCCACGTCGGTGGCGTCGCCAAAGGTGCACACCATCAGGACGCCGGTTCCCTTCTCGGGATCCGCCGCTTCGCTCGGAAAGATGGGTACCGGCACGCGGAAGAGCGGTGTCACGGCGTTCTTGCCAAAGAAAGCCCGGTAGCGCTCGTCGTCCGGGTGCGCGGTGACCCCCACGCAGGCGGCCAGAAGCTCGGGGCGGGTGGTTGCGATCACGAAGCTCTGGTCACCGCCCTCCACGGCGAACTCGAGGTGGTGGTAGGCGCCGGGCTTGACCCGGTCTTCCATCTCCGCCTGCGCCACGGCGGTCTGGAAGTCGACGTCCCAGGTCGTTGGAGCGTCGTCGTTGTAGACGTGCCCCTTTTCGAACAAGTCGCGAAACGACAGCTGTGCGGTGACCCTGCAGTGGTCGTCGATGGTCGCGTACTCGAGCTCCCAGTCGACCGACAGTCCGTTGCGCCGCCACAGCTCCATGAACGCCTTCTCGTCCTCTGTGGTCACGCGGTGGCAGAGCTCGATGAAGTTCTTGCGCGACACCAGGCGCGGGGAGCCCTTGCGGATCTTCGCGGTGGCGGCCTCGACGTCGAGAGAGGGATCGTAGGCGGCGCTGGGATCGCAGCGGACGTGGAAGTAGTTCTGAACCCGGCGCTCCGTGGGCAGACCGTTGTCGTCCCAACCCATGGGGTAGAAGACGTTGTCGCCGCGCATTCGACGGTAACGCGCGAGCACGTCGGTGTGGGTGTACGAGAACACGTGGCCCACGTGCAGCGATCCCGAAACCGTGGGCGGGGGCGTGTCGACCACGAACGTCTCTTCTCGCGAGCGGCTGGGGTCGTAGTGGTAGGTGCCCTGCCTCTGCCACTCGGCGTCCCAGCGGACCTCGCCCTCCGGAGCGTCGAAGTGCTTTGGGATCCGGCTCGGATCGATGCAGGCAACGCGCTTCGGGGTCTCGCTCATGGCTGCCGAGCATACGGCAGCCCGCCGGGCATCCGCCCCTGGCGACGACCGCTGGTGCACAGCGGTCCAGCCCGGGAATTCCGGCCATCCGGACTCTTCGTGAGGGCAGAGCCTGCGGGACTCGATGACCGGTGACCGCAACGCCGACGCCCTCGCCTGCGACCCGCCGCGGAGCCTCGCCACGGCCGTCGAGGGACACTCGACGGAGAAGATCCGCCGCGAGGCCCTCCGGGAACGCTGAGGGCGGCTGAATCCGGTACCCCCGCGAAGCGCCGACAGCCCTCCCTCGATCCGTAGCCAAAGCACTACGTTCAGTCTCGGTTTCTCCCCCAACCCTTGAGTTTCCGGGCAGTTGGGCGGGGGGTCGGGCTTGCGCGGGGAACCCCACGGAGATAGTTTCCCCAGCTCCCCGAGACACGGCGAGCGGAGTTCGATCCCATGGCGAAGACATCCCAGATTCTGCGCGACAAGAAACGCGAAGCGCTCATCAAGAAGTACGCCGCGAAGCGCTCGGAGCTGCGCAAGAGGCTCAAC
>JABSQW010000652.1 GCA_013215605.1 Myxococcales bacterium
AGGAACGATTCCGTGATCTCCTTCCCGGCCATTCCGAAGAAGAGCACCATGAAGAAGTCGTTCACGAGAACGTGCAGCGTCAGCTCGTGGCCCAGGATGCTCACGTTGCCGAACGGCATCCAGTGGATCGCGTGTTCGTACCACTCCGGAGCCAGGTTGGCCGCGATCAGGGCCACCACGACGCCAGCCAGGAGAGGCAGCGAGAACTCCAGCAGGAGGCTGACGACACCGGGCTTGCTCTGGTCGCTCAAGACTCGGTTCCTATGCTGGCTGTGCTGTCGTCTCGCCGTCGCTGGTGGTGGAGATCCAGTGACTGCTGCCGCTGCGACGATTCAACCACGGTTCACCGTGGAACCGACCTTCTCAGACCCCCACTTTACCCCCCCGCCCCGGTTGGGCGGGAAATTCCGGCTCTGCCTCGTCGGGGTCGGAGTCGGAATCGCGAGGATCGGCGTCGCGATTGTGGAGATTCATCGCCGGGACAATTCCCTCGGTCAAACCCATCACCACGGCTCGCGAGCCGCGCGCCAGCTGCTGGGGCATAGCGACCTCTTCAGCCTCCGTGAACGGCCCCAGCACCCAGTCGACGGTATCCATTCGTTCGCCCGGACGCCCGACCCCGAAGCGCAGCCTCGGGATCGCGATGAAGCCCAGGGGCTCCAGGGCGCCGAGCACGTGGCCGAGGCCCTTGTGTCCGCCGGCGCCTCCTGAGGTCCGCAGACGAATGCGGCCGAAGGGGAGGTCGACGTCGTCGAGGATCACGACGAGGTCGCGTGGTGGATCCGCGACGGGGAGCTGCTCGATGGCGAGCCGCGCCGCGTCGCCGGAGCGGTTCATGAACGTGGTCGGGAGCAGGATGCCGATCGGTTCGGGGTCGCCGCCCGGCATTGGCAGCCAGCCCGTTCCGAATCGACCGGAGAAGCGTTCCTCGTCGATCGCGATACCGAGATCGTCGGCCAGCCGCCGAGCGACCCGGTACCCCGCGTTGTGCCGCGAAGCTGCGTACTCCGCGCCCGGATTTCCCAGGCCGATCACGAGCTTCACAGCGGCACCGCGCCGTGTCCGCGAGCCTCGAGCCCCCTACGAGTTGCTGGCGTCTTCCTTCGGAGCGTCGTCGGACTTCCCCTCTTCGGCCGGAGCGTCGCCTTCGCCCTCTTCCAGCTCCGCACCTTCCTCGACAGCCTCCTCGTCGACCACTTCCTCTTCTTCGGCTGCAGGAGCCACCACGGAAAGCACCGAGAGGTCGGGGTCCGAGAGCAGCTTTACGCCCGCCGGGAGCGGAAGGTCGCGGATATGGAGCGAATCGCCGATTTCGAGCTGGGTCACGTCCGCAACGATCTCCTTGGGAATCGACGTCGGCATGCACTCGAGGTCGAGCTCGCGCAGCGCCTGATCGAGGATGCCATCGCTAACGCTCACGCCCGACGCCGTGCCTTCGACGCGAATCGGGATCGTTGCGGTGATGGTCTTCGAGACATCGATGGCGAGCAGGTCGGCGTGCAGCGCGATGCCGCGAATCGGATCGCGCTGGATGTCCTTCACGAGCACGAGCGTGGTGCCGCCGTCTCCGTTGCCCTTCACCGTGAGATCGATCAGTGTATTCATGCCGGCGTCGCTAGCGGCCAGCAGATGCTCGAGCTCCTGCGGATCGAGGCTGATCGCCAGCGGCTCCCGCGCGTTGCCGTAGAAGACGCCCGGAATGCGCCCTGTGGCACGCAGCTTCCGCGCGACTCCCTTGCCCGCGTTCTCACGGACCGCGGCTGTCAATGCGTTGTCGGCCACCCTGTCTCCTCGCCAGCTTCGGCCTCGGCGGAATGCTGGCAACGTCGTTCGTCTGCGGTGCGCGCGGTTGGACGGCGCTTCCGTCACACGAACAGCGAGCTGATGCTCTCTTCGTTGTTGATGCGGCGAATCGCCTCCCCCATCAGAGGGGCGATCGACACCACGTGTAGCTTCTCGCAGTCCTTCGCGTCGGGACGCAGCGGGATCGTGTCCGTGACTACGACATCGGTGAGCGGGCTCTCCGCGATGCGCTTGATCGCGGGACCCGACAGGACCGGGTGCGTAATCACCGCAGACACCGCGCGCGCGCCCTCGCGCGCGAGCGCCTTCGCGGCCTCGCAGAGTGTTCCAGCCGTGTCGGCGATGTCGTCGACCACGACACACGTGCGGCCGTTGACGTTGCCGACCACGTTCATGACCTCGGCGACGTTCGGGCCCTCGCGGCGCTTGTCGATGATCGCGAGATCAGCGTCGAGGCGCTTCGCGAAGGCGCGGGAGCGCTCCACGCCGCCGGCATCGGGCGACACGATCGTGAGCGGGCCGTCGAAGCGGGCGCGAATCGCTTCGAGGAGCACGGGCGTCGCGAAGAGGTTGTCGACCGGAATGTTGAAGAAGCCCTGGATCTGGCCCGCGTGGAGATCGATGCACAGGACGCGATCGGTGCCAGACGTCGAGATCAGGTCGGACACGAGCTTGGCCGTGATCGGGACTCTCGGCACGATCTTGCGATCCTGTCGTGCGTAGCCAAAGTACGGAATCACCGCGGTGATGCGGCGCGGGGATGAGCGGCGCAGTGCGTCCACCATGATGAGCAACTCCATCACGTGGGTGTTCGCGGGAGCACACGTCGATTGCAGCACGAAGCAATCGGCTCCGCGCACGTTCTCACAAATCTCCACACGGACTTCGCCGTCGCTGAAGGTGCCCACCTCCGCTTTGCCGAGATCGATGCCCAGATAGTTGGACACCGCTCGAGCGAGCGACGGGTGCGCGTTCCCTGTGAAGAGCTTCACGAGCTGCATGTTTCCGGACCTCATGGGTGAGGTGAGTCGCGACGAAGTGATGTGATCGATGCGCTGTGCAAAGTGGCTGGGGCGGTAGGACTCGAACCTACAAATGGCGGCTCCAAAGGCCGCTGCCTTACCATTTGGCGACGCCCCATCAAACCGTGGCCGCCGTCAACGCGGTGGCCGTTCGATTCCCTGTGCCTCACGGGGATTGTATCGTGGTCGCGACGCGCGCCCACAAGCGGCTCTCGGAATTGTGGCGCGCCGATGTTCCTCCGCCCGGATTTCCCGACTCCCTCACCGCTGCGAGAGCTTTTCGGGCCTCCTGGGGCCCGGAGAACACGCCGAACATCGTGGGTCCACTCCCGGACATTCCTACCAGCAGCGCACCCGCCGCTTCGATCCGGGCGCGCAAACGCGCGATCCCGGGGCACAGGCGAACGGCCGCTGGTTCAAGGTCGTTGGCGAGCTCTCCCACCAGACCCGAGAGCAGATCCGAGAGGCGGATCGCGCCCCCGTCACCGGTCTCGGGCGCGCGCATCGTAGAGGGGCCGCTGGACGGCGTCAACGCGTCCGGGGCCGCCCGATCGGGGTGAAGCGCGTCCCAGGCGCCGAATACCTCTCTCGTGGACAGCGGTTCGCCAGGGTGACACAGGAGCAAGGACAGGGCGGGTACGCCGTGACTCGCCTCGATCCGCTCGCCGATGCCCGACACGAAGGCCGGGCGCGGGTCGAGGAAAAAGGGAACGTCGGCCCCCAGCTCGAGGGCGACCCGGGAGAGCTCGGGGGTCGGAAGGGCGCCCGGATAGAGGGTGTCGAGCGCTCTCAGCACCGCCCCCGCGTCACTCGAGCCTCCGCCGAGGCCAGCGGCTGCGGGGATGCGTTTCCTGAGATCGATCGAAAGGCGCGCCGTCACCCCCGCGGCCGCGAGGAAGGCTGCGGCAGCGGCGTGCGCGAGATTCGACGCATCCGCGGGAACATCGCCGGGCCGCCCGGCGCCCTCCTCGGAGATCGAGAGTGCTACGGAAACGGCACCGGCGCGGCGCACCGCCACGCAGACCTCGTCGCGCAGATCGAGGGGCAAGAACAGGCTCTCGAGCTCGTGGTACCCGTCTGCACGGCGCCCCCGAACCCGCAGATTCAAATTGATCTTGGCGGGCGCCTCGACGGTCACCTCGGGACGGGCGGGCTCCACCCTGGCGTGCGCTAGCGGCCGGCCTGCACGATCCGCATGCGGATCTCGTAGAGCAGGCTCTCGAGCAGCTTCGCCTCCTCCGGCTCGAGGTTCCCGCGTGTCTTCGCCTCGAGCATCTCGAGCGTGTCGACCGTCTGTCGCGCGAGGGCCGGGTTGGGATCGGGATTCGCCTCGCCGCTGACGGGATCGGGCGCATCGCCGAGATGAAACAGCGCCGACGTACCGAGCGAAAGCACGAACGTTGCGAAGTCGATCTTCGGGAGATCGCCTCCGCGCGCCTCGGCTGCGGATTCAGCGCCCGCGCCCGGGTCGTCCATCAGTACGAATCCGCGTTCGCTGTCGTCTCCCGTCACAAGGGCCCTCCCGCTGTCTCGCGCTCCACCGCGTCCATTCGCTCGAGCTCGCGGTAGGCGTGAGCGAATCGCTGGATCACCGTGATGGTGCTCCCCACCGCCAACACCCACAGCGCGGGAACCATCAGTCCCAGGATCGCCCCCGCGGCGAGGATTCCGACGCGCTCGCCCCGCTCGAGCAGGCCGACGTTGAACGCCGGATAGAAGAGCTGGGCCCTGGCCTGCGCGTAGGAGACGAGCACCGAGGAGGCGAGCGCGTAGCCGGCCAACAGCACGAGGTAGGGCTCGGACTGTAGCGCGAAGAACATGGTGATCCCGAGAAGGATCGCCATGTCGACCAGACGGTCGAGGGTCGAATCGAGGAAGGCTCCGAAGCGCGTTGCGATTCCCTGATGACGCGCGACGGCGCCGTCGACGAGATCGAAGAAGCCGCCGGCGAGGATCAAGAACCCGCCGGAGACGAACGAGCCGAGTGCGAAGCACACGGCGCCGACGATCGACAGCAGCGTTCCCGCGATCGTGAGCAGGTTGGGACTGAGCCGGCGGGTGAACAGAAAGGGGAACAGCATGTGGATCCACGCGTCCAGCCTCTCGCCCATGACCGACTTGATCACGACTCGGACTCCACGATGTCCTCTCGTCCCGTGCGTTTCGTCAGCGGCGGAACGCCCCGAGGGCGCTCACCCGCACCACGCGCTGACTCGGGCATCCTCTCCTCAGGAGCTCACCGGCGGCGGCTCGGGATCCGCCGGCTCGTCCGCCTCCGCTGCTTCACCTTCGGCCGGCTTGATCTTGCCGGAGACATCCGGGAGCGTTTTGCGGGCGGCGCTCAGCTCTTCCCGCGAAATCCATCCGCGTCGAGTCGATAGTCTCGTATCGAACTTCAGCTGTTCCATCGATCTGCGATTCACGCTTCTCCCCTTCCGGGTGGTACCCCAAGTCCTGATTCGGTGTTGTGAACGCCGCCACGCTGTCGAGACGCCAGCAGGCGTGCCTCGTGGTGGTGAGTGTTCTCGATGAGTGGGCCGGCTCGCCCGATGCCCGGCCGGTTGCCGCTCGACTCCCCGCAGCTGACCCGCCGAATTCCGCCGTGTTCCCCGCGGCTGACCGATCGCTGTGGCTGCGCCGTTCGACACCGCGCCGTGGCACGGGAGCGCCTCGAGACCGCTGACGCTTGGCAACCTTAGCAGATTGACACCACCAGACAGGATCCGTAGCCTGCCGGGCATCCCCCTGGATTGCCGTTCGCGGGAGGTCCGAGTGCGATCTCGTCGGGTGATCGCCCTCTGGCGAGCCCTCCTCGCTCTGCCACTGCTCTTCGCGTGCGCCACAACGGACGCGGATTTCGCCAACGTCGCGCCAGCGGACGAGCTCTACGCCACGGGTCTCGAGCTCCTCGAAGGCGACGCACTCCTCTGGGTCATCCCCCGAATCAAGTACAACGAGGCCATCGAGACGTTCCAGACGATCATCGACAACTACCCGTACAGCGATTACGCGGTACGGGCCGAGCTCAAGATCGCCGACTCCTACTTCGACCAGGGGAAGTACGAGGAGGCCCTCTCGTACTACCGCGACTTCGGCGACCTCCACCCACAGAACGAGAAGGTTCCCTACACCTTGATGCGTGCCGCCCTGTGTCACGAGCGGAGGGTGAAACCCCCGTATCGAGACCAGACCGCCACCCGAGACGCCCTCCTCTACCTCGACCGACTCATTTCGAAGTACCCCCTCTCAGAGTTCACGCCGGAGGCCGAAGAGAGCTGGCGAAAGCTCCGGTTGCGACTCGCCGAGCAGATCTTGGGCATCGCCGACTTCTACCGGAAGCGCGACGAGTACGAGTCGGCGGCTGCGCGCTACAGGTCGCTGCTCAACGAGTATCCGGGCCTGGGGCTCGATGCGAGTGCCCTCTTCCACCTCGGAGTCTGCTACCGCGCGATGGATCGGGAGCAGGAAGCCGAGCGGATCTTTCAGGCCGTCGTGCAGAACTACTACGACAGCGATGTCGCCCGCGACGCCGAGCAGATGATCGCCGAGGACCAATGACCGAAGCAGGAACGCCGCTGCAGCAGACCGGGCCGCTGACCCCGGCCGAGCGCCGCGCGTACGCGATGGGTTGTCGTTGCTTCCAGCGCGGCGACGCGGATGCAGCTCTGTCTTTGTTCACGAGACTCCTTCAGACGCGCAACGGCTTCGCTGACGTCCACTACCGCGTCGGCGTCCTGCTCGAGAGAAAGAACGACCTCTCGTCGGCGGCCCGGAGCCTCGAGAAAGCGCTGCGCATCAACCCCTCGTACTCGGAGGCGCGGCTCGCGCTGGCGAGCGTCTACGAGCGCCAGGGCGATTTCGAGCGATCGCGCGAGATCGCGGCGCCCGCCCGCGGTGCCGGTAGGCACAGCGTCGGTACCCTCGATCCGACCACGCGCGGCAAGCTCGCCAACCTCCAGGCCGAGGTGGCCGACGCGTACTTCGAGGCGGGCGAGCTTCGCGACGCCATCGACGCCTACCGCAAGGCGCTCGACCGTTGCCCGACGTTCCACGACATCCGCTACCGGCTCGGCATTGCACTGCGCGACGCTGGTCTGCCCGACCAGGCACTCCACGAGTTTCGCCGAGTCCTGCGCGGCAACCCGCGCTTCCTCGACTCCGCGGTGCAGCTCGGCCTGACCTTCTACACCCTCGGACGTTCCGACGACGCCATCCGCGAGTGGAACAACGTCCTCGACCAGGACCCGAACCAGCGCGACGCAACGATGTACCTGCGCCTCGTAAAAAAGAAGCGTTAGCCACCCGAGTTGCACCCGCCGCGCTCCTGCCGGTGGCTTTCACGATCGGGGATCGCTTCGGCCCCGCGAAGCGCCGCCCGCTCGCAGAGGTGCTCCACCGCGAACGCTGCTGGGATCCCGCGTAGCCTGGGTCGATCCGGGCTCTGCCCGGATCGGGTCCCCAAGAACTAGAGATCGAGAAGGATCTCGCGCGCTGCGTTGCGTCCGCACGCGCCCATGACGCCGCCGCCGGGATGGGTGCCCGCGCCGCACAGGTAGAGTCCGGCGACGGAGGTTCGATAGCGCGCCCAGCCCGGCATCGGCCGCATGAACAACAGTCGGTCGAGCGACATCGCGCCGTGAAAGATGTTTCCGCCGGTGAGGCCGAAGACGCGCTCGAGATCGGGCGGCGCGAGCACCTCGCGATGCAGCACGCTGTCCGAAAAACCCGGCGCCACCTCGTCCACGAGCGCACACACTCGATCGGCGAAGCGATCGCGCTCGATCTCCCAGCCTCCGCTGCCGACAGCGAGGGTGAAGGGCGCGTACTGGACGAACATCGAAGCGACGTGTCGCCCCTGCGGCGCGATCGTGGCGTCGAGTGCCGAGGGAAGTGTCAGCTCGATGAGCGGGCGGTCGGGCAGGCCGCCGCGCTCGGCAGCTCCGAAGGCCGCGTCGAGCTCGTCGAGGGTCGAGGCGCCGACGTGGATCGTTCCGGAGTGCTCGGGTCCCGGGGCGTCTCCCCGCGTTCGATCGCGGAAGCGCGGCAGGCGGTCGAGCGCGAGATTGATCTTGAGGCTGGGGCTCCGGAAGTCGAGAGCATCGAGCTCGCGGGCGATCGGGTCGGGAAGATGCTCACGCCCCAGAAGGCCGATGAGCGTGCGATGGGGATCGGCGCCCGAGACGACGATGTCCGCTTCGAGGCTGGTGCCGTCGACGAGCGTAACACCGCGCGCCGTGCCGTTGTGCACATCGATCGAGGCGACCGGGCTTTCGGGTCGGATCTCGGCACCCGCGTCACGCGCCACCGCGGCGACGAGCTCCGAGAAACGCCCCATGCCGCCCTCGACGTACGCCCACACGCCCCTCTCGCCGTTCGTCTCCCCCATGACGTGGTGGAACAGCACGTAGCCCGTGCCGGGCGAAGACGGCGACGCCCACGCGCCGATGACCGCGTCCGTGGCCAGGGTGCTGCGCAGGGGCTCGCTCTCGAACCACGCCTCGAGGGCCGGGCGAGCGGGGCCGAGCAGGAGTGAGGTCGCCCTCGCGAGATCGCCACGCATCGCGAAGGCGCGGCGCGCGAGCTGCGCCATGGGGGCGAGATCTCGGAATCGCAGCCGCGCCGGATCGGGGGGCGGCGCGTCGAGGAATGGCTCTAGCGCGCGCGCGACGCGATCGAGGAAGCGCTCGTACTCGGGGTAGCGTTCCGCGTCCGCGCGCGAGAAGCGCGCGATCTCGCGGTGTGTATCCTGCGGAGCGGCCCCCAGGAGCAGGCCCGGCCCGTCCGGTACGGGCGTGAACGACGACGGGTCGCGCCGCAGCAGCCGAAGGCCACGGTCCGCCAGCCCAAGCTCGCGGATCACGGCGGGACGCAGCAAACCGGCGACGTACGCCGCGCGCGACACGAAGAAACCGGGCCACAGCTCCTCGGTGACGCTCGCGCCGCCGAGTACGTGCCGCCGCTCCAGCACGACGGGACGGTGTCCCGCGCGCGCCAGGTACGCCGCCGCGACGAGGGCGTTGTGCCCCGCGCCGATGATCGCGATCCGCCGCCCCACCGCCACGGATTGTAGGCGAGGTCGCGGCGCTCGCTCTATCCTCTCGGAACTGGGGGAGGACGTGGCACCCGTCGATCTGCTAGCGGCTACCGTAATCGGCCTCGCGTTGATTCGCGGGGTGTTCCTGGGACTCGTGCGCGAAGCCTTCTCGCTCGGCTCGATCGCGGGCGCGGTGATCATCACCCGCCTGGCCGCGGGGCCGTTCGGCGACTGGCTGGTCGCCACGAGTGACCGTGCAATCAGCGCGAAGTTCGCGCCCTTCATCGCGGGCGCAGCGCTCGTGGTGCTGACGTTCACCGTCCTCGGATTCGCGGGGCGCATGCTGCGCCAGGGCGTGAGAGCGGCGGGGCTGAGCTGGGCCGATCGCGCCGGGGGTGCGGTGCTCGGCGCGGCAGAGGGCGCCCTCGTCGTGGCGGTCGGCGTGCTGATCGCGAGCATGGCGCTCGGCCGCGACCACTCGTCGATCCGCAACTCCCGGAGCCTCGAGGCCCTCGAGCGCCTCGAGGTGGTGGTCCAGGAAGGGGACTTCCCGAACGTTGCGGCTCCGCCTCCCTTCTCCTGACGAGGCCTCGGAGTCGACCCCGCCCGGTCGACGTAGATCGGCGACGACCACGCGCTTTCCTGCGCGGTCGCCGGGCAGCCGTCGTCGGTTTCGGCGAGCCAGCTAGTTGGGGTCGGTCCAGCGTCCGTGTTCGCGGATCAGAGCAACGAGGCGGTCGTCGGCAAGCAGCTGATCGACCTTGCGCTCGACCAGCTGCTTGCCGACGTAGAGATTGACCACGCCCGGGCCGGACCCCACGTAGCCGAAGTCGGCGTCGGCCATCTCGCCGGGGCCGTTCACGATGCAGCCCATCACGGCGATCTTCAGGCCGCGGAGGTGTTCGGTGCGTGACTTGATGCGCGCCGTCGTCTCCTCGAGATCGAAGAGTGTTCTCCCACACGACGGGCACGAGATGTACTCCGTCCAGGACGTGCGCTGCCGCGCGCCCTGCAGAATCCGATACGCAAGCGCGAGCGAGCGTCCGGGGTCGCCCTCGTTCGCCAGCGACACCGCGTCGCCGATGCCGTCGCAGAGCGGTGCTCCGAGGCTGGTGGCGGCCGCGAGCAGGGCCTCCTCGTCGTCGCTCTGCTCGTCGCGCTTGTGGCGCAGGATGACCGGGACATCCGCGCCGCCCCGCTCGCGGAGCGTCGCCGCGATCAGGCGAACCGCGTGTACCGAGTCGTCGGTATCCGCGGAGACGAAGAAGCTCTCGAGGTCATTCTTCGCGCTGGCGGCGAGGGCGTGATCGAGGAGCTCCGGAACGTCTGCCACGAGGCCGCGTAGGCACCACTCGATTGGCGTGTCGGATTCCGACGCCAGCTTCGCGATCGACGTCAGCGTCTCATCGAGCACGAGATCGCCCACGGTCACGACGAGACGCGACCCGTGCGGCGCACACGCCGCGGCAAACGACGCTTCGACCCGCACCGACACGGGAACGTCGAGCCCCACCTCGCGAAGCGCTTCCGAGAACGGCCGAATCAGACCGCTCGTGTGGGGATCGAAGACGTCGACGAGCACGCCCTCGCACGCGAGCTCCGGGTAGCCGGAGAACGAATCGGCGAGGGCCCGTGCCGCCGCCTTCGCGTCGATGGGCACGGGACCCAGCTCGACCTCGACGCGCACGGGGTGACCGCCGCCGATCTCGAAGCCCTCGCGGCCGATGCTGCGCGTGGCGCGGCGGCTGTGCGCGTAGGGGTCGTCGACGAAGGGAGTCTCCGGCGCCGAGATGGGACGGCGCCCTGCCCCGCTCGACTCCGGAAGCGACGCCGGTACCGCGCACGCCCTCGCGAGTGCGGCCGCCACCGGAACCTCCTTCACCGGGTCCTCGGTGAGCGACACCCGCAGCGTGTCGCCCATCCCGTCGAGCAGCAGAGAGCCAATCCCGATGGCGCTCTTGATCCGGCCATCCTCCCCGTCGCCCGC
>JABSQW010000653.1 GCA_013215605.1 Myxococcales bacterium
GATCGTTTGGGGCGGTTGGAAAACATCTACACATATTGTGAAGATTCGTTCCGAAGTTCACGCCTGCTGCAACCAATTGAGACAGCCTGTTTTCTCCAAGATACCGTCGAGGGCGGGCCCTCCGCTGGATGCGGCGTGCTTCGCGCGAATCGCTGCCAGGGATCGCGCGTGGTACTTCTGGGGCTTCTGGGTCCACGGCTTTCCCCGGAGCTCGACGGAGAACTCCTCGCCGCCTGCCTCGATGGTGCGGGCGTTGGCGTCCGACCAGGGGAGGAACTGCTCGCCCACGTGGCGCGCGATGAACGGCTCGAGGGTCGCCGCGAGAGCGTCCCAGCCTTCGAACTCCCCCTCGGCCTTCGGATCGAGCATCCGCTCCACCCACGCCACCACGTTAGGCGCCGACGCTTCGAGGAGGCCGCGCGGAGTGGGGTCGGTCCACGCGTTGTAGATCTGCCCCCAGAGCCCGAAGTCGCCAAAGGCCGGACGGCCTCCGAAGAGGTAGGGGCGGTTCGCGAGGTGGACGTCGAGCTGCGCGATGGCCTCGGCAAACCCGTTTTCGATCTGCGGCGCGGTCTGTGTACTCGACCCGACGAACCAGACGCGGCCCACCATTCGCTCGACGATGCCGCCGGCCATTTGCGTGATCTGATCGGCTGACGCGCCGGGGCTCATCGAGCCGGCGATGCGCTCCGACGCCGACTTCTGGTCGGCCTCGCGCGCCCAGCGGTAGTGGAACATCCACTTGTTCCCCCACTCGTCACCGAACTCCTCGATGAGCGCAGAGAGGAAGGCGACCCCGGGATCACTCGGGTGGATCGACGGCTCCGGGAACTTCGCCTCGATGGTCTCGAGAATGGGCGTCGAGTCCTGCAGGCCTGCGCCTTCGGGAGTCGCTACCACGGGGATCAGCGGGAGCTTCGCGTACTTCTGGAACTCCTCCATCGTCTCCTTGCTGCGCAGGATCCACTCGTGGGGGATACCCTTGTAGCGGAAGTACGAGCGGACCTTCACCGAGTACGGGGACACCTCGGCGCCGAAGATGCGGTAGACGTCGGACATCGTTTCCTCCGATGCGACGGCGGAAGCGCCGCTGGCCGCGCAGTATGACAGCTCGCTCGGTCGGATGTCGCATCACGCTTCGCCGGGCCGACGCCGAGTCGGCTCGCTGTGGTCGATCCCAACGACTCATTCGCCAAGAGGTGTGGAGGCTGCGCGGGGAAACCCGGACTCGTCGAGTTTTCGCAAAGAGCGGGTCAGTTGGTCATCCACTCCTCTGGGACGCAGGCACCGCGTTCGTAGAGCCAGCCGGCGAGGGTTTCGAGGACGCTCGGCTCCACGAGCGCCCGCTCGATCACGTACGCGTGGAGGTCGGCGCTGTTCTCGGGCGTGATCACGTCGGCAAAGCTCGCCATGCCGCCGCCCGCGCGGATGCCGCCGAGGACGATGGGGTCGAACTGCTCGTGGGTCTTCCGGCTCGAGTAACGCAAATCGGGGTAGAGGCCGCTGCTGCGCAGACCCGCGCCGTGGCAGCGCAGGCAGTGCTCGGCGTAGAGGTCGCGACCGCGCGCCACGGCTTCGGGCGAACCGGCGGCGGAGTGGCGTGCGCCCTCGACGCTGCCCTTCGCGAGGGGTCTTGCGAGGGGTGCCGCGGCGTCGCCGCCGAGCTTCCAGGTGAGGATGCGGCCGTCGTTCTCGGTCTCGAGCGATGCGAAGTGCGCGCCGGAGCTGCCACCGATTCCCGCGAGTACGGAGATGTACTGCACGCCATCGACGCTGTAGCTGACGGGGGGCGCCATGACCCCCGTGGCGACCGCCGTGCTCCAGAGTCGTTTGCCGCTCGCCGCGTCGTAGGCGGAGAAGGTCGTACCGCTGCCCTGGAAGACGAGGTCGCCCGCCGTCGTGAGGATGCCGCCGGGCACCCCGTAGCGGTGCCGCACTTCCCAGACCTTCTTCTGGGTGGCGGGATCCCACGCGAGCAGACCGGTGGGATCGCAGGTGAGACGCGGGAAGAACTCGTAGCCCTCGAAGGTGGCCGAGAGGGCGGCGAAATCTTCGGCCGTGTTGAAGCGGCCCGGGGTGAAGCGGAAGTCGGGGTCGGGCTCGAAGAAGTAGGCGTTGTGGATGGAGGGGATGTAGACGAGCCCGGTCTTCGGGTGAAAGCTCATCGGGTGCCAGTTGTGCGCGCCTACGACCGCCGGCGCGACGACGCTGCCCTTGCGACTCCAGTTGGCCTCTTCGCGCTCGACGGGGCGACCCGTGCTCAGGTCGACGTGGGTCGCCCAGCTGACGTGGGTGAACTTCTCGGCCGACAGGAGTTCTCCGGTGGCGCGGTCGAGCACGTAGAAGAAGCCGTTCTTCGGCGCCTGAATCAATACCTTTCGCAGATCGCCATCGATGCGGATGTCGGCGAGCAGGATGTGTTGGGTGGCCGTGTAGTCCCACTGGTCGCCGGGGGTGGTCTGGTAGTGCCAGACGAGGCGACCGGTGTCGGGACGCAACGCCAGGATGGACGCGAGGTAGAGGTTGTCGCCACCGCCGGGGCTGCGCTGTTCGCGGTTGTACACCGACGCGTTGCCGCTGCCGACGTAGAGCAGGTCGAGCTCCGGGTCCCACGCCATCGAGTCCCACACCGTTCCGCCGAGGCCCGACTCCCAGAGCGAGTTGGCGGGCCACGTCTTCGCCGCGGCCTGGAGCTCTTCGTGCTCGTGCGGTCCGTCTTTGTTGGCGGGCACGGTGTAGAAGCGCCAGCGAAGCGCGCCGCTGTCGGGGTCGTAGGCGCTCACGTATCCGCGCACGCCGAACTCCGCTCCGCCATTGCCGAGAATCACCAGTCCCTTGGCGATGCGCGGCGCGCCCGTGACGGTGTAGGGGAGCTTCGCGTCGACGGTCGGGGTCTCCCAGAGCTTCTCACCGCTGGCGGCGTCGAGCGCGATCAGCCGACCGTCGAGGGCACCGACGTAGACGCGTCCCTTCCACACGGCGACGCCGCGGTTCACCACGTCGCAGCAGGCATCGCGCCCCTTGCTGCGGGGCACGAGCGGGTCGAAGCGCCACAGCTCGCGCCCGCTGGCGGC
>JABSQW010000654.1 GCA_013215605.1 Myxococcales bacterium
GAACACCGGCTTCGGCGGCTCTCCGGCGAGCCTCGATGTCCAGGCCAAGGCGCGCCAGGCGTTTCCCCGGGCCGCGTCGAACGCGGCCATCGGCTACGGGTCGAGCGAGACCGTCGCGGTGGTCGCGTCGATCTCCGGCGACGCCTTTCGCAGGCATCCGACCTCGGTCGGACCCGTGGGGCTCACGATGACGGTCGAGATTCGCGACGAGGCCGGCAACCTCCAGCCCGAGGGCAGCGAGGGCGAGATCTTCGTGCGCAGTCCGTACACGATTCTCGAGTACTGGCGAAATCCCGAGGCGACCGCGAAGACCTTCGCCCCGGGGCGATGGCTCGCCACCGGTGATGTCGGACGCCTCGAGGAGGGCCTCCTCTACATCAACTCCCGGGCGCGCGATCTGATCCTGCGCGGCGGGGAGAACATCTACCCCGTGGAGATCGAGCACCGCATCGAGGCGAATCCCGACGTCGCCGAGGCGGCGGTGTTCGGCGTCGACCACCCGGAACTCGGCCAGGAGGTGAAGGCCATCGTGGTTCCCGAGCCCGGCCGCAGCCTCGACTTCGACGCTCTCGCGGCATGGTGCGGCGAGGTGCTGGCGGCCTACAAGGTGCCAGCCCACTGGGAGATGCGCAGCGAGCCCATGCCGCGAAACGCCGTGGGTAAACTCTTGAAGAACGTCTTGACCGGAGAGGCGGAGCAGCGCTTCGTCGAGGAGTGAGCGCCGGCGTCCACTCTCGAGTACCACTCATAGGAGATTTTCATGTCCGAACCCGCCCTTGGCTTCTGGAAGATCGCTGAAGCGGAACGCGACCGCCTCGCCATGGCCGACCCCGACCACAACGAGATCACCTACGGCGAGTTGTACGACCGGGTCAATCAGATCACCCACGGGCTGCGCGCGCTCGGCCTCGTGAAGGGCGACCACATCGCGACGACCCTGCCCAACTGCATCGAGCAGGTGGCGCTGTGTCTGGCGGCGTTCCAGTCGGGCTTCTACGTCACGACGGTCAACTGGCACCTCGTCGGACCCGAGATCGCGTACATCCTGGGAGATGCCAGGTCGAAGGTCTACGTCACCCATGAGCGCTTCGCCTACGAGTCGCAGCGCGCGGCCGACGAGGCCGGGATTCCCCCCGAGGCCCGCTTTTCGATCGGTGCGGTCGACGGCTTCCGCGCCTTCGACGAGATGATCGAAGGTCAGCCTTCGACGCGTCCGGGCGACCTCTCGACCGGCTCGTTCATGTTCTACACGTCCGGCACCACCGGCCGGCCGAAGGGCGTCCGCCGCGGTCTGCCGGACGTCCACCCCGACGAGACCGGTGCGCGCAGCGGCGGCCTGATGATGCTCTTCGGAAAGAAGCCCCACGACGGCCACGTGCACATCACGATGGCACCGCTCTACCACACGGCCGTCAGCAACTGGACCCATATGTCGCTCCACTGGGGTCACCCGGCGATCCTGATGGACCGCTTCACGGCCGAGGGCGCGCTCGAGCGCATCGAGAAGTACCGCGTGACACACAGCCACATGGTCCCGACGATGTTTCACCGCATGCTCGCGCTGCCGAAGGAAGAGCGGGAGAAGTACGACCTCTCGTCGCTGCGCTGCATGATCCACGCCGCAGCTCCGTGTCCCGTCGAGACGAAGCAGAAGATGCTCGACTGGTGGGGACCCGTGATCTGGGAGTACTACGCGGCCACCGAGGGCGGCGGAACGATCGTGAGTCCCGAGGATTGGCTCGAACACCCCGGCACCGTGGGCAAGCCCTGGCCCATCTCCGAGGTCGTGATCTTCGATGACGACGGGAACGAGGTGCCCCAAGGTGGGAGTGGCACGATCTACATGCGGATGGAGGGGAACGATTTCAAGTACTACAAGGACGAGGAAAAGACGAACAAGGCCCGGATGAAGGGATTCTTCACCGTCGGCGACATCGGCTACTTCAACGAGGCCGGCTTCCTCTTTCTCAACGACCGCTCGAACGACATGATCATCGTGGGCGGAGTGAACATCTATCCCGCCGAGATCGAGGGTGAGCTCCACCAGAGCGATCAGATCGCCGACGTCGCGGTCTTCGGCGTGCCCAACGACGATACGGGAGAGGAAATCAAGGCCGTGGTCGAGCTGGCCCCGGGCGTTCCCGACGCGGACGAGACGCGCGAGAGCATCATGGCGTTCTGCCGCGACCGCATGGCCAAGCAGAAGTGGCCCCGCAGCATCGACTTCACCACCGAGATGCCCCGCGACCCGAACGGAAAGCTCTACAAGCGCAAGCTCCGCGACCCGTATTGGGAAGGGCACGAGGGCAGAATTCTCTGACGGACGACTGGAGGAGCTCAGCACCTGGGCCCGGTCGAAGTCGCCCAGCCAGGCGGCGGTCTTCGCGTCCCGGATCCGCTGATCGCGCGCTCAGATCCCTCTCAGCGGAACGTCGAAGCGTTCGCAGTAGCGCCCGAGTCGTTCCCGGAGCTCGCCGATCTCGACCCCGTACTCCGAGAGATCGTACTCGTGCACGCCGTGGAGTCCCGGCGGGTTCCGCTTCGCCCAGCGGCTCATGCCCTCTTCCGCCGCAGTGGTGAAGGGGAGGCCGGCGGCGTCGTACACGCGCTGCATCGCGACCACCGGAGTATCGACGAACTCCCGGTAGGGGATGTCCGCCACCCGCACGTCGGGGTGGCTGTCGCGAAACGCCAGGGTGCGGTCCATGCTGTCGACGATCATCTCGACCATGTGGCGACCGATCTCCTCGTCGCGGACCTCGTCGCTGTTGCGACCGCGCATGATGCGGGTCAGGCTGCAGATCGAACCCAGCATCTCGACGGGATCGCGGTGGATGTGCACCAGGGTCGCGTCCGGGTACACCGTGAACATCTCCTCGTTGTAGAGCAGGTGGGGCGGGTTCTTGAGCGCCCATCGCTCGCGCTTGTTGCGCCACTGGAGGAGCTTGAGCTGCTGTTCGTGGTATCGGTAGCCGATTCGCATGTCGCACTCGCGCGTTGCCCACGCGTACTGGCGCGGCGTGTTGATCAGATGCACGTAGTGCGGCGAGTAGAAGGCGTTCGAGAGCAGGAAGTGGCACTCGTCGGGGCCGTCCCCCCGTCCGATGTGGATGCGCCGGAAGGCGCGGCTCTGATCGCTCTCCATGTTCTTCCGCATCGCCACGGCGCGCGGATCGCAAGCAGCCGTCTCGCGTTCGGGCGGCGGGCACGGTCTGCGCGCCTCCCAGGAGAGCAGCGAGCGGTTGTCGGGATCGCAGCCGAGCAGGAAGCCCGCCGCCGTGGTGCCCGTGCGCGGACCGCTGGCGACGATGATGGGCGGCTCGATCGCCTCGCCCTCGATCTCCGGGTGGCGTGTGAGCCAGTCGTGGATCTCGAGGCGGTTGACGAGGTGGTCGGTCGTCGCCACCGAGAGGTACTCGCGGCCTGCGTCGTTCATCCGGCCCTCCGAGAGGGCGGAGTCGAGGAGGACGGCGAGCGCTTCGCGGTACTCGGGCGTGCCGAAGTCCTCGAGACCCGTCCGTTCCCGGGCCGCCTGCTCCAGGCTTTCGATGTTGAGCACGGGCACCGCGTCGTTCCCCGTCTACAGGTCGGCGAGCGTTACCACCCTCGTCGCGATCGCCGGGTGGTCCACCGCGTCGATCCAGCGAAAGAGCATGCCGCCTTCCTTGTGGCCCGTGGTCTCGAGCCAGTTCGGGTACTTCGGGCCCGGGTCCGCCGCGCAGACGACGATCGTGACGTTGCCGTCGTCGTCGGCGACGGCCGTGTGCTTGTTGACCGAGATCTTGTGGTGCCGGTAGTCGAGGGACTCCATCCAGTAGTTGCTGAGCTGGAAGTTCCACGACTGGCATTCCGGGATGCGCTCGGGTTGGATGACGAGCGCCTCGTCGTCCTCGAGCTTCCAGTAGCTCTGGAAGTAGTGGATCTTGGCGTCGCCGCCGGCGTTCTGGCAGCGTTCCTGATCGTCGGACGGCAGCTCGTTGATGTGCTTCGCGTAGAAGCCCATCCAGTCGATGAAGATGTTGGCGGTGTTCTCCACGAAGCGGACGCTGCCGAGGAGCTTTTGCTCGAGCGTCGCCGGGTCGAGCGCGCGCGTGCCGACTGCCTCGACGCGCTCGATCTTCATGCGGGCGACCGCTTCGGTCTCGCGGTCGTGGAAGGTCTGCCGCACGATCACCTGGTTGGTCTCGGGGGTCGTGGGCAGCCAGTTGCCGGGCTTCGGGGTGTTGCTCACGAGGAGCACGAAGCTGCCGTCGGACTCGAACTTCATCTCGGTGGCCTCGATCTGGCCCGTGGGTTCCATCCGCCCCGTGTTCTCGTAGCCGCCGGACTTCGATCCGAAGCTCAAGTAATGGACCGTTCCGCGGTTGCCGGTGATCACGTAGTCGTGGCGACCATCGATCGTCGTGTTCAGGTAGTGGTTGTCGGGGTTGTCGTTTCCGATCTTGATGGTCTCGTTCGACAGCTGGTAGAAGCCCGGGAAGCGCGGGTCGCCGAACTCCAGCTGCGCCTCGAGGCCGGCGCGCAACAGGCGCGTGAGGTAGCGGTAGCCCTCGGCGCGGTCGAAGGGGCCGTCGGGGTTGCGGCCGTCGAGGACGACGTCGCCCACTTCCTTCAGGCGGTCGCAGAACGCGTGCCACGCGCTGCCGTCGATGATGCGTTTCTCCGCTTCGTTTTCGCTCATGTCGTCCTCGTCGTTGCCGTGGCGCCGATTCTGCACCGTTGCGTGCTGCGACTTCAATTCGAAACCTCGGCAGTTCCTCCCGGCGGACAGCGCGCCGACCGGCCGGCCGCGCCCTCGACCGCCACCGCGGGCGGTACCGGGAGGCCGCGGGCTCGCAGGACGTCGTTCAGCCGGCCGGGGTAGTCGGTGATCAATCCGTCGACACCCCATTCGATCAGGCGATCCATGTCGCGAGGTTCGTTTACCGTCCACGGCACCACGAGGAGACCGAGGGTCTGTGCCTCGCGCAGCGACTCCCGATCGAGATCGCGGTAGAGAGGGGACCACACGGCGCCTTCGAGCGACGCGATGAGCTTCGGAAGCGATCCGTCGTAGTCGTGACCCGCGAACCACGGCGGCGCGCCGGTCTGGCGGCGTTCGAGCGCGCCGTTCGCTTCCGCCTGGTGGCTCAGGTGCACGCGGGGAATCTCGGGTGCCACCGCCTTTGCGCGCGCGAGCGTCCGCCAGTCGAAGGACTGGAGGGTCGCGTACTTCAGCGCACCCGTCTTTCGCAGAACGGCGATGACGGCGTCGGCGAAGGCGTCGGGCGGCAGCGTATCCGCGGGCTTCTCGGGGCTGATCTTGGTCTCGATGTTCAAGCGCACGCCGCTGCGGGACGGGTCCACGAGTGCGATGGTCTCCTCGAGCGTCGGGATGCGGGTGCCGTCGATCGGAACGACCTCGGGAAAGCCCATCGCGTAGCGCGATCCGGGGCGCACGCGTCCCACGTCGAAACGGCGAAGCTCGGCGAGCGTCAGCGCCGAGATGAGGACGCGCTCGGCGGGGATGAACCGACCGTCGGGTCCGCGCGTGATTTCGGGGTGGAGCCCGCGTCCGTGGCGCACCACCACGACGCCGTCCTTCGACACGCCCACGTCGAGTTCGACCGTCGTGACGCCGATGCACATCGCCTCGGCGAAGGAAGGCAGGGTGTTCTCTGGCCGGCGGGCCCGGGTGCCGCGGTGGCCCTGCACGTCGAAGCCCTCGCCGAACGGGGAGACCGGTGCGCAACCGACCTCGAGGGCGACGGCCGCAAGCGCGGCGAGAGCGAAAACACCGAGGGTTCGGCAAACCATGGCTTTGTTCTCCTCGGGGCCAGGTGCCGGACGATTCCACGCGGGTTCAGACGCTGTCAAGCCGAACGTCTCGACCGCGGCGAGGGCGCTCGGCTAGAGTGAGGGGCCGTGCGGGTGCCGCCACCCCGCCATTCAGGAGGAAGGCCATGCAGCTCGAAGACATGATTCTCGTCAGCGTCGATGACCACATCATCGAACCCCCGGGTCTCTTCGAGCAGCACATCCCCAAGAAGTGGGCGGAGCGTGCGCC
>JABSQW010000655.1 GCA_013215605.1 Myxococcales bacterium
CCCAGCGCGGCGCCGACCAGGCTGAGCATGAAGATCACGATGGCGGCCGCCATCGCGCGCATGTGGGGCTTCGCGACGCCCTGGGCCATCGCGTATGTGGGGCCGGTCCACATGTTCATCATCCAGCCGCCGACCACGTAGCACGCGACCGCCCAGTAGAGATCCTCGAACAGCAGGAACGCCACGAGAAACGGAAGCGCAACGACGGAGGCGATCGCAGGCGTCCACATGTACCAGCGAGGGTCGCGCTTGCCGAGAGAGTCGGAGATGCGGCCGCCGATGATCTGCCCCGCGAAGCCCGCCACGCCGACGAAGGCGCCGAGAATGATGCCGACTTCCGAGAGCGTGAGGCCGTGCACCCGGATCAGGAACGTCGGGATCCAGGAGCCGGCACCGTAGCTCGAGAAGCCGTGGAGCATCGCGGAGGCCACGATGTAGATGAAGGAGCGACGCGAAGCGAGGTAGCGAATCACGTCGCGAAGCGACTCGTCGCCCTCGTCGGTGCGCGGCGGGTCGTGGGCGCCGCGCACGGGATCGCGCACCGTAAGGCGGAAGATCACCGCGGCGACGAGCCCGGGCAGGCCGACGTAGAGGAAAGCCTCGTGCCAGCCGATGTACTGTCCGATGTAGCCGCCGCCGAGGTAGCCCGCGATCGACCCCAGGCTGGCCCCCGCCGCAAAGATCGCCAGCGCGGTCGCGCGGCGTTCCGCGGGAAAGTAGTCGGAGATCAGTGAGTGGGCGGCCGGTGTGAAGCTCGCTTCGCCAAGACCCACCCCGAGGCGTGCCGCCGCCAACTGGAGGTAGCTGCGCGCAATTCCCGAGGCGGCGGTCATGACACTCCACACCACCATGCCGACCGTAATCATCCACACGCGGGAGTGTCGGTCGGCCCAGCGCGCGAGGGGCAGACCGGCAAGGGTGTAGGAGATGACGAACACCGGACCGGTGAGAAGGCCCATCAGGGTGTCGGAGACGCCGAGATCCTCCTTGATGGGCTGAATCAGGATCGAGAGGATCTGGCGGTCGACGAAGTTGAAGATGTAGACGACGAACAGCGCAGCGAGGACGAAGTTCGAGTAGCCGGGAGAATCGGAGCGATTCTGCATCGACGCGAACCCTCGACTCAGCCGGGCTTCGCCACGAAGATCCCACCGGCTTCCACCCGGACTTCGTGGGTCCCGAGGGGCTCTACCGCGGGGGAGGTGATCGCCTCACCCGTTCGAACATCGAACTCGCCGCCGTGCACCGGGCACATCAGGCACTCCTCGAACAGGGAGCCCTCGGCGAGCCCGGCGTCCATGTGGGTGCAGATTCCATCGAGAGCATGGACGATACCCGCGACGTTGGCGAGTACGAGTGGGCGACCGTCGACCTCGACGCCCAGAAGCCCTCCCTCGGGCAGGTCCGACAGGTCCGCCACCCTCTCGAATGTCTGCTTCACCGTCTTCCTCTTCGAAAACACCGCCGGGACGAGGTTTTCGCTCCCGGTCGCCGGGCGCGTTTCCAATGACCGGAGAATGCCCGTAGACTGTGGCCGAATTGCGAGGAAAAGTCCCATGGCAACGACAGCATCCAGCACGACCGCAACCGCAACGGAAGTGGACAGCACCCCCCTTCGCGACATCCATCTCGACGACTCCCTCGACCGGGATTCCGATTTCGACGTCTTCGAGGCCTTCGAAGTAGCGAGCGGCAGCCGCGGAGATCGCATCGATCCGTATCCCGAGTTCCATCGACGTCGCCGCGAGGTGCCCATCTACCACGTGCCTCCGGGAGAGCGCCAGGGCTACCTGTCGAGAGACCA
>JABSQW010000656.1 GCA_013215605.1 Myxococcales bacterium
GATTCTGGTGACCTGGGCCGCCGTGCGCGCCGTACCCTTCGAATGGCCGCGCTGGGCTGCACGCGTGCCCGCCTACGGAATCGGTCCGCTCGCCGCCTACTGGTTCTTCGAAAGGGTGGCCGGCTCAATCGGGGGAACCTGAGCGATGATCGGCCATCAACTCCCACGAGCGGAATGATGCTCCTTCTCTGCTCATTGGGTGTACGCAAACAGAATGTCGAGTCGAAGAAACGCGCGGGATCGGATCTCGCAGGCAGGAGACGATACCCGTGAATACGCTGCGCCTCTTCATGATCTTCACACTCCTCTCCTTGGGAACTGCACTCCCTGCCTACGCCGACCGCTCGAATGATCGACAGTCCGCCTCGGAAGCAGAGGAGTCTCATGAGCGCGGCAGCTCAGCGTCACGCTGGGCGTCCGCAAAGTCCGAGGCCCGTGGCTTCAGGGCAGAACGCCATCACGAAGAAGAAGGCCGTTACCGAAGAGGGGCTCGACACGACGACGACGACCGCCACGAAAAAGGGGACCACCACGACGACGACGACGAAAACCGGCCCCGGCCGCCCAGGGCCAAGCTGCGCATCAAGAACCTCACGCACGATCGCGACAGCTTCGATTGGATCAAGCTCGATGCGCGGAAGTCGAAATCGCGTAGAGGTCGGCTCGAGACGTACCATTTCATCGTCCGCGACGCGAAAACCGGGCGTCAGCTTCCCGGACCCGGCTCGTCTTCCCAGCCTGTAGCGCATGTCCGGCTTCCTGCCGGGCGCTACAAGGCCTCCGTGACCGTCCGTGACGACCGTGGTCTGCGGGACACGCGCTCCCGCCGAATCGTGATCCGCGGCGCCCCGCCAGTCGAATGGCGTTCCGACCGGGTCGAGTGGTCGACGGATCGCCGATTCGCGCCCGGTGACCCTTCCAACTTCTTTCACAGAGCGAACGGGCCGGTGCCGGGCGGCTTCGTCAAGGCCCTGCTCGCGCAGTCGGCGAGTCCAGCCTCGCTCCGCTCCGCAGGAGGGGGCTGTGGAGGCGTCCTGAACAACGGCGGTAACGGGATCGGGATCGTTACCGGCCTCATTGGCTTCGGCGTCACGTTCGCTGCCCCGGAGGTGAAGGTGGCCTCGTCGGCTGCGAAAACGGCGAGCAGGGTGGCGGGAGGCGCCAACGCGGCCGGGGCTGGGATGAAGATCGCGGGCGGGAGCAAGTCCGGTGCGTGTGTACAGGCACAGATCGACGCCATCAACGACCAGCTTCATTTCCAGGAATCTCAAATCCAGGATCTCTATTCCATCATCGATCGCGACCAGGAGGCCTTCTTCGTCGCGCTCGAGCAAATCGAGGGTCAGGTCGCAGCACTGCAGGACGACCTGTTCACCGCGAAGATCGGCAATGTCGACTCGCTGCTCGGCGAATTCATGGAGGGAGCGGCCCTCTGGGATCCCACCACCCGTCGGCCTTGGGTGCAGGCCGACGGTACGACGCTGCCGTTGGACACCTTGAGCATTGCCGCCTGCGACAAAAACCTCCCGGACTGTTGCGCGGGGAAGCTACCCGCGGACGACTTCTTGTGCCTCTTTGACGACAACGATGGCGGGCCGATAACCACCTTGAGCGGCATCGAGGCTCCGACCATAGTCGATGACCTCCTGCACATCACCGGCTCTTCGATCATCGACGGTGTCGGAAACGGAATCGCCGGCCAGAGCGGGGACTGCATCTACGACTGCTGGAAGAACGTCGCGCCGGTGGATGTCAATGAGTCGGTCCTGCTCGAAGTCTACACGCGTTACGCCGAGCAGCTTTTCGATGCGGTCGTTCTCTGTACCTCCGATGACCCCACAGTCCGGTCTCATTGCCCCAATCGGCAGGCGGTTGAAGGCGAAGCGTGGTCGGCACCGGACGAGTGCGTCGACAACACGAACGACCAGTGTGTCGAGAGCCAACTCGAACCGGTATCCAACGACGTGGTTGCCCTCTTCGACCAGTACAACGACGCCATCGGCGCGAGGTACCTGCAGTCCGTGGTCGCCTTGCAGCAGGCCTACTCTATGGAGCAGCTCATCAACCTCTACAACTACAACCGCTACGTGGCGCTCCTATGCAGCACCGGGATGGTCTCGACGGGCTCTACCCAAACCTGCCTCACACTTCAAAGCGGTCCGGTCGTGCTTTTCAAGGAGCTTTTACCGTACGGGAATGTTGGCGGGACCTATTATTCCCCGGCCATGGAGATCGGCTGCGACAGTTTTCCGATGCAAGGGAACCAGCCTGAGACCCAGGCGAACGCCTTCAACTGTGCTCAGGAGCAGCTCGGCATGCTGTATGCGCAGCGTCTCAACGTCCTTTATCGGCACACCATCAACTACCTCATCAGCGACGGCCTGGTGGGTGCGCAGGCCTACCCCGCGACGCCGATCGCCTTTCCCAGCGACCTGGTCGACCAAGTGGACGCGCTTCGCGCATGGAATCTCGATGTGGAAGGCGGCGGACTGGGCGCGATCTTCGATTACGAGTTTGAAATCGGGCGTGCTCTACCCCCGCTGATGGGGAACGCTCGAACGCCCCTGGACCTGCTGGAGAAAGTGGCCGGCGCCCAGACGAATTCGCCGGACGGGACCAACTGGACGACGGACGGAGTGCTCTACCAGGCTTACCAGATCGCCGACGCTGCGGTCTGCGTGAATACACTGATTGCCTTCAACGCCGGAGGAACGAACCCGGACACGGACCTCCTGAACGCCTACCAGAACTACGAGGACTGCCCGTCCATCTTTGCGCTGCACGATGGAACCGGGGTCTCCGAGGGCTTCTACGACGGTGTGACCGTGCAGCCCTACAGCTACGCCGTCGCGCCGGGGGGATCGGAGGCGTGCCCCGCTGCTTGCCAAACCTGCGCCGACGGTCTCAACCCGAACGACCCCGATTCGCAGCTCGGTGACCCCGGTTACATCACGTGGACAGCCGGTGGCCAGGGGCTTGTAAGCTTTGAAGGAACGACGGAATGTCGCGGGTTCTGCTCTGATTCGGTCGGCTGTGGTGACTACCGCTACGCCGATCCCTCCGTTGGCACTTCGTACACGGACTGCACGCTTTGCGGAGGGTCTCGTGTACTCGCTCTCAGTGCGCCCATGGGCGGGAACGTGCGTCAGTGTCAGGCATTCAAGAGTGAGAACGCCGAGCCGTGTGCGTCGGAGAACGATACGTGTAGCTGTACGGGCGACGTCTACTACGGAAAGAGGTTCGTCGATTCCCTGGTGCCGATGGGGGTGATGCCTGGGAGCGGCAGCGAAGCGACATACGACGAGATGATCGAGGACGGCTCCTACACCAAGTGGCCAGAATCAGTTCTTTCCCCGTCGTCGAACTGGGACCTGGTCGGAGGGACGAATGGCAGCTGGTCAGGGTCTTGCGATACGAGTACAGCGATCTTCTCCGGGCAGGCGGGCGATCCAGTATCACCTCCGACTCTGAGCGCCAGCTGCACGAGAATCGACGGAACGCCGCTCCAGAGCCAGAGGACGTGTACGGGCGGGCACTGGGGGAACGGGGATGGAAGCCTCTTCTGTGAGATCCCGGGCTCCGATGGAACCTCGGTAGCGTGCACGAACGACACAATCGGCACCGATCCGGCTGGTGGTTTCTACAAGCAGTGTTTCTGCGCCGAGGGCAACAAGCTCACCTGGCTTCGCCCGGACAGCACGCGCTCGAGTTCGGCCTCTGCCACACCGCTGCAGCCCCGTCTGCCCTATTTGAGCTGCGGCAACTTCACGGATTTCAAAGAGCCAATGGTCGCATGGGAGTACGACAGCACGGACGGGTACCAGTACTCAACAGACAATGACAATGACCAGCCACCGACGATTTTCGAAACCACGCTGACTACCTCCAAAGCCACGTTCGAAAGCGACATCGGGGTCGGCAGCAGCGACGTGACGGTGGCGAGCGGGGTGAACTACGAGGTTGCGTTCACGAACATCAGCACGGATTGCAACACCCCCGACAACATCCAGGTCGACGTCATACCGACCTACCCCACCGTGGACCTGATCTGCGATTCCGACCAGACCATTCGGGACAACCTCTCGGCCGCGACCTGGGCGGGGATCAACTCACCGCCACGTTCGGGAGATTGTATCGAACTCGAGTTCCCCAAGATCAAGAATGGGCAGAACGACACAACCGCTTTCTTCAACCTGATCATTCAGCCCCCGAACAGATCGACGGGTGTAAATGAAGCGGGGCCCGGCATTCCGATCGACCTCGTCATGCAGTGCAGCGATGACCAATCGAACGAGTGCGAAGGCATGAGCAGCTGCATGCACATGGTGACCTTCAGGGATGGGGACTGGAGCACCGAAACGCAAGAGCGGCGCGACGAAGTCCTGGCGAAGCGCGGGTTCATCTGTGAGAAAACTTCGGACAGTCGGGGAGTGGGCTACAGTGCAGCAATGCTATGCGAGCTGTCGGATGGACGACTCTTCTCGATCGAACTCGTTTCGTTCAAGGACACGTCAGTATTGGTCAACGACCAGCGGGCCAAATTGCGTGTGCGAGAAATAATCGACTAACTGACGCTTGCGTCGGCCGTGTAATTCTTCGAAAGGGTGGCCGGCTCAATCGGGGGAACCTGAGCGATGATCGGCCATGAACTCCCACGAGCGGAATGATGCTCGTTCTCTTCTCCCAAACATCTTTCACGCGCTCTTCTCCGGGAGAAACCATGCTGGACTTCGAGGTGGTCCTGGGCCCGGCCAGTGAAGAAGCAGCCGATTACCTCGGCGCGAAGAGTCGCGATCTCTACGCTCTACTCGAGGCGCAACTCGATCGTAGGGAGTTCATCGGTAGCGAGTATTCGATCGTCGAGATAAGCCACCAACGGCCGCGGAGGGCGCGTGGTCGCGGACGCCCGGGATCGACCGCGCAGCCCGCGTGGATTCACTCCGGTCGAAAATCGCGAAACAGGTCGAGGATGGTGTCCCGAAGCCAGGCGTGGCCGCTGTCCTGGCCATTGCGCTCGTGCCACGCGAGGTGAAGGTCGAAACCAGGCGCGTCGAAGGGCGGATCGAGGATGCGGAGCCCGAGCCCCGAGGCAAAGGGAGTGATCGTTTCGCCGGGCGCAGAGCAGAGGAGATCCGTCCGCGCCACGACGAAGGGCGCCATTGCGAGGTTCTCCACCGTGCACACGACACGCCGGCTATGTCCCATCGCGCCCAGGATGCTCTCGATCGTGAAGGGTCGCTCGACCGCAGTGGTGGATTCTGGCGCCAAGTGGGATTCGGCGAGGTAGCGTTTCATCGTGAGCTTGCCGCGTATCCGCGGGTGTCCACTCCGGACGAGACAGACGATGCGGTCGTGATAGAGAAAGGCGCTCTGGATCTCATCGGGCGTGGAATCAAATCGGCCGATGGCGAGGTCGCGCTCGCCGGACGCCAATTGGGCGAACATTTTGGTGGTCGACCGAAGCGGCGCCGTCGAGACCTCGATACCGGGCGCTTCGTCACCGATTCGTTTCAGCAGGCTCGGCAGCACGACCGCCTGCGTGGTGTCGACGGCGCTCACTACGAATGCGCGCCGCGCGGTGCGCGCGTCGAAGATCCCGGGTGGCTCCAGGGTGCGCCGTATCGACTCGAGGGAATCGTTCAAGGGGGCGACGAGATCGAGCGCGCGATGGGTTGGCACCATGGCATGGCCCGAGCGAACGAGAATCGGGTCGTCGAAGAGGTCGCGCAGACGAGCCAGCGCGCGGCTCATTGCGGGCTGGCTCAGGCCGATCTCGTCGGCCGCGCGCGTCACGCTCGAGTGGCGCAGGAGCGCGTCGAGCGCGACCAGGAGATTGAGGTCGATCGAATTCAAATGCATTTGATGCATACCAAATATGATAAACATTCATTTGAATCATTGCTTCGAAAGACCCTATAAATGGGGTCGACTCGATCGGAGCCCCTCCCATGCAATCGGTTTCCCCGCCGGGGTCGCGCTGGCCCGACGGCAATACGAAGCGCGTGCTCTTCCTCCTGGATGCCGCATCCGGCTTCGAGGCGGAGATCCTGCGCGGCTGGATCGACGAGAATCGCCCGAAGTCCGCGGCACCGACCGACGTTCAGGCCTTGCGCATTCCGAGCTCCCGGAGGCCGCGGCGCGGCCGGGCGGGTGTCCTGGAAGCGGCGCTGGCGGGCGTTGATGACGTCCTGTTCGCACCGCTGCGCGTTGCATGGCTTGCGCCCGAGAAGGAGGGGCGCCGCGAGGCGCGACTGATCGATTTGCTCAGCGATCCGCGCGACCCCGGTCCGACGCGGGCCCGCCTGGTGCGGAGATTCTTCCCGGACCGGTGCCGCGTCGTGGTCGGGGAGGCGGCTACTGCGTCTGCTCTTCGAAAGCGTTGGCGCGAGGCCTTCGGGCCCGACGCGGAAACCGCCGGTCTCGAGAACTTCGTCGTGCGGCAGGCCGCCTTGGCTCTCGACCGCGCGGAACGCCGTCTTCGGGGCGGCCGCTACAAGATTCCGCGCTTCCTCAAAGAAGAGGTCCTCGAACGCCCGTCATTCCGCGCGGGCCTGGAGCGGCTCGCGCGCGATCTCGAACGACCCCAAGCGAAAGTGCGCCGGGCTGCGGAGCGCTATCTGCGCGAGATCGCCGCGAACCACAGCCCACTTTGGATCGACGTCTTCGCGCGCCTGTGCAGGTCGTCATCTACGCGCGGATACGAGCGCCTGAGGGTCGAACCTTCGGAGATCGAATCGCTTCGGGAACTCTCACTCCACCACCCCGTCGTCCTCTTGCCGACTCACAAGTCGAACCTCGACCACCCGGTCGTCTTCCGGGCGCTGCACGAAGCGGGCCTTCCGCCCAGCCATACAGCGGGTGGCGACAACATGAACTTCTTTCCCCAAGGGCCCGTCGCTCGCCGAGCCGGAATCTTCTTCATCCGGCGCTCGTTCAAGGACAACGAGGTCTACAAGTTCGTCCTTCGGAGCTATATCGACTTCCTGGTAGAGAAGCGCTTTCCCCTTCAGTGGTTCATCGAGGGCGGTCGCTCTCGCTCGGGAAAGCTCCTTCCTCCCCGCTACGGGTTGCTGTCCTACGTGGTCGACTCGTACCTGCGCGGAAAGAGTGAAGACGTCATGCTGATCCCGGTATCCGTTGCCTATGACCAGATTTCCGAAGTGGGCGACTACGCGGCTGAGCAGCGAGGCGCTCCCAAGGAGCGCGAGGGCATCGTCTGGTTCGTCCGTTTCCTGAGGAGCCTCGGGCGAAAATACGGAAACATCGACCTGCGCTTCGGCGAGCCGCTTTCCCTTCGTTCGGTCCTCGGGGCTCCGACGGGCGAGAGCGCGACCGACGATCTGCTCGTTCCCAAGCTGGCCTTCGAAGTTTGCACGCGGATCAACCAGGTGACGCCCGTAACCCCGATCTCGTTGGCGATGCTCGCGGTGCTCGGTGCAGGAGACCGCGCGATGAGCCTCGCCGAGATTCATCGGGCGCTGGCAGACCTGGCGGCATACGTCACGAAGCGCGGCCTTCTCACTTCCGAAAAGATCCGCTTCGAATCGGAGGAGAAGGTCCGCGACACGCTCGACCTGCTCGTCGAGAGCGGGGTACTCGAGCGATTCGAGGAGGGCCCGGAGGTGATCTACTCCGTTGCACCCGATCAGCACCTCGCGGCCGCCTACTACCGCAACACCGTGATTCACTTCCTCACGACCGGCGCCATCGGCGAACTCGCGCTGCTTCGCGCCGCAGACGCGCCGCCAGGAGAGGGAGCCACGACGTTCTGGGAGGAGGCGCTTCGGCTCCGAGATCTCCTCAAGTTCGATTTCTTCTTCCCCCACAAGGACGAATTCCACCGAGAGGTGCGGGAAGAACTCGCCCTGCACGCGCGGGACTGGGAGCAACGGGTCGACGATCCGGACGAAGCGCGCGCACTCCTGGAATCGATCCGACCCTTCCACGCACATCGAACCCTGCGGGCGTTCTTCGAGGCCTATGCGCTCGTCGCCGACCGCCTCGCCGTGCTGGGTGAAGATCCGGTAGAGGACGAGTCGAGTGTCGTGCGCGACTGCCTGGTTTGGGGCAAGCAGTACGTGCGCCAGCGCCGCATCCGCAACGCCGAGTCCGTATCCAAGACGCTGCTGCAAAACGGCATCCGCCTCGCCGCAAACCGGGATCTACTCGGCAGCGAATCACCGGGGCTCGCAGTACGCCGTGCCCGCCTGTCCGGCGAACTGCATGACACCATCCGCCGAATCGACGCGATCCACGCCCTGGCGTCTGCCCGTCGTGCAGGCGCACTGCGATAGCGAGCGCAAGGAGACCCGGATGAACAAGGCTCACTACGAACGACTGACCCCGATGGACACCACGTTCCTGGTCCTCGAGAAGCCGTGGAGTCCCCTTCACGTCTCTGCAACGCTGATCTACGAAGCCGGCCCGCTGGAAAAAGCCGGCGGCGGGATCGATATCGACGCGTATCGGGACGCCACGGAGGCCGTCCTCCACCTCATTCCGCGCTACCGCCAGAAGCTCCAGTGGATCCCGGTCGCGGGGCACCCCGTGTGGATCGACGATCCCGAGTTCAACCTCGAGTACCACATACGGCACACGAGCCTCCCGCGTCCCGGCACCGACGAGCAGCTCAAGAAACTGTCGGCGCGCATCATGGCGCAACCGCTCGACCACTCGAAACCACTGTGGGAAGCCTGGGTCGTGGAGGGCCTGGATGACGGCCGCTTCGCGGTGATCAGCAAGATCCATCACTGCATGGTGGACGGCATGGCGGGAAGCGATCTCGCCCAGATCCTCCATTCCACCGACCCGGGAGAACGGCGACGGGGCAAGGCAACGGCCTGGGTGCCGCGCTCCGCGCCGACCCCGGCACAACTACTCAAAGATGAAGCCCTCCGTTACGTCGCGCTCCCCGGGCGCGCCGCACGGGGCATCCGGGCGGCCGCGAACGAGCTCATGGAACTCCGCCAGGAGTTCGGAACGCGGGTCCGCTCCATCACGCAAATGATGAGCTCGATGCGCGACGAGCTATCCAAGACACCGCTCAACGAGCCGATCGGCCCCCATCGACGCTTCGATTGGCGCGAGATGCCGCTCTCGGACCTGAAGGAAGTTCGTCGCGCCCTGGGCTGCACGATCAACGATCTCGTTCTGGCAACGGTGACCGGCGCGGTTCGCGATTTCCTCGAAAAGCGTGGCCACGAGCTCGACGGCCTGGACTTTCGCATCGCCGCACCCGTGAGCATCCGAAGCACCGATGACAGCCAGATGGGAAACCGCGTCTCCCAGTGGTTCGTTCGGGCGCCCATCGATGAGCCCGACGTCATGAAGCGGGTGGAAAAGATCCGCGCCGCGACCGAGGAGTTGAAGGCCTCGAAGCAAGCGCTCGACGCGGACTTGATCATGAACGTCGTAGAGTGGACGCCCACGGTGCTTCTCTCACTGGCGAGTCGCGCAGCTTCCGCTTCAGCGCCCTACAACCTGATGGTGACGAACGTCCCGGGACCGCAGCAAGAACTCTACCTGCTGGGCGCGAAGCTCCAGGCGCTCTACTCCCAGGTACCCATTGCGGATTCGACGGCACTGGGCGTCGCATTGGTGAGCTACGCGGGAAAGATGTGCTGGGGCTTCAACGCCGATTTCGAGAGCGTGCCTGATCTCGAATCCTTCGTGAACTCGATCGAATCGTCGTTCGCCGAGATTGCCCGGGCTGCCGGCGTAAACGCCGGCAAGCCGGCTCTTCCGGGCGATTCGAAGACCGAGGAGAACTGACGATGCCTTCCCGAAAAGAGCTGACGCAGGAGATCGACCGGGGTCCGAGCGGACCGAAGATCGCCGCCTTCTTCGATGTCGACCGCACCTTGCTTGCTGGCTTCTCGGGTCTTGCCTTCCTGAAGGAAAAGTTCGCGACCGAGGGCTTCTCCTTCGGAGACGTCGCGAAGGCCACGGCGGGGACCCTTCGTTTCGGGGCGAAGCAGACCAGCTTTCCGAGCTTCCTCGAGGAAACCTCCACCGACCTCGTGGGGCTCACAGAGGAGGAGCTACTCGAGCAGGGCGAGCGCGTCTTTGCAAAACACCTCGTTACCGACATCTACCCCGAGTCACGGGCCCTGGTCGAAGCCCACCAGCGCCGAGGACATACGGTTGCAATCGTTTCTTCGGCTACCCATTTCCAGATCGACGCCCTCGCACAAGAGCTCGGTATCGAGCACGTCTTCTGCACGGAGCTCGAGTTCAGGAAAGGAAAATTCACGGGAAAGGTCAAGCGGCCCGCCTGCTGGCAGGAGGGGAAGGCAGTGGCGGCCAGCACCTTCGCGGATCGGCACGACGTCGATCTGGGGCGGAGCTATTTCTATACCGATAGCCACGACGACCTGGCACTGCTTGACATCGTGGGCAAGCCCCGCCTCGTCAACCCCGACTCCGATCTCGCACGCGTAGGATCGCGTCGAGGGTGGCCCGTGTACCGCTTCAGCAGTCGGGGTTCTCCGAGCCGTCGCGAAATCGCCGGCCTCTTCGGCGCATTGGCGTCGCTGGGTCCCGCCGCCATGGTGGGGCTCCCCGCAGCGCTTGCGAGCGGAAGCTTGCGCAAGGGCGCCGACTTGATGCTCTCGACCTTCGCGGAACTGACCACCACGATGACCGGAGTCGAACTGAACGTCGAGGGCGAAGAGCACCTCTGGTCGCACCGACCCGCGGTATTCATCTTCAACCATCAAAGCGGGCTGGATCCGATCCTGATGGCGCGCCTGACCCAGCGTGACGTCGTCGGGGTGGCGAAGAAGGAGCTCGAGAACGCGCCGATCCTGGGCGCCCTGATGAAGGCCGCAGGGGTGGTTTTCGTCGACCGCGGCGACCGCACGAAGGCGATCGAAGCCATGAGGCCGGCGGTCGAGGCCATACGCGAGGGTCTGTCGGTCGTGATCGCACCCGAGGGCACCCGGAGTGCCACGAAGCAGCTCGGCAAGTTCAAGAAGGGCGCCTTTCGCATGGCGATGGCGGCGGGCGTTCCCATCGTGCCCGTGATTCTGAAGAACGCGCTGGACGCGCTTCCCCGCAACGGGATGGTGATTCGTCCGGCCACGGTGGACGTACTCGTGCACCCGCCGATTCCGACCTCGGAGTGGAAGCACGAGGATCTCGACCGACACATCGCGGAAATCGAGGATCTGTACCGGGAGGCCCTCGCCGGCTAGGCGAAGGGGACACGAGACGCTGGCCGAATCGGGATCGATTCAAGCCGAGGAGTGAAGATGTCGAGCAACCAAGCGCTCGACGACCAGCTGACGGCTCCTGGAAGTCCGTTCGAGCTGGTAAGGGAAGACGTACTGGGGGAGCCGATGGACGTGCTCGCCGCTCGTCCCCAACGCTCCGAGAGCTCCTCGCGAATTCGGCGCAGCACGGCGAGCGCGAGTTTCTCGTCTACAGCGAGCGCCGCATGACCTTCGCCGAGCACCGCAAGGCGGTAGCGCAACTCGCGCGCACACTGGAGGAGAAGTACGAGATCGGGACCGGCGACCGCGTCGCGATTCTCGGCGCGAACTCGCCGGAGTGGATGTAGATAGGAAGTTCAAGCTGCGTTTCCGCAAGGTCCTATCATCGAGAGGCGGCCGTGACCATCTCGTCTCCCCTTTCCTCAATCCTAGCCCCATGCACTCACATAGGAGATGGATCGATCTCAGGGGAGCAGGTCATTCTTGTGGCCGCGGTGGAGCCGGTGACCGCTGAGCTCGATGGCGGCGTAGCGCTCCTCGCGGTAGCGCGCCGTACGCCACAGCGCGAGCACGCCGTCAGCATAGACGAACCCGAATGAGGCCAGCCCCCAGTGTCGACTTCGCGGCTTCCCAGCGCACGGCCCTTCGGAGGCGGTGAACGAACAGAGTGTGCGACCATGGGCCCATGAACCTCGGCCTGGGGGTGCGTCGTGCTCTCCTTTCCACCGGCAGTCTGCTCTTCTTCCTCGTTCTCGCGGAGCTGGTGTTCCGTCCGCTGGAGCCGGATCGCTTCTACGTCTGGCCGCCCCACTACCAGCGAACCTTCCACGTCGAACCGGGCGTCATCCACGGGGTGCGCTCGCCTTCGACGCTGACGATCAATGGACTCGGGATGCGCGGAGATCCGATGGGCGACGGCCACCGCTATCGGATCCTCACGGTGGGCGCCAGCACGACGATCTGCGTGTACCTGGACGACAGCGTGGCGTGGCCGCATCGGGTTCAGGAGCGGCTCAACGCGACGCTCGGCTCGGGTAGCGTCTGGGTCGGAAACGTCGGAAGGCCCGGCCACAACACGCATCTGAACGCGCTCCAGCTCGAGAAGCTGCTCTCCCAGTACCCCGAGATCGATGCGGCCACCTTCCTGCTGGGTGCGGCCGATCTGCTGATCCACATGTCCTCGAGCCTGAACCCGGGGATGTTGAGAGTGGCCACGGCGAAGCGGCGAACGCGAAGCCCACTGGCGGCGGCGTTCGGCGCCTTTCCCGGCTGGGATGACACCGCGCCCTGGTATCTCCGCAACACGTTGGGTCGCGTCTGGCGCATCGTGAGCTGGGAGCCCGTTCGCGGACTGCCCACGATGGACACCACGGGCGTGTTCGTGACGCAGCAGCGGCTCCTCCGCACGCAGGCCGACGAATACCTCGAATCCGCCCCCCCACTGGAGGCGGCGCTCGCGGCCTACGTGCGCAGCGTCGGCCGGCTGGCAGACATCGCCCAGGAAGCCGGTGTGCGCCCAATCTTCATCACACAGCCGAGCCTCTGGGATCCGGGCCTCGCCGAGGCGGAGCAAAGGTTGCTCTGGGGAGGCGGTCCGCCGATGGGTCACAAGGAGCTGGGCAACGCGTACTACTCGGTTGCTGTGTTGGCGCAGACCATGGAGCAATACAATGAGGCGCTGCTGGGCTTCTGTGGCAGCCGCGGTGTCGAGTGCATCGACGCGGCGCCGCAGGTTCCGAGAAACAGCGAGATGTTCTACGACGATGCGCACTACACGGAAACCGGGTCCGAACGCATGACCACCATCGTGAGCGAGTACCTGCTCCGAACGCCCCCGCTGGGCCCGGCCGGAAGCGGGCCAGGCAACGCTGCTGCACGATCGACGAAGCGAAACGACGTATCCAGTCCGTCGGTGTAAGTTCCTGCTCCCGGATTCCCGCAATCCGGGCTCGATGAGGGTCAGCGTCAAGTTGGAGCCGCGAAAGCACGAGCCGGTCGTCATGTGGAGCTGGGAACGCGAGTCCGCCGCGCCCGAGGATGAGGCGCCCAAGAGGGCACGCCTGCGCGGAACGCTGCGCGCCCTCGTTGCCGGCGCGGTTGGCGGCGTGGTGTTCGTCTTCTGGTCGCGGACCGTCGGCAGCGTCGCCCTCGGCATTGCCACGTTCGTTCTGTTGAGCGCGCTGGTCTCTCCAAACGGACTCTATGACGGGATCGAGCGGCTGTTTATCGCGCTCGGTCAGGCGACGGGGAGAGCGCTGGCCTGGCTGCTCCTCGTCCCGGTGTTCGTGGTGTTCTTCGTACCCTTCGGAGTGCTTCTGCGTCGGGGAAGGCGCGATCGAATGCAGCGTTTCTTCGACCCGGACGCCGACAGCTACTGGGAGCCCCGTCAGGCGCGCGCGTCGTCGCGCAGGCGGCTGTACTGACGATGCGAATCCTCGGGATCAGCTGTTACTACCACGACGCAGCTGCGTGTCTGCTCGACGACGGCCGCATCGTCGCCGCGGCGCAGGAGGAGCGGTTCTCGCGCGTCAAGCACGACCAGGCGTTCCCGCGTGACGCCGTCCGCTACTGCCTCGCGGAAGGGGGCGTACCGAAAGACGGACTCGACGCCGTCGCCTTCTACGACAAGCCGATCCTGAAGTTCCACCGGATATTGGAGACGTACTTCTCCGCGGCACCCAGGGGCCTGCGCGCCTTCATGAGGTCGCTTCCGATCTGGCTGCGCGAAAAGCTGTGGATCGGTTCGCTGATCGAGGACGAGCTCACAGCGTGCGGCGTCGACGCACCCGAAGCCGTCTATTTTCCCGAGCACCACGAGTCGCACGCGGCAAGCGCGTTCTATCCCTCGCCATTCTCCGACGCCGCAGTGCTCACGGTGGACGGCGTGGGAGAGTGGGCGACGGCCACGATCGCCGTCGGCGAGGGGAAGGATCTGCGGATCCTGGAGCAGCTGAGCTTCCCCCATTCGCTAGGCCTGCTCTACTCGGCCTTCACCTACTTCACCGGATTCAAAGTCAACGATGCGGAGTACAAACTGATGGGCCTCGCGCCGTACGGCCGGGGGGTGTACACGCAGCTCATTCTCGACAAGCTCGTCGACCTGCGCGACGACGGCTCGTTCCGGCTCGACATGGACTACTTCGGGTATCTCGACGACCTCGTGATGACGAGCCCGCGCTTCGACGCGCTCTTCGGAGGCCCACCGCGCAAGCCGGAGGCCCCCATCACCCGACGCGAGATGGACATCGCCCGGTCCATCCAGGAGGTGACGGAGGAGGTCCTGCTCAAGATGGCCGCCCACGCGCGCGACCTCACCGGCAAGGACCGGCTGTGCATGGCAGGAGGTGTCGCGCTCAACTGCGTCGCCAACGGCAGGCTGCAACGGGAGGGGATCTTTCGCGACCTCTGGATCCAGCCGGCCTCGGGCGACGCTGGCGCCTCGGTGGGTGCAGCCCTGGCGGTGTGGCACAACGAACTCGGAAATGAACGCAGCCTGACGGGTTCCGAAGACTCGATGCGCGGCTCGTTCCTCGGACCCGAGTTCACCCGCGATGCGATCCGAGCCTATCTGGACGCCCACGGCTACCCGTACCGCGAGTTCCAGAGCGACGACGAATGGGCGTCCGAGCTGGCAAAGCACATCGCGGCCAAGCGAATCATCGGCCTGTTCCAGGGGCGCATGGAATTCGGCCCAAGAGCCCTCGGCAACCGCTCCATCATCGCGGACCCGCGATGCCCCGAGATGCAGTCGACCCTCAACCTGCGGACGAAATTCCGAGAGAGCTTTCGCCCGTTCGCTCCAGCGTGTCTCGAAGAGAAGATCCCTGAGTACTTCGACCTCGACCAACCCTCCCCCTATATGTTGCTGGTCGCGACCCTCCGTCAAGACCTTCAACTCCCCGCTGTGGGCGACGAGTCCGAGCTGGAGCTGTCCGAGTGGGCGAAGCGGCCTCGATCACAGCTTCCGGCGATCACCCACGTCGACTACTCGGCGCGCATCCAATCGGTGAGTCGCGAGGCGCACCCGCGGTTCCACCAACTGCTCCAGAAATTCGAAGAACTCACCGGCTGCGCCGTCGTCGTCAACACCAGCTTCAACGTGCGCGACGAACCCATCGTCTGCACACCCCGGGACGCCTATCGCTGCTTCGCCCGCACCGAAATGGATCTGCTCTCGCTCGGACCCTTCTTGCTTCACAAGGAGGAACAACCGCCGCTGCGCGAGGGCGTCGGATGGGAACGGAGTTCCGGGCTGTGAAGCGTTCCGCCCGCCGACACGGCATCGACCGCCCGGGCGCGATGAACGACCCTCCGCCGACGGCCTCGCATCGACCATGAGTGGAGCACCCGACCTGCTCGCCCGCCACGCGGAGATCCTCCGTTGCCCGGGCTGCCGCGGTGGCATCGAGGTGTCGGCCGCGAGTCTCGCCTGCCAGGAGTGCGGCCATCGGTTCGAGATCGAGGGGGGCGTCCCGAGGCTCTTCTGGCCCGACGGCGAGATCGTTGGCCAGCAGGCACTCACCGACACGGTGAAGAGCTTCTACGAACAGACGCCGTTTCCGGACTACAATGATTTCGACAGCGTCGCGACACTGGCCGAGCGCGCGCGCGAGGGCATCTTCCCCCGAATGCTCGACGAGCAACTGCCACCGGGTACGAGGATCCTCGAGTGCGGCTGCGGAACCGGGCAGCTGAGCAACTTCCTGTCGATCGCCAGTCGTACGGTGTTCGCGACCGATATGTGCGTCAACTCGCTCCGCCTCGGCGAGCAGTTCGCGCGAGACCACGATCTCCGGAACATCCAGTTCGCACAGATGAACCTGTTTCGCCCCGCGTTCGAATACGAGAGCTTCGACCTGGTGATCTGCAACGGCGTGCTGATGACCACCGTTGACCCTCTCGCCGGCTTTCGCTCGATTGCTCGACTCGTGAAGCCGGGGGGGTATGTGCTCATCGGCCTCTATCACCGCTACGGGCGGCTCGTGACCGACCTGCGGAGGCTCGTGTTCCGCTTCTCGGGGGACCGGCTTCAGTGGCTCGATCCGGTTCTCCGAGACAGAAACGTCAGCGCGGCGCGCAAGCGAGCCTGGTTCGCCGACCAGTACAAGCACCCGCACGAGATGAAACACACCATCGGGCAGATGCTGCACTGGCTGGACGACACGGGCTTCCGCTTCGTGAAGAGCATCCCGCGCTCCAGGCCCTTCCGCGAAATCTCGGCCGCCGACGATCTGTTCCGGCCCGAGGCGCCGGGCAACGCATTCGAGCGACTCATCGTGGAGCTGGGAATGATCGTTCGAGGCCGACGCGACAACGGATTCTTCACCGTGATCGGTCAGAAGACCTGAGAGTACCTCGAGAGGAGCCAACGGATGCCGAAGCTGCGCTACGGGTTGAAGCTGTTCGGTGAGTTCGTGCGCTTTGCGCGTGACAACAACATGTATTGGATCGTGCCCTTGATGCTGGTCCTCGTGCTCGTCGGGTTCGTGATCGTGGCCGGAAAATCCGTGGCCCCGCTCGTCTACGCGCTCTTCTGAGACACCGTCCGGGCCTCGCACGCTGGCCCCGATGCTTGACGCGGGGCGTCCCAGAAGAGAGTGTCAGCGCTGATGCTTGCAGACGCTCGGCAGAACCCGGCTTCGCGCGACTCCGCGGTGACGCAATTTGGGACCGGGACCGCTTCGGACCCGCTCGCAGCGCAGCCCCTTTTCGCGGCCCCGCTCGTGTTCGGGCTCGCTGCGCTGGCGTCGCTGTGGCTGCTTTCGAGCCTGCACCCGGACTACGGGTACTTTCTCGACGAGATCAACTACCGGACCTGCGCACGCCGGCCGTAGCTAGGAAGTTCAAGCTGCGTTTCTGCAAGGTCCGATCCTAGAGGTTCTGTCAATTAGGAACCCAATACGGGTCGTCGGCGGAGATGAGGGGTGGGTCGGGGGAGAGGGCCATGCGCGCTTTGCCTCGAACCTGGCCGGGCGCATGGATCCGTTTCGACTGCTGGGCCTGCTCGTACTCCACGTAGGCTTGAACATGGCCGCGCACCTACTGGAAGCGCGCGCTGGGCACGGGCTCTGTCTGATGGTCACGCCAGATCCCGAGCGTCTCGTCGATACTCGCGTCGCCTAGCATCCGACCCCGAAAGAAGACACACGCGAAGTGGTCCTCGAGTCGGACCACGCCGGCGATGTCGTCGGGTTCCAGCGAGGGCACGACGCGGTATGACTCGGGCGCTCAGCGGCTCGCTCGCGCTCGCAGTTCCTGAATCCTCCGATGCCGTCCGTGATAGGCTCCCGGCCGGGAGGTTTCGATGCGAAGCTGGGTCGTGGGCTTTCTCGTGATCGTCGTGACCGTCGTGGGCGGGATCGCGATCTTTCTTCTCTCCGGGTTCAAGCTGACCAGTAGACCCTGGTCGCCGCCGTCGGCCGCGGCAAAGGCGCAGCCGATTGCGCCGCGGGCGCCGTGCGCAGACCGGGTGGCCGAAAGGCAGCCGCTCTTCGGGGACCTGCACGTTCACACCGGGGTCTCGATGGATGCCTACTCGATGGGCACGCCGACCACGCCGGACGACGCCTATCGCTACGCGAGCGGAGAGGCGATCGAGGTCTACACGGGTGACCCGGCCGCCGGAATGCGCCCGGCCCGGATCGACCGGCCGCTCGATTTCGCCGCCGTGACGGATCACGCGGAGTGGATGGCCGAGGTCTCCCTCTGCAAGACGCCAGGCTCGCCGACCTACGAGAGCACGGGCTGCAAGATCTACCGCGGCGAGGACCAGTCCTGGCTCGCGAAGTTGCTGGGATTCGAGGGTTTCCGCGCCCGGGTCGGAGGCCTGCTCGGTCTGGGTGGCCGGCGCTCGGACGTGTGCGGCGACGACGACGAGGTCTGCCGCGCGGAACTCGGAGCGGTGTGGCGCGCGAACCAGGAAGCGACGGAGCGCCACTACGACCGCTCGGAAGCCTGCGCGTTCACGACCTTCCACGCCTGGGAGTACAGCCACTCGCCGAACCGGACAAAAGTGCACCGCAACGTGATCCTGCGGAACGAGATCGTCCCGGAACTCCCGATCTCGTCGCTCGAAACGCCGCGCGAGATCGACCTTCGCCACCAGTTGATGGAAGTCTGCAACGACACCGACAGCGGCTGCGAGGCGATCGCGATCCCGCACAACCCGAATCTCTCGAACGGACAGATGTTCAAGGTCGAGTACGCGGACCTGCCGCTCGACGCGCAGCGCGAAGAGGCCGCGCTGCGCGCGCGACTCGAGCCAATCGTCGAAATGATGCAGATCAAGGGCGAGAGCGAGTGCCGCAACGGCATGTACGGGGTGGTGGGGGAGCCCGACGAACTCTGCGGGTTCGAAAAGGCCCGCGACTTTGGGCGGCAGGAACTCGAGGACTGCGAAGAAGGGGCCGGCTGGGGCGCCCAGGCTGCGCGGGGCTGCATCTCGAGAAACGACTACGTTCGCTACGCGCTGCTCCTGGGACTGCGCGAAGAGGACCGGATTGGCGTCAATCCCTATCCCTTTGGCTTCATCGGCAGCACCGACACCCACATGGCCACGCCAGGCGCCGTGAGCGAGGCCGACATCCCCTACAAGTTCGGGGCGACGACGGCGGCCCTGCTCACGATCGGCGAGCAAAAGCGCGGCCCGCCCTTCTGGAGCCCGGGCGGGCTCGCCGGGGTCTGGGCCGAGGAGAACACGCGCGATTCGATCTTCGATGCGCTCAAGCGGCGCGAGACCTTCTCGACCAGCGGCCCACGCATCGTGCCCCGCTTCTTCGGCGGCTGGGGACTCGATCCCGGAACCTGCGCGAACTCCGACTTCGCCCGGAGCGGGTACGCCAGCGGTGTTCCGATGGGTGAGCGATTGGCCGATCGCCCCGACGATGCTGCCGCGCCCTCGTTCGCGGTCGAGGCCCTCGCGGATCCCGGCACGGCCGGACAGCCCGGCGGCCTGCTCCAGCGAATCCAGATCGTAAAAGGCTGGGTGGACGCAGACGGCCTCTTCCATCAAGCGGTCCACGACGTCGCCGGAAACGCCAACAACGGCGCCGGCGTCGACCTCACGACCTGCACGCCCACCGGACGCGGCGCGACCGCCCTGTGCGCAACCTGGACCGACCCGAACTTCGACCCCTCCACCGACGCCGTCTACTACGCGCGCGTCGTCGAAAACCCCAGTTGTCGCTGGTCGGCCCGCCTCTGCCTCTCGCTCCCCGAAGACGAACGCCCCGACGGCTGCACCACGGACCAGCTCCCCAAACTGATCCAGGAACGCGCCTGGACCTCGCCGATCTGGTACGCGCCGGCGGCCAACCGCGAGCGCGCGGCGGCTCTACGACGGTAGACAGGAAGTTCAAGCGGTGTTTCCGCAAGGTCCGATCCTAGAGATTCTGTCGACCAGGAACCCGCATACGGGGACGACGTCGGTCCCACCCGAACACAGAGTGCTCCTTCCCCGCGTTCCTCAGGGCTCAGGGGGGCCGCCGGCCGACCCCGGTTCCCGGAGCGTCTCGGGGAAGAGCTCCGGTAGACGCGTGGCGATCGTCTCTGCGACGACCCGGTGGCCCCGCTCGGTGGGATGTTGGTCCTCGAACAGGAGCTCGGGGCACTCCTCCTCCGGGCACAACGGCTCGAAGACCGCGGTGAGATCGATGAGCGGTGCCCCGGTGCGTTTCGCCGCCCCCCGAATGGCCGCGTTGGCGAACGGATAGAGCATCTTGAAGCGCGACGGGTAGCTCATCATCACGAGCGGTGTGTCGTGGCTCCTCGCGAGCGCGACCAGGTTCACGAGCGCCGCTGTCACCTGCGTGCGCTCGCCCTGCTCGCCCCTCGCAGCCTCGAAGCCCATCGCGAATTCCTCGTCCCCGAAGCGGGCCCGATTCGCCGCCCGCTCCTTCGGGACCCAGGCGGGATCCAGGATGACCTCGAGATCGTCGTCGCCGAAGGCGCGGCGGAGCATACGAATCCCGCGGTAGACGCGGGACCTGCGCGCCACCCGCTCGAGCGCACCGGGGGAGTCGGCGTCGTCGAGCGGCACCGGAACCGTCCAGAAGTCGTTCACGCCGATCATGGCGATGACGAGGTCGGGCGCGAACGTCTCGAGCATGCGGGGCAGCTCGCGGCGGAGGCGCGACGTGTTGGTACCCGGA
>JABSQW010000657.1 GCA_013215605.1 Myxococcales bacterium
GCGGGCCTCTCGACGGCGCACTTTCAGCGGCTCTTCCATGCTCTCGTAGGGGAGACGGTAGCCGGCTACGCGCGCAGGCGTCGGCTCTCCCGCTCGGTGGAAACGCTGCTCGAGACCGATCGACGCGTCCTCGACATCGCACTAGAGGCGGGCTTTGAATCGCAGGAGGCATTTACGCGCGCCTTTGCTCAGCACTTCGGCATGCCGCCCGGGCGCTTCCGGGCGCGCGGTCAGCGGGCGCCCGGCCTCGCACTGCCCGCGCTGACACGCGAACGGCTCGAGATCCGGCGGCGTCTCGAGGGGACCGTGTCGCGCATCGTCGAGCAGGACGCTTGCGACTACGTCGGTTTGCGGGCGCGCTTCCTTTCGGTGCTCTCCAATGACAGCGACAACCGGGAGGTCATCCCGGCGCTCTGGCGGCGTTTCCTCGAGCGCCGGGGCGAGATCGCGACTGCGGGCGAGGACGACTTCGGACTCTGCTTTCCGTGCGAGACCCCGGAGCGCATCGACGAACTCGACTACATCGCAAGCGCTCGAGTCGCGAGCGTGGACGAGTTGCCCACGGGCATGGAACACAGGCGGGTTCCGGCGACTCGCTACGCGGTCTTCGAGCATCTCGGGGCCGCGACATCCCTGCCCGAAACGATCCTGCACGTGCTCCTCGACTGGCTTCCGGCCTCGTCCTTCGAGTATGGCGGGGGAGTGGAGATCGACGTGCACCCCGCAGATCGCAGCCGCGCCTTCGAGTACTGGCTGCCAATCGAGGAAAAGCCGTGAACCTCCGCAGCACGATCGTGTGGAGCGCCGCAGCTCTCGCCTTCCTCCTCTCCTGCCAGAGCGGCCCACCGGAGCGCCCCGGCAAGGTCGGAATCGTAGAGTGGGAATGGAGCGACTCCGGACGGCAACGCTGGGACGGCACGGGGGAGTGGCCGCTCCGGGCCAACGTCTGGTACCCGGTAGAGGACTCCGCCACGGAACGCGAGCTCTCGATGGGACCGTTTGGGCTTCCCTTCTTTCGACAGGGCTACGCGGCACCGGGGGCACCACTCCGAGCCGCCGCAACGAAGCGCCCTCTCGTACTGCTGTCTCACGGAACGGGCGGTTCCGGACGAGATCTGTCCTGGCTGGCGGAGTGGTTGGCCGCGCGTGGCTACCTCGCCGCCGCCGTCACGCACTACGGGAACTCGATTGCCGACGATGATCTCGCCGTCCAGGGCTTCTTCCTCTTCTGGGAGCGCGCGCGGGACCTGACACTCCTGCTCGAACGCCTGCTCGCAGATCCCATCTTTGGGCCATCGATCGACCCCGACCGCATCGGCGCCGCCGGCTTCTCCCTCGGCGGAAATACCGTCGCACTGCTCGCTGGCGGTCGGCTCGACGTCGAATCCTACTACGCGTTTTGCGAGAGCGATCAGGCTCGCGCCACGAGCTGCGAGCCACCGCCCGAGTCTCCCTTCGAGATCGCAGACCTCCTGGAACTGCTCGAGCGGGACGACCCTCTGACCCTGGCGTCGATGAAGCGCGCGGACCAGTCTCATCTCGACCCGCGTGTGCACGCTGCCTTTGCCATCGCACCCGCCGCGATCGACGCGATGTCGGCCGCCGGTGCCAAAGCAATTGGAGTTCCGATCCGGATCGTGGTCGGCGACCACGACGAACTCGCGCCTGCCGACGCAAACGCTCGCATCCTGGCACTTCACGCGCCGCAGGCCGAGTTGCGGGTACTGAAAGATGTCGGGCACTACACGTTCTTGAGCCGATGCGGCTGGCCGGGACGACTCGTCCTGGGCGATCTCTGCAAGGAGCGCTCGGGCGTCAGTCGCGCCGCCATCCACGCCGCGGTTGCCGCGGACGCCTACGCGTTCTTCCAGCGCACACTGCCTTGAGCAAGGGGAGGAACCCGAAACGGTTCGGCGCAGGCTGTGTCCATTCGCGGGCGTAGATGCTGCCGAACTCGTAGCTGACGTTGCTGTTGGGCGCGAAGCTGCCGACGCCGGTCTTGACGTCGAGAAATTCGCCGACGCTGCCGGACTCGCCCGAGTTGAAGACGCTGCCGTCCTGGCGGTACAGCGCGAGGCCTGCTGTCGCGGGCGCCGCCTAACCCGGCTGGCAGATCTCCCGAGCGGCCTCGGAGACGGGAAACTGTTCGCCGGCGTGCTGCGAGCGCACCAGGGTCGCCTTGAGGGCGGTCGGCGGAATATTGCTGAGACCATGACCGAGGCAGCGGATCTTCTTGCCGTTACGCGCGCTGCAGTCGAATACGAAGATTGGGATGGTGGAAAACTCGGGCGCGGGCACCCCGTTGTCGATCGCGTAGGACTCTTCGAGGACCACGCGGTTCCCTATGCGCGCTCCGACCATGCACAGCGTGCCCCGGGAGGCACTCTCCCCCTCATCGTCCTCGGAGAAGTAGGAGTTGTAGCCGGTGATGAGCCCGTTCTCGTCCTCTTCGAGTTCCCAGCGCATGAGCGTGGCCTCGGGCACCGGACCGACGAAATCCTGCAACACGAACTGCGAAGCCGGCCGGGTCAGCCAGACGCCGGTCATCGACCGCTTGTCATTGGAATCCGAGTCGTCGCTCGCGAGGGCCGGGCCGGCGAGGCCGAACACCAGGAGAAAACACAGGAAATGGTGGAGCAACGAGGGCCGAGAGTGCTGCATGAGGGACCTCCGGATTCGAGTGTAAGCGAGAGCTGGGGGGGCATTTGACCACGGCGGGCGACGACAAAGCAAGTGCACCGTTCGCGTGCGCTGCAACTCTTTGAAGCGGTCTCGAGCCATGCAGAGAGGCTACCCCGAACTGGGTCAGAGCTCGCGGTTCGTAGCCGATATTCCGCGCCTGAAACAGCGTCGGTATGGGACGGGTCGCGCCGCGCGGCCGCAGGTCGGCGAGGCAAAGCTTCGAGGGGTGCGAGCCGCCTAGCATCGACCCTTCTGCGACCTTTCGGGTTCACGTCGCTAGTTCTTCTCGCACGATTGACTAGGAAAAGCGCTCCCAAGCCGGTTCCCCGAACGGAATATTGGCGCAGATATCCGCACCCCTGGCGGCCCGTCAATCTTCGCCGGGGCCACGTCGCCGGATATCGGGATAGGGGGTGCCATCAAGGTGGTCGTAGGAATTCGGCGAGGCGGCATCCGCCATCAGGTCCAGCCCAGGGTAAAAGGCGCGTTCGCCTTGCATGCGGCTGCCGATCTCAAGGATCACGACATCTCCGTCGCTGCGATTTTGCAGGCAATGGCCGATCTCTTCGCCCGCCTTGAACCCGACGCAATCGCCCGGTGACAGCGTTTCTTCGTGATCGCCGCTGACCAGCGTCGGATGGCCCGACGACACATAGACAAACTCGTCTTCGCGTTCATGCCAATGTGGCAGCGCCGACCAAGTGCCGGGTGGCAAGGTTGTCAGGTTGACTCCAAATTGGGTCAGCCCAGCCGCATCCCCCAGCGCCTTTTTCTGGCGTTCGCGGGTTTTGTGGTGATGGGGGGGCGGATACAGCGTGCCGATCTTTGGGGGAATTGCCGCGATATCGATCCTTTTGCTCATTTGTCTTGCCCTTTCGGCGGATCGGAAGAATAAGCGGGGTTTTCGGGTCATGTCCGAGTAGGGATGTTATGACAAGTCCCCGTTGAGGCGGTGCGGCGGACTTCATCGTGGGATTTTCCGACCGGAAGCAGAGACTATTTGCACGGATCGCTCAAAGGATTCATTCGAGGGTATCGAATGACGCCTTCCGTATGAAGATGACGGCTAGGCTCTCAACGTGCAGGCCTCTCCGTTCGTACCAGCCAAGCAAGCCCAGATAACTGGATTACGACGACGATGGCATAGGCCCCGATCGCTCCCGAGGACGCGAGGAAGTCTCCCTGTATCGAGCCAATGCTGGCGACGAATGCCCATGCAATGGGAATCATCGTCAATATGCTTCGCGTGATCCGGAACAGTGCGGCATAGAGTACGCCGAAGCCTGCGATGTCGAGGACGCGTCGATCGGTCTCGAGCAGCGTTTCCACCGAGCGGGAGAGCCGACGCCTGCGCGCGTAGCCGGCTACCGTCTCCCCTACGAGAGCATGGAAGAGCCGCTGAAAGTGCGCCGTCGAGAGGCCCGC
>JABSQW010000658.1 GCA_013215605.1 Myxococcales bacterium
TGGTCCAAAATGTTTTGACGACATAGACTCGCAAAGTACTACCTGCGCCCACAGCCGAGGAAGACCGGGGATGAAGGTCCAAGCCGCGTTGATATCGATCCATCTGGTGCTCGCGCTGGCCGCAGTGGCGACGGGCTGCGTGGAGTCATCCGGCGAAGCAAGCACCCCGACGAGCACCGAGTCTCCCGACGTCACCGCGCGCCAGCGGGTCCGGGTTCATACGGTTCGTCGAGAGCCGCTCGACAGTGAGAACCACGCCTCCGGTATCGCGCGCGCCTTTCACAAGGCGAACGTCAAGGCAGAGGCGACCGGTCGCGTGATCGCGCGTCGCGTCGAGCGCGGCGCCTGGGTGGAAGCCGGAGGGGGTCTCGTCGAGCTCGACCCGAGTCGCCTCGCCCTCGAGCTTCGTCGAGCCGAGGCCACGCTGCTGGCTCGCGTCCACGACCTCGAGCACGCCGAACGAGAGCACGAGCGAGGCGAACGGATGGAGGTCAGTAACGCCATCAGCGAGCAGAACCGGGATGACCTGCGCCAAGCCCTCGACCGTGCACGCGATGACCGAGCGCTCGCGCTGATTGCGCGCGATACGGCGAAGCGCAACCTCGAGGACGCGACGGTGACCGCGCCCTTCAGTGGTACGGTCGACGATCTGCACGTCGACGTCGGAGACTACGTCGCACCCGGCACGCCCGTCGCGACAGTGGTCGAGCAATCGCGCGCGCGGGTCTTTGCAGGCGTAACGGCGCAGCAGGCCGTGCAGCTCGAGGTGGCGCGGAGGGCGAAAGTCCGATTCACGGCTCTTGGCGGTCAGGAGGTGGTAGCCGAGCTCAAGAGTGTCTCGAGTGTCGCGAACGAGCGCGACGGGACCTATACGGTCGAGCTGTGGATCGAGGAACCACCGGCGGGCCTGCGCGACGGGATGGTGGCGACCGTCGACCTCCCCACAGCGGACCGAGACGCCCACCCGCTTGCCCCCCGCGCCGCGCTGATGCGCCGTGCGGGCCAGCCGGAGGTGTTCGTCGCCGCGCGCGAAGAGGGCGTCTTCGTTGCCCGTATCCGCAACCTGCGTACCGGGCGGAGCGCGGGCGACTGGATCGAAGTCTTGGACGGGCTCCGGGAGGGCGATGAAGTGATCGTCGACGGTCAGTTCGCACTGCGCGACGGGGTCGAGGTAACCGTCGACAGCAGCCACACCCGATCGGACTGATCGTTCCATGGAACGCATCGTCCGGTTCTTCGTGGAGCGGCATACGCTCGTGAACGTCGTCACCGGCGCGCTCGTCGCCCTCGGCGTGCTGAACCTCCTGACCGCGAAGGTCGAGGGCTTCCCGGGCGTCGACTTCCCGAGTTTTCTCGTCACCGCAAGGCTCCCCGGCGCTTCGGCGCGCGACGTCGAGGCCAAGCTGACGATCCCAATCGAGGAGGCGATTTCGGAAGTCGACGGAATCCTCCACTACACAACGATCATCACGCAGAACCGCAGCGTCACCACCATCGACCTCCACGACGACGCCAGGCGTGAGGAGATTCTCGACAAGGAGCGGGAGCTGCGCGCGGCGATCGACGGCATCACTGACTTTCCGCTCGAGATGCGCGACGAGCCGGCGTTCCTCCGGATGGATCCCACGAAGCAACCCATTCTCGAGATTGCGCTGTCGGGTCCGAGCGAGCTTCTCCCCGCCGTGGCAGTTCGCCTCGAGCGCAGGTTGCGCCGCCTGCCCATCGTCGGGAATGTCGGCCTCGTCGGATTGCCCGATCCGGAGATCTCGGTCTTTCTGGATCCCGAGCTCCTCCGCGCCCACGCGATCACGCTGCTCGACGTCGTGCAGGCCCTCGAGCGGCGCAACATCTCGACCACGGGCGGGCCGCTCGAGACGGCGCAAGCGCGAAAGCAGGTCGTGTTGTGGGGGAGGTTCGAGACGCCCGAGGAGGTCGGCGACGTGATCCTGCGCTTCGAGGCGGGCCAAGGAGCGCTGCGCGTGCGCGATGTCGCCCGAGTCGAGCTTGGGCGCGAGGACGTCGGACTCGCGGTCGGAACCAATGGACGTCCCGGTATCTCGGTCGTGCCCACCAAGATCGCCGATGGTGACATGCCGGATGCTCGGGCGGACGTCATTCGCATTCTCGAGGAAACGCGGCTCCCGGAAGGGGTCGAAGCAAGTGTGGTAAACGACAGTACCTTCGAGATTCGAAATCGACTCGACATCCTTACGAATAACGGCGCGCTGGGAATCACCTTCGTAGCTTCGATCGTCTTCGTCTTCCTCGCGCCGTCAGCTGCGGTGTGGGTCTGCTTCGGTGTGCCGCTCGTGATCCTCGCGGTGCTGATCGTGATGCCGAGTTTCGGGATCGGGATCAACTTCATATCGACGATTGCTTTCGTCGTCGTGCTCGGCCTACTCGTCGACGACGCGGTCGTGGTGGCCGAGAAGATCCTGTTGAAGCGGCAGGGAGGGCTCTCGCCCCGGAACGCGGCGATTGCGGGTACGGCCGAGGTCGCGCGCCCTGTGTTGACGTCGGCGATCACGACGATCCTCGCCTTCGCGCCCATCATGGCCATCGGCGGTTTCCCGCGCCGGGTAATTTGGCAGCTCCCAGCGGTCGTCTGCATCGCGCTCGTCCTCTCGCTCCTCGAGTCCTTCGTGATCCTGCCGGCCCACATGTCGATGGTGAGAGGGAACTCGAAGCCGCGTCCGAAGCGCGCCTTCGTATTGAGACTCGAAGAGGGCTATCGCGGGCTGTTGCAGCGGTGGTTGCCGAAGCGCGGACGCGTCATCGCGGTGTTCGTCGGCGTCTGGCTCGTGATCATGGTCGGCATCGCTCCGAATATGCAGTTCGAGTTCTTTCCACAAGAGGACAGTAAGGGCTTCTACCTGAAGGTGAACACGCCCGCAGGGACTCCACTCGAGCGCACCGAGGCCGTTCTCGACGCACTCCAGCTGCAGATCCCGACGATCTTGGGAGACGACCTCCAGGGGTTGACGGCACGCGTCGGCCACCAGGACCCCCTGGGCATCGATCGGGAATACGGGTCGGCGGAGAACGAAGGCCTGATCGCGGTCTACCTCGATCTCGACGAGCGTCGCTACAACGCCGCCACCTGGATCGAACGAGTCAAGGCGCAGATCCGCGTCCCCGCCGACGCGCAGGTCGTCTACGAAGCCGCGCTGGACGGACCGCCGGGCCTCGAGCCGATTCGGCTCTTCGTTCTCTCGAACGACGATACGCTTCGGCGCGAGGTCGCGATCGAGATCAAGCGCTTTGCCGAGGACAACGGGGCTGTCGACGTCGACATCGACGAGCGCCCCGGCATGCGTCAGATCGACCTCAATCTCGACTACGAAAAGCTCGCCCTGCGCGGCCTCGATGCGAGTTCGGTCGGCCGAACGCTCCAGGGCGCGTTCTACGGCCTGATCGCCACGGAGATTCGCGACCTCGACGACACGATCGACGTACGCGTTCTCTTCGAGCCCAGCGCGCGCCAGGACCTCGACGCCCTGCTCGACACGTTCGTTCGCAGTGCGAGCGGTGAGTTCGTGATGCTGCGCGACGTCGTGGCGCCCGTGGAGCTGCCGGCGCTGGCCGCCATCCACCACCGAGATGGCGTGCGGGCGGCGAGCGTCACGGGCGGATTCGGTCCCCACAGCCCCTACACCGCCACGACCCTGGCGGAGCTGATGGAGCGCGAGCTGCTTCCCCGATTCGACGACCACCCCGATCTCGAGGTCGAAATCGCTGGGGAGGTCGTTCAGTCGCGGAAGGCTACGGGTGACCTGGCCGCCGTGTTCGTCCTCAGCGTCATAGGGATCGCGTGTGTCATCGCCATCATGCTCGGGTCGTTCCTCGAGGCGGCCTTCGTTGTCGCGGTGGTTCCCTTCGCGGCGGCGGCGGTGGTGCTCACCTTCTTCCTACACGGCATGCACTTCTCGCTCCTGGCGATGATAGGCATGATCGGTCTCGCCGGAGTGGTCGTGAACTCCGCGATCGTCATGATCGACTCGGTCCATCGCGCGCAGGCCGAAATGCGCGACGCCGACGAGATGATGCGAACGAACGGGATGATCGATGCTCTCGTGGGTCGGCTGCGGCCCATCCTCGTGACGAGTCTCTCGACCTTCGTCGGTGTCATGCCAACCGCCTATGGGCTCGGGGGCTACGACGCGGTCATGTCCCCGATGTCGTTGGCCTTGGGTTGGGGGCTCGCGCTGTCGACACTCGTCACGCTATTCCTGGTCCCGTCCCTCTACGTCACTGCGAACGACTGGAACCGACGCATCGGCCGCTGGCGGAGTTGAGATCCGGCAATGGCGAATTGGAGGCTTGGTCCCGTCACCGGTCGCTCATCGACAGAATGTCTACGGATCGGACCTGGCGGAAACGCAGCCTGAACTTCCTATCTACAAGATCGAAGACCAAGAGTCACAGGTGATGATTCATGTGGGGCAGACCTTTGGGAAATTTCTGAAGGATCATCTAATGCTCTACGAAAAAACCCATGGAAAACGCCGCCGAAACTACTTTGCGACCCGCCACTACTTCATCACGAAAGTGGTTTCCGATGGCGTGGATGCATTTCAGGTGGCATATGTGGCAGGGACATCATTGGGACAGATTCAGAAGACCTATTTCGATACCTCTTCTGAACCCGTATTGGGTTCCTAATTGACAGAACCTCTAGGATAGGACCTTGCGAAAACGCAGCTTGAACTTCCTATCTACTGCCGGGTGAGAGACTCAGCCTGCCCCCCTCGTCGCGCGGCGGCGTGCGCGGCCTGCTGAAAACGCGGGCTTCGAGAACCTCCTTGGCGCTATGGCGAACCCAATGAGGCCAATCGCCATCATCAAGCCAGTACCGGGTTCAGGAATCGGAACACAATCGCAAGTGCCCGCCCCCTTGGCGAAGTTGACGTTGATCCCGTTCGCATGGGCGACAGCCGCCGCGCCCCAGTCCGGGTTTTGCGACCGCCAGGTATCCACGCCGCCGATATTTTGGAGGAAAGCTATAGCGTTCTGATGGCCGAAGACCGGGTTCGTCACATCGGTGCTGAAATCGGCCGCGAATGCAGCTGCGGCGGCGGTCAGTGCATCCGTCAGATCCGCGGTTCCCAGCGCGAGAGCGGCGGCGGCTGAGTTGACCTTGTTGCTCTTGTAGGTAGAGCTCCAGGTCTCCAGCGCTACGTAGGTCGAGGAAAGCAGTGCGGAAATATACGATCTGTGCCAACCCTCATGGATAGCAGTGGTATCGTGAAAGGTCTGATCGATGACCCCCCCGTTGAATACACCTCCGACGAGTGGCAACATGACCGTGTCGTCGTAGGAAAACAGAAACGCGTCGTCGATTACCGCTTGGAAGCAATCTCCTCCCGCTGCTGCCACGCAGCACAGCTCGGTCGTCACGGTGGCGGCCTAGGTGGTCGTGGCGCTGCCCGGACCATCCCATGCGCCGGTCGTGAGCACATTGCTGTAAGTCGTTGTGTGAGTTATGGGAATCGCGAGCGCCGGTGTGCCGAGAACAAACACCGCGACGAGCTGTGCGCTTACCAGAATCAGTGTCTTTGATTTCATGTCTAGGTCACTCCATTGTGTGGATTGGATGTTGTCTCAGCTGCTATTGCGAGCGAACGACGGGCACCGATGGGTCGAAGGCGAATCCACTTCGCCGTGTGATCGACTTCTTTGCGTTGGCTATTAGCTCTGACATGGAACGGGCCTTCCTCCGATATGCGGAGTAGGCGAGATCGTTGGGATCATCCGCCGCCAAGTCATCGATGAATTCCTCGAGTTCCCCGGGACTCATGACATAACGCGGCACAGCGAGCGTCGGCGACTGCTTCTGAATCGCGCTGAAGATGTTGTCCAGACGATCGGAGCCGTTCGAGCGGCTGCCAGCCACGAGGACGAGGTACGAGAGCCATTCAACATGGATGTCGAACGCCTTGCCTCTCTCGCCGGCTAGCGAAACGATCTGCTCGTAGCGATCCTCCAGTTTTCGACACAGCATTTCTTCGTCCATGGGCTTCCATCCGTTGGCTGAGAGGGTCGTTGCAAACAACGAGGCAGACGTGCAGATTGCGGTGACGAGGCAGACGGCTTGACGGGATCTCGAGAGACACTGTCGCGCCATGGATCCAACCGCGCTGATAGCCGAGACGACCGACAGGGCGCGGCACCAGAAAATCCGGTAACGCTTCGAAGAAGCTGCTACCCACGAATTCCCGGCGCACACAGCCATGGGCGTCCCCTTTCCCAAGAACCGAGACGTTGCAATCTTTGTACCTAACAATTAGATCTCTCCTTACTTAAACGAAATCAAGAGGTTGGCCGATCGCCCCTCTCTGACTCGAAGAGAGGCAACGGAACAATTTTCCATCAAAGTGGGAAAAGGACTTCCTTCGCCTCTTCAGAGCGGACCCCGCGCGGCGCGGGCCCTTCGGGTCCGTCGTGCGGTATTCTCCCCGCGACCAACCAACCGAGCCCTTCCCTCGTATTGACCGAGCCTTGCGGAGAGGGGGTGTCAGAGGATAAGAGGTTCAAGCTGCGTTTTCGCAAGGTCCTATCCTAGAGACTCTGTGAACCAGGAACCGGTGACCCGCATACGGGAAGGAGATCTGGATGCTGCGCTGTGCCCGCCTATGCCTACCGCTTGTGGCAGCGATCCTGTTGATCGCGCCCTCGGCTTTAGCCGTCACCATGGACTGGGTCACGGTGGGCGACCCCGGCAACGCCTGCGACACGCAGCCGCCGAGGGGCGAAATCCTAGGGGGCTGCTTCGGCTCAGTCTTCTTGAAATCGCCCCGTATTGGGTTCCTAATTGACAGAACCTCTAGGATAGGAACTTGCAGAAACGCAGCTTGAACTTCCTATCTACGCCATTCAGTCTGTGGATGCGGAGATGGCGCGCGGCAGCCGCGAAATACACTCTATGACCGGCGGCATCAGTGTCGACATCGGAATCGACGTGTACCCTACTCGGCCGGCGCCATGACGAGACGATCTCGGAGTCTTGGAATTCTGTTCGCGCTGCTCCTGATGTTCGCGGCGGCCAAGACACAGATCGACATCGACCTCGGTCCGAGCGCCCGCGACGCCGACTACTATTTCACGATCGCCAGATCGATCGCTCTGGGCGAGGGCTTCCGTTCGAACCTGTCGCTCTACTACCAGGGCTTCAAGGAGTTCCCGCACCTCGTGACGACGAGCCCGCTGTGGCCCGCGGTGCTCGGTGGCACCGCGAAGCTTTTCGGACTCGGGAATCTGACCACGTCGCTCCCGGCGGCCTTCTACCTCCTCGACCTCGTGCTCGTCTACTTCCTCGCGCTCCGCCTGCGCGAGCGCATGGCGGAGCCCGCTTCCGGAACGTTCTTCCGTGAGGGGCGCGTCCCCGACATCGGACACGTCGCGGTGTTGATCCTCGGCAGCAACGTCGTGTTCTTCCGGTTCACGTCGGTGCCCAACAACGAGGCGATCGCGTTCTGTTTCGCCATCGGCGCACTCCTCGCGCTCGACCGCGCCGTGACCGATCGAAGCTCCGGCTTTGCGGGCGCGGCGGGAATGCTCGGTGCCGCAGCGCTGCTGACCCGCGTTCAGACTCTCGGCCTGGCGCTGGCCGTTCCTCTCGTGTTCGGCTGGGTGGCGCTCTCGGATCGCCGCTGCGCGCGACTCGCTCCGGCGGCGCTCGTCGGCGCGTTCCTCGTCTTCGTGCCGTGGGTCGCCTACCTCGCTAGCGAGGGGCTGCTCTCTTTTAGCGCCGCCCTCGGGATGGAGACGCAGCGGATGACGCCGGAGCTGCCGGTCGTCGACCACGCGGTGATCCTGCCGACGCGGTGGGACGTCGTGAAGGATTTTGCGTCGGGCATGCTCGCGGCCTTCGATCCGCGCCGGTTCGAGACGTCCTACACGTACCAGTACGCCGCGCTCGCGTACGCGGCGCCGCTGGCGGCGGTGCATGCGGCTGTGGTGATGGTACGCGCGCACCGCCCGCCACGGCTCGCGCTCCCGGCAAGGCTCGCTCTGCCGGCCGCCACGCTGCTCGGCGGCCTTGGCATGCTCGCGCCGGTCCACGCCTTCCACATGGCGATTTGGTCGCCGTGGCTCTTCGGCTTCCGCCACGGCATTCCGCTCTTGTTCCTGATCCTCCCGGCCCTCGTGTACCTCGATGCGAGCGCGGGTCGCGTGTGGCGCGTGCTGTCGGCGTTGATGGTGGTGGGTTCGCTCGCCGCCGCCGCGACCGGCGTGAAGCATCTCCTCGACATTCGCTTTCACAACGGCCCGGGGCAGTTCGGCTGGGAGATGATCCAGTGGCTCGACGCGCAGGACCCGCGGCCGTCGGTGGTGACGACAAGTCCGTGGGAGCTCGCGCCGTTCAGCCTGTCCGGGTATCACTGGATCCAGTGTTCGCACCCGCCGGAGGATACGCTCACGCTGCTCGCGAAAGCCGGGGCCGACTACGTCGCCGTGTACCCGGTGGAGCGCAAGTGCGACTTCGTGCGAGGACTGCGACCGCAGCCGCTTCGCCTCGTGAAGGAGTTCGGGAAGGGAGGCGCCGCGATTCGCCTGCTCGCGTTGCGCGACGGCGATCCCATCGACCACGAGGCGCGTCGGGTACTCGAGGCGCCCGGCCACCTCCGGCAGTGATGCGACGACGACCACGACGCCAACCCCGTTCTGTCCCTTGACCGTCGCATAGCGACCCGCCGGCGTTACCGCGAGTTGTCCGCGGAACGCACGATCCGAAGCATGGTGGCGAAGAGCGCAATCATCCCCCACAGGGGCAGTGCACTCGCGAAGACCCAGCGGCTCAACGGCTCCGGGATGCCGACCGGCGTGATGCAGAAGGGCGTCGCCAGGAACAGCAGGGCGAGCTTGTGGTCGCGCCAGCGTTGCTCGAGCTCGCCGGCCGTCCACGCCAGGAATGGGAGCAGAACGATGAAGTTCTGCCTCCAGGTCATCGGCGAGAACGCCAGGAAGCCGAGCGCGCAGAGCGAGTACGTCACCACCGGCGACCGTCCCCGGAGGCGGTGCAGGCCGATTGCGTTGAACGCTGTGCCCGCCAGTAGCCACGCCCCGGCGTGCAGATGCAGGCCGAAACTCCGCAACAGCAGCGAGGGGATCGCGAGGTTGTCGATCCGCTCGATGTGTTTCGCCTCCGAGAACCCCAGGAAGGACAGCCAGGCCAGGTGGTCGGACACGAAGACCTGCGCCCCGCGGTCGAGCACGTAGATGAGGCCGAGGACGGCCGGGACCCCACCGGCTCCAACCAGAAAGAGGACGCGGTCACGTGCCGTCCGGCGGTAGAGCAGCCACGGTAGGAAGACGAAGAAGCTCGGCTTGAGCAGCAGGACGAAGCTGAAGAGCGCGCCGGAGACCCACGCGCGCTCCCGATGGAACGCGAACCAGACGACGACACCCAGGACCAGGTTGTACTGGCCCAGGGTCGTCTCGGTGAACCAGAAGTTGAAGCCGAAGAACATCGCGGCCGCGACGGGGAGATCGAGCCTTCCGCGCACGGACACCAGCCACGCCACCGGCAACAGCAGGTTGATTCCGTGCCAGACGACGAACAGGATCTCCCGGCTGGGGAAGAGCAGCAGAACCCCCAGCAGGTAGCTCGCCAGCGGAGGCTTGGTGTGCTCGAA
>JABSQW010000066.1 GCA_013215605.1 Myxococcales bacterium
GCGGCGCCACGATCTCGTCGACGACATCCTCCGGGATCTCCTTCAAGAAGCGCGACGGTACGCCGTAGCTGCGCGACCCGTAGCGCACGCGCTCGGCCGCCGAGGTGAGCGTCAGCCGCTCCATCGCACGGGTCATGCCCACGTAGCAGAGCCGCCGCTCCTCCTCGACGCCGTCCTCGTCGCGGCTCGACACCGAGTGGGGGAAGATCCCCTCCTCCATCCCGACGAGGAACACGACCGGAAACTCGAGGCCCTTCGCGGTGTGTGCGGTCATCAGGGACACGGTCTGATCCCGCCCCTCGTAGGAGTCGAGGTCGGAGACGAGCGCCACCTGATCGAGAAAGAGCTCGACCGATGTGCGGTCGTCGTCCGGATCGCCCGCTGGATCGACGGCGTTGGCGCGCGTGAAGTCCTCGGCGGCTTGCAGGAGCTCGCGGAGATTCTCGAGACGCGCTTCGGCCTCGGGGGAGCCGTCCTTCTCGAGCACCCGCAGGTAGCCGGTGCGGTCGAGGATTCGCGCGATGGCCGCCGACGGCTCGGCGTGAGTGGCGTCGCGCACGAGCTGGTCGTACAGCGCGAGGAACGCGCGCAGCTTCGGACCGGTGCGACCGCCGCCGCTGCCCTGCGCCATGAGGCTCAGCGCCTCGAGCAGCGTCACGCCGCGTTCGACGGCGAGATCGTCGGCGCGGTCGACCGTGGTCTTGCCGATGCCGCGGGCGGGCTTGTTGACGATGCGGCGGAGCGCGGCGCCGTCGCGCGGATTGATCGCGAGGCGTAGATACGCGAGCGCGTCCTTCACCTCGGCGCGGTCATAGAAGCGCACGCCGCCAACCACCACGTAGGGGACGTCGTACTTGAGGAGTTCCTCCTCGAACAGACGCGACTGCGCGTTGGTGCGGTAGAAGATCGCGAAGTCGCCGTTCGGACGGCCGCTGTCGCGGGTCTCCTTCAGGATCTCTCCGATGACGAACTGCGCCTCGAAGCGGTCGGTCTCGGCCTCGAAGACGCGGATCAACTCCCCGCCCTCGCGGTCGGTGAAGAGTTCCTTGCGTTTGCGCGCCTGGTTGTTCGCCACCACGCCCGTGGCACCGGTGAGAATGGGCTGCGTCGATCGGTAGTTGCGCTCGAGGCGCACGACCTCGGCGTCCGGGTAGTCGGTCTCGAAGTCGAGGATGTTTCGGATATCCGCGCCCCGCCACGCGTAGATCGACTGGTCGGGATCGCCCACCACGCAGAGGTTGCCGTGCACCGAGGCCACCTGTCGCACGATCTTGTACTGGACGCGGTTCGTATCCTGGTACTCGTCGACGTGGATGTACTGCCAGCGCGTCGCGTAGTGGCCGAGCACCGCGGGGAAGCGATCGAAGAGCTCCGCGGTGAGCATCAGGAGATCGCCGAAGTCGAGGGCGTTCGCGTCGGCGAGCAGGCGCTGGTAGAGGGCGTAGATCTCTGAGACGCGCTCCTCGTCGAGGTCGACCGCGTGCTCGGCCGCCTGGCTCGGCGTGATCCCGGCGTTCTTCCACTCGTCGATGCGCCAGCGAAGCCGCTTCGGGTCCTCGGACTTCGGGTCGAGGCCCATGCGCGTGAGCGCGTTCTTCACGACCGAGAGACTGTCCGCCTCGTCGTAGATCGCGAAGCCCCGGGAGTATCCGAGGTGGGAGATCTCGCGGCGGAGGATGCGCACGCAGACGGAGTGGAACGTGCCCACCCAGAGGTCGCGCGACTGCGGGCCGAGGATCTTCTCCACGCGTTCGCGCATCTCACCGGCCGCCTTGTTTGTGAAGGTAACGGCGAGGATCCCCTCCGGCGGAATGCCGCAGGTTCCAATCAGGTAGGCGATCCGATGTGTGAGAACCCGAGTCTTGCCGCTGCCCGCTCCGGCGAGAACGAGGAGGGGACCCTCGGTGATTTCGGCGGCGCGACGCTGTTCCGGGTTCAGACCTTCGAGGATCGACGCGGTCTCCACGTCGACTGGCCTCCAATCGAGGATGGGTTGGAATGGGAGGTCGGGGACGGGAGGAAGGTAATCGACGGCGGCCGGGCGAACAACGGCCGGCGCGCGGTCGCGAACGGCGCGATCACTCCGACGGGATCGGAGACGGAGTCGAAGACCGGAAGCTGCGCGCACGGGGGAAGGATCGCGCAGCGGGGGGGGCAGGAATGGGGGCTTTGGAGTCGACCGTTAGCGCTGCTCTCTACTCAACCGTTACGCTCTTCGCCAGATTCCTCGGCTGATCCACGTCGGTTCCCTTCAGACACGCGACGTGGTAGGCGAGTAGCTGGAGGGGGATCACGGCGAGGATCGACGTCAGGTAGGGGCCGAGGTCCGGGATGCGGATCACTTCGTTGGCCTTCTCGGCGATGGCGTCGTCGCCATGGGTGGCGAGGGCGATCACCTTGCCTTCGCGGGATCGCACCTGCTCGAGGTTCGACACGACCTTCTCGTAGACCTCGCTCTTGTTCGCGATGACCACGACGGGCATGTTCTCGTCGATGAGAGCGATGGGGCCGTGTTTCATTTCGCCCGCCGCGTAGCCCTCCGCGTGGATATAGGAGATCTCTTTGAGTTTGAGCGCTCCCTCCATCGCGATCGGGTACATGATGCCGCGGCCGAGGAAGAGAAAATCGCTCGCGTGGAAGTACTTCTGCGCGATGCCGTGTACCTGTTCGTCGAGCTGGATGGTCTGCTCGACGAGACGCGGCAGGCGCATCAGCTCGGAGAGCCGAACGCGCATCTCGTCGCGGTCGACGCGGCCGCGAACGAACCCAATCTTCAACGCCATGAGGTAGAGAGCGACGATCTGCGTGGTGAACGCCTTCGTCGACGCGACGCCGATCTCGGGACCCGCGTGCGTGTAGAGGACGTCGTCGCTCTCACGGGCGATGGTCGCCTCGCGGACGTTGCAGATCGCAATGACGCGCGAAGAGTTTTCCTTGGCCTCGCGTAGAGCGGCCAGGGTGTCCGCCGTCTCGCCCGATTGCGACACGGGGATCATCAGGCAGTGCTCGTTGAGAATGGGCTTGCGGTAGCGAAACTCGCTCGCCAGATCGACCTCGGCGGGGATGCCGGCGATCTGTTCGAACAGGTACTTGCCCACCATGCACGCGTAGCTGGCGGTGCCGCAGGCCACGAGGTAGATGCGCTGAATCTGATCCAGCGCCTCGGGCGACAAGTCGATCCCGTTCAGATCGATGTCGGCCTCCTCTTCGAGGACGCGCGTACCGATCGTGTCCATGATCGCGCGTGGCTGCTCGAAGATCTCCTTCTGCATGAAGCGGTCGTAGCCGCCCTTCTCCGCCGAGACCGGATCCCACTGAATGGGCTTCGGCTCGCGCTCGACGGGACGAGCGTTCTCGTCGACGATGGTAACGCCGTCTTCGGTGAGCACGGCGAAGTCGCCATCCTCGAGAAAGACCATACGGCGTGTGTACGGAAGGATGGCGGGAATGTCGCTCGCCATGAACATCTGCTTCTCGCCGATTCCAAGGATGATCGGGCTGCCGCCGTTCTTTGCCACCACCATGTGGTCGGGCGATTCGCGGCAGAGCGCGCCGAAGGCGTAGGAACCGTCTAGCCGCGCAGTGGCGCTGCGCGCGGCAGTGAGCAGGTCCTGTCCGCTCTGCACGTAGCCATCGATCAAGTGCGCGATCAGCTCGGTGTCGGTCTCGGACTCGATCGTGCGGCCGCTCTCCTCCAGCTCGTGACGGATCTCACGATAGTTTTCGATGATGCCGTTGTGCACGATCACGACGGAACCCGCGCGGTGCGGGTGGGCGTTCACCTTCGACGGTTTGCCGTGCGTGGCCCAGCGCGTGTGGCCAATGCCTACGTGGCCCGCGATGGGGCGATCGCGCAGGACGCTCTCGAGGTTGACGAGCTTGCCGAGAGCCCGACGCACGACGATGTCATCGTCGTCGAGGACTGCCACGCCCGCGGAGTCGTAACCGCGGTACTCCAGGCGGCTCAGGCCGTCGATCAGCACGTCCATGGCCCGGTGCTCGCGCCCGATGTATCCGACGATTCCGCACATGCGGATTCCCTCCCTGAGAAAAGGCTAGCGCCCGCGATTCGGCGCCCGGCGTGACGCCGAGGTTTTTACCGAGCGTTTACCAGATGACTTCGGCGGAGACTTCTTGGTCGTCTTCGACCGACTCGAAGTCTTCGACTTGCGCTTCTTGGCGGGCGTTCGTTTCTTGCGAGACGGCGCCCGAGAACTCTTCTTCTTCGCCGGGGTCCGCTTCTTCGGAGCCGACCTCTCGTCCGCAGGCGCGGGCTTCGGCGCTCCGCCCTTCGGCGGACGGCGAGCCACCCACCCCTCGACGTTGCGCTGGCGGGCCCGTGCCACGGCGAGGGACTGCTCGGGGACGTCGTGCGTCACGGTCGAGCCGGCCGCCACGAAGCTGTCGGGCTCGAGGGTGACCGGTGCAATCAAATTCGAGTTGCAGCCCACGAAGGCGCGGTCGCCGACGGTGGTTCGGTGCTTCGCGATACCGTCGTAGTTCACGACGATCGAGCCACAGCCAAAGCTCACCCCTTCGCCGACGTCGGCGTCGCCGACGTAGCTCAGGTGGTCGACCTTGCAGCCATCGCCGAGGTTCGAGTTCTTCACCTCGACGAAGTTCCCGATACGCACGTTGCGCCCGAGCACGCAATCGGGCCGAAGATGCGCGGACGGACCGATCACCGTGCCGTCGCTCAGTACGCTCGATTCGATGTGACAGTTCGGCTTGATGTGGACGCCTTCGCCGAGTTTCGACTCGCCCTGAATCACGCAGCCGGGCTCGATCAGCGTGTCGGGCCCGATCTCCACGGCGGCGTCGATGTAGGTGTTCGCGGGATCGACGAGCGTCACTCCTTCTCGCATGTGGCGCTCGTTGATGCGCTTGCGGACCGCTTCGGCCGCGATCGCGAGCTCGACGCGCGTATTGACGCCGAGCGCCTCGCTGGCGTCGTCGAGCGTCACGGCCTCTACGCGATGCCCCTCGGCCACTGCCATCTCGACGATCGTCGTGAGGTAGGTCTCGCCCTGCGCGTTGTCGTTGCCCACGCGCGCGAGCGTGCTCCACAGCAGGTCCCAGCTGACCAGATACACGCCGGTGTTCCGCTCTTCGATGGTGAGCTCTTCCGGCGTGGCGTCCGTGGCTTCTACGATGCGCGCGACACCGCCGTGCTCGTCGCGCATGACGATACCCGGCACGTCGATCGGCGCGGTCAACACGACCAGCTCGGCGCGCCGCTTCTCCTTGAAGTCGACCATGCGCAGGAGCGTCTCGGGTCGCAGCAGGGGCGTGTCGCCGTAGAGAATCAGCACGTCGCCGGAGAAGCCGGACAGGGCTTTGCGGGCCGACAGCACCGCGTGGCCGGTCCCCTTCTGCTCGAGCTGGTCGACGAACGTGGCGCGGCCGCCGAATTCTTCGCGCACCTCGCCAGCGCCGGGGCCCACCACGACAACCAGCCGATCCGGGTCGAGAGCCTCGGCGGCGGCGAGCGGGTAGGAGAGCATGGGGCGGCCGGCAATCTGGTGAAGGACCTTGGCGGTCTTGGATCTCATTCGAGTGCCTTGGCCGGCAGCGAGGACGAGGACAGCGATCTGAACGGAGTGGACAGCCATGGCGTTCTCCTAATCGGTCGGACGTCTATGATCTTTTACCCGCGGGTGGCGGTCGAGGGCGGTTTCTCGCCGCAGGCCAGGTAAAGCACACAAGCGCCCCCGCGGGGCAACTCATTGCGTTGGCCTCCCGTTTCCCTAATTTCGATCGTCCCACGTGAACATCTTCGGCAACACGCACGGCCTCAAGGCCAATCAGGTCCGTCGCCTCGAGCGCCTCTCGCGTCGCCACATCCCGGCCGATCGGTTCATCACCCAGGAGTTTGCCCGCCATCTGACCGAGCTCAGCCACGAGCTCGGTCGCCAGGTGGGCGTGCTGATGGATCGCCGCGGAGGCGTCACCCACGTGATAGTAGGCGACGCGCGGTCGATCGAGCTGCCCGACTGGGGGCGCATCCGCGCCGGTCGCGGGCGGCTTCGCGGTTTCCGCTGCATCCATACGCACCTCGGCGACGAGCCCCTCAATCGCGACGACCTCACCGACCTGGCCGTCCTCCGCCTGGACGCGATGATCGCCATCGCGACGGATTCGGACGGGCTGCCCGGTCTCGTGTACTCGGCGGCCCTGCGCGCCGCGGCCGTTGGCACCGATCCCGTCGAGATCCTCGACCCGTTGCCGCCCACTCAGCTCGACTTCGGCTTCCGCGCCTGGATCCGCGATCGCGAGGAGGACCTCGCCCGCGAGGACACTACCCGAGACGTCGTCGACGGCGAGCGGGCGATCCTCGTGTCGGTCACGGCGGGGCGAAAGCCGGACGACGTCGATGCCCAGATCGACGAGCTCAAGGAGCTCGCCTACTCGGCGGGCGTGAGCGTCGTGGACATCGTCAAGCAGCGGCGTCCGCGCGCCGACCCCAAGTACCTGCTTGGCAGCGGTCGCCTGCAGGACCTCGTCATCCGGGCTTTTCAGACGGACGTCGACCTCGTCATCTTCGACCAGAACCTGACCCCCGCGCAGGCGCGCAATCTGTCCGACAAGTTCGAGCTGCGGGTCATCGACCGCACTCAGCTGATCCTCGACATCTTCGCTCAACACGCGCGGACACGGGACGGCAAGCTGCAAGTGGAGCTCGCTCAGCTCAAGTACATGCTGCCGAGGCTCGCGCAGCGTGCCGACCGATCGCTGTCGCGTCTCGCCGGCGGCATCGGCGGGCGCGGCCCCGGTGAGACGAAGCTCGAGGTCGACCGCCGACGCGTGCGCGACCGCGTCTCGCGACTCGAGAAAGAGCTCAAGGCACTGCGCGGTCAGCGCAGCGAGCGCCGGCGCCGGCGCACCCGGCGCGAGCTCCCGGTGCTCTCGATCGTCGGGTACACGAACGCCGGGAAGAGCACGCTCCTGCGAGCGCTCACGAAGAGCGACGTCCATATCGCGGACAAGATGTTCGCGACCCTCGACCCCACGACGCGACGGCTGCGTTTCCCGCGCGATCGCGAGGTGATCATCACCGACACCGTCGGATTCATTCGCGACCTGCCCACGGACCTCATCGACGCGTTCCGCGCCACCCTCGAAGAGCTCTCGGACGCCGACCTGCTGCTCCACGTCGTCGACGTTGCCTCGCCTGACGTCGAGCGTCGGATCACCGCGGTGCGACAGATCCTTGCCGACATCGGGCTCGCCGATACGCCGGAGCTCCTGGTGTTCAACCAGGCCGACCGGCTATCCGGGGGGTTCGCGGGCGGGATCGGCTCGTCGCTCGCGCAGCGCTACGGTGGAGTCGCGATTTCGGCGTTGAAACGCGCGGGGCTTCGTGATCTCCTCGTGCACGCCGAGGACGTCTTGTGGTGCGAGGAATCATCGGATCGGCGCGACGTTCGGTTGGTGGCAGAGGGGGGGTAGAGCCGTGCGAACCAAGATCAGCGGAACCGGGATGTCCGTTCCCGATCGGGTGGTGACCAACCACGATCTCGCCGCCCGGATGGAGACGTCCGACGAGTGGATCCAGCAGCGCACCGGAATCAAGGAGCGGCGCTACATCGATCCCGGTACGCTGCCCTCGGACCTCGCGCTCGAGGCGTGCCAGCGCGCGCTCGAATCCGCGGGTCTCGAGGTCGGCGACGTCGAATGCATCGTGCTCGCCACCCTGTCGTCTCAGGCCGACTTTCCGGGCACGTCGTTCTTCCTGCAGGACCAGCTCGGCGCGGGTGAGATCCCCTGCTTCGACCTGCGCGCGCAGTGCAGCGGCTTCGTGTACTCGCTGTCCGTGGCCGACGCCTTCGTACGTTCCGGCACCTACCGCCGCGTGCTCGTCGTGGGCTGCGAGGTCCACTCCACTGGACTCGACATCAGCACGCGGGGGCGCGACGTCTCGGTGATCTTCGGCGATGGCGCCGGCGCGATGCTCGTGGAGGCCAACGACGACCCCGACGACCCGGGAGAGATCCTGTCGGTGCGGCTGCACGCCGAGGGAAAGCACGCGAAGCGCCTGTGGGTCGAAGCGCCCGGATCGGGCCTCAGTCCCGCGCGGTTCACCCAGGAGATGTTCGACGCGGGTCTCCACTTTCCCCACATGGAGGGCCGCTTCGTCTTCAAGCACGCGGTCACCCGGATGCCCGAGGTGCTCCGCGAGACCCTCGACATCGCGAAGGTCCAACTCGAGGAGATCGACCTGTTCCTGTTCCACCAGGCCAACCTTCGTATCAACGAGTACGTTGCCGGTCAGCTCGAGATCCCGTCCGAAAAGTGCTTCAACAACATCCAGCGCTATGGCAACTGCTCGGCGGCGTCGATTCCGATGCTCCTCGACGAGTGCGTGCGGAGTGGCCGCTTGCAGCGCGGGCAGCTCGTATCGATGACGAGCTTCGGATCCGGCTTCTCGTGGACGAGTGCGGTGGCGCGCTACTAGGAGCGTCCGGCTTCCTCCCGATCCATGACGCAGCGCCGATCCATGACGCGGCAGTGAGGTCTCCCGGGTCCCCTCCCGGCTGCGCAGAACGCGCCCAACTACCCAGTTATTCAAGGTCTTTTGGGCTCTGCTCGAAGCCGTTCCCGGCGTCTTGACGCAATAACGCACTGTGTTATATTCCCGCGCGTTCGAATCGGAACCCCCTGAAACAGTGACTCTCGCAGTGGCTGTTGCTGTACCGGTGACCTGTTGAGGACCGGCAGCGGAGTAGCCTCAGACGGCGACGCGAGGCGGGTTCGCGCAGGGGAATACACAACCCAACCCCCAGGTTCGACCGGTTCGACAATCTTGGACTTGACAGCGTCCGACGTGATTGCCCGGAAGCGGCAGCGCATCAGGTCCATCGAACCCTGGCACCCAGACATGTCAGGCGGGGTTGGCTGGAGAAGGAGAGCAAAATGAGCGAACAGACAGGATTCGTCCAGGAAGGATTCGACCGATTCAATGACGCCTACCGGTCGGTGGACGAAGGTGTGCAGCGCCTGCAGAAGGAGTTCAAGAGCCGCCGCAAGGACGCGGAAAAGCGTATCGCGGCCCAGCGCAAGAGCATCGAGAAGCAGGTGACCTCGAGCCGCAAGGACCTCGAGAAGCGGACGCGCAAACAGGTCAACAGCTTGAAGAGGAACGACGCCGTGAAGCGCGCGCTCGCCCTGCGCGATGACGCCAACCAGAAGATCGAGAGTCGCATGGACGATCTGCTGGGGCTGCTCAACATCGCGTCGCGCAGCGAGCTAAAGCGCCTCGACAAGAAGATCGGCCAGATCAACCGCAAGCTGCGGGGTCTCGAAAGCCCGCAGCGGTCAAACGGAGCGGCGCCGCCCATCGGCTGATCCACCATTCGAGAGATTCGAGGAGGCCCGGTAGGATTCCTGCCGGGCCTCTTGGCGTTCCGGCGCCGTCAACGGGAGACGATCGTGGCCGAATACGACAGTGTGGACTTTCTGCAGCTCGACGAACTCTTGTCCGATGAGGAGAAGCTCGCCCGGAATACGGTACGGGAGTTCGTCTCCCGCGAGTTCCTCCCGGTGGTGCAGGAGCACATCCGCCGGGACGGCTCCTTTCCGATGGAGCTCGTACCCACGATGGCCGAGCTCGGCCTCTTCGGCGCGAATCTGCACGGCTACGGCTGCGCGGGCATGAACAACATCGCGTACGGGCTCGTCATGCAGGAGCTCGAACGCGGCGACTCGGGTCTGCGTTCGTTCGCGTCGGTACAGGGCGGGCTCGTCATGTACCCGATCCACGCCTACGGGAGCGATACGCAGAAGGAGCGTTGGCTCCCCGAGCTCGCGGCCGGTCGGGCCATTGGCTGCTTCGGACTCACGGAGCCCGACTTCGGGAGCCACGCGGGTGGCATGCTCACGAAGGCGGAGCGCAAGGGCGACGGCTGGGTACTGAACGGGACGAAGCGCTGGATCACCAACGGCTCACTCGCCGACGTTGCCGTGGTGTGGGCACGCTCCCGCGACGGCATCGGCGGCTTCCTCGTCGAGCGTGACCGGCCCGGCTTCGAGACCGGCGACATGAAGGGGAAGTTCTCGTTGCGCGGCTCGGTGACATCGGAGCTGTTCCTGAGGGACGTCGAGCTGCCGGAGGAAAATCGACTGCCGAGCGCGGCGGGCCTGAAGGCGCCGCTCAGCTGCCTCACACAGGCCCGCTACGGCATCGCCTGGGGCGCGCTCGGAGCCGCGATGGCTTGCTACGACGAGGTCGTGCGGTACACGCGTGACCGCATCGTGCAGGGCGGTCCGCTGGCGGGGAAGCAGCTCACGCAGGAAAAGCTCGCCGACATGCTCACCGAGATCACCAAGGGCCAGCTGCTCGCCCTACGCGTCGCTCAATTGAAGGACGCCGGCAAACTTCACCACACGATGGTATCGATGGCGAAGCGCAACAACGTCGACATCGCCCTGCAGATCGCCCGCCAGGCCCGCGACCTCCTCGGCGCGAACGGCATCGTCGACGACTACCAGTCGATGCGCCACATGGTGAACCTCGAGACCGTCCGCACCTACGAGGGTACCCACGACATCCACACCCTCATCCTGGGCGAACACATCACCGGAATGCGTGCCCTGTAACTTCGGGGACCCGAGCCACGCTCGACTACGTCGAGTTTCCCCCCCGTCGTCCGCTGCCGCGGGCTATTGCCTCGGACACGAGGCCTCCTGAGGCTTCCAGGATCTCTGCAGCGCGAGCTTCGTCGACCTCGAGCATCTGGGCGACGATGCGGTTGCCGCGCTCGCGGAGCTTCTTCGACGTTGGGAGAAGGTTGGTCATGAGATTTCCGGCCACGTATCCGAGCTTGACCATTACCGTCGTCGACATCAGATGCAGGACCATCTTCTGAGCGAGGCCGCCCTTCATGCGCGTCGAGCCCGCGATCACCTCGGCGCCCACCTGCGGGACGATCGAGATCTCGGCGCCCTGCGCGAGGTCGGAATCGGGATCGCACGTGATCGCGATCGTGCGCGCGCCCACCTCGTGAGCGACTTCGACAGCCGCCAGCGCGAAGGGCGTGCGACCGCTCGCGGAGATCGCCACGACCGCATCGCCGGGGCGCAGACCGGCCTCCCTGAGCTGCCGCCGCGCGGCCTCCGGATCGTCCTCGGCCTCCTCGACCGCCCGCGACAGCGCCTCCTCCCCGCCCGCAATCACCGCCTGGACGCGGTGGCTGGGAAGACCAAAGGTCGGCGGGATCTCAGCGGCGTCGAGCGCGCCCATGCGACCGCTCGTACCCGCGCCGACGTTGTACCAGCGTCCCCCACCGGAGAGCGCGCAGACCAGCACATCGACCGCCTGCGAGATTTCGGGGAGTACGCGCCCGACGGCGTCGACGGCGACCCGATCCTGGGCGTGGATGAGCGCGAGGATCTCCTCCACGCTTCGGCGGTCGAGATCCCGGGTCTCATCGAGGATGGCCTCGGTCGGTCGCTCGATTCTCATCCTGGATCGTTTCGGCGGATTTCGCCGGGGGATGAACCTCTCTGCTCTACTACCCTTAGGAGTTGGAGCCTCGTTGACGTTCAGCATCACGCAAAAGACGCTCGAACGGGTGGAGTGGCATGAGGTCCTCGCCCGCCTTCACGACTTCGCCCGAACGCCGTGGGGCAGAGGTCGGCTCGTCCCCCCCGCGGCCGACGACGAGCCCGAACCCCACTCGGACGAAACGGCGTCCCATGGAACCCTCTTCGAGACTTCGCGCGACGCCGCACTCCTGCGCCTGGCGGAGACGAGTGAGGCGCGAGCCATCCTCGCGTCCGGTGATCTCCCGCCCCTCTCCGGTGCAGCTGATCTGTCGGGGCTCCTCGCCCGCGCGCGCAAGGGTGGCGTGCTCGGAGCACGCGAGTTGATCGACGTCCGCGTGACGCTCGCCGCCATCCGCTCGACGCGTCGCTTCCTCAGCCTGCGCAGCCAGGTCGCACCACACCTGGCCGACCACGCGTCCGCCATCGCAGATCTCGTCGGCCTCGAACGCGACATCGAGGATGCCATCGACCCGTCAGGCGAGGTACGCGACTCGGCATCGGTAGTCCTCGCCGAGGTTCGCGCCGACACGCGGCGACTCGAAGGGGAAATCCAGAAGAGCCTCGCGCGCATCCTGCGCGACTCGAGCGTCTCCGCGCGCCTCTCGGACCAGTACTTCACGATCCGCCACGATCGTTACGTGCTGCCCGTGCGGGCTGACGCCCGCGGCGGCTTCCGGGGCATCGTCCACGACGCTTCGAGCTCGGGGACGACACTCTTCATCGAGCCCGAAGAACTCGTCGATCTCAACAACCGCAAGAAGCAGGCGGAGATGGCGGTCGAACGCGAAACGATGCGCATTCTGCGCGCGCTGTCCGTGGCCGCCGCGGCCGCCCTCCAACCCATCGAGGCCGCGGTGGAGATCGTTGCCACGGTGGACGTCGCGTTCGCGCGCGCGCACCTCGCCGACGAAATGGACGCCGTCCATCCCGAGGTGTTGGACGGAGGCGTGCTCATCCTCCCGCAGCTTCGCCACCCGCTGATCCCTATCGACCAGTGCGTCGCGAACGACGTGCGGCTCGGCCTCGGCGCGCACGTCCTCGTCCTCTCGGGTCCGAACGCCGGCGGCAAGACCGTCACCATGAAGGCCATGGCACTCGCTGCGCTGTTCGTTCGCTGTGGTCTGCACGTCGCTGCCGCGCCCGGCGCGCGGGTCGACCTCTTCGACGCGATCCACGCCGACATCGGTGACGAGCAGGACATCCGCGAGAGTCTCTCGACCTTCTCCGCGCACATGGCAAACCTCGGGAGCATCCTTGCGAGCGCCGACGCCAGATCGCTCGTCGTCCTCGACGAGGTCGGCGTGGGCACCGACCCCGGCGAAGGTGCGGCGATCGCCCAGGCGTCGCTCGAGGCGCTCGCCGACGCCGGCGCGCGCGTCGTCACCACGACCCACTACAACCTCCTGAAGGAGATGGCCGACGTCGACTCGCGATTCGAGAACGCGAGCGTCGAGTTCGACGAACGCACCCTCGAGCCGACGTATCGACTGCGCCTCGGCACGCCGGGCGCCTCGTCGGCCACCGCCGTCGCCGCGCGCATGGGGGTTCCGGACGACGTGGTCGACCGCGCCACTGCGCTGCTCGAACGCGAAGACCGCCAGCTCGACCGCATGCTCTCGGAGCTCTCTGCGAGCCGCGCCGCGCTCGAGCGCGAGCAGCGCGAGGCCAGCGCGGCGCGAGCCCAGGGCGAGGGGGTGCGCGCCGAGTATGGCGCCCGCCTCGAGGCGCTGAATGCGCGCCGCGAGAAGCTCTACCACGCTATGCGCGAAGACCTCGACTCCGGCTTTCGAGACGCCCACGCACAGATCGCCGCGGTGATCCGCGAGCTCCAGCACAAGGGAACGGCGCAGGACGCGGCCCACGCTCGCGAGCGCCTCCAGGCTCTTGCGAAGCGCACTCGGACCGCGGCCCGCGAGGCGGGCTTCGAAGGCAAGGAACGACCCGCAGCCTCGCCGATCGACTGGGCAACGGCGCGGACGGGCGACCGCGTCCGCGTCGAGGGCGGTTCCGAAGGTGTGCTCCTCGCGCTACCCGACAAGCGCGGACGCGTGGAGCTGCGTCAGGGAAGTGCACGCGTCGTGGTGCGCGCGGAGCGGGTCACCGGCGTGGTCGCCAGCGCGCGTGACGCGAAGGAGCGCCGCGGGCCCTCGCGAACGATCGTCTCCCTGGCGCCGGAGAGCAGCAACGAGACCGGCGCGGAGACGGGTCGCGACGCCGGTCGCTGCGACCTGCGGGGTCTGCGTGTCGACGAAGCCATCGACGAACTCACCCGCGCGCTCGACCACGCGACCTCCACCGGCCGACCAAGCCTGCTGATCGTGCACGGCGTGGGTACGGGCGCGCTGCGCGAAGCCGTGCACCGATACCTTCGCGAGTCGCCGTACGTCGCGAAGTTCGCGGGCGCCGATGCCAAAGAGGGCGGCGACGGCGCCACCCTGGCACACTTCACCGACACATGAGGATTCGCCTGAGTCCGCGGCTCGCCGCACTCCCCGCGCTCGTCCTGGTGCTCAACCTCGCCGGCTGCGCACACGCCCGGGAGCGCTCGCTCGTGGTCACCGCCACCGCATACAACTCGGTCGTCGAGCAGACGAACGCGAATCCGACTCTCACCGCCTGGGGTGACCGCCTGCGCCCGGGCATGAAGGTGATCGCCGTGTCGCGCGACCTCATCGCCATGGGGCTCACTCACGGGAGGCGCGTTCGCATCGACGGCCTCCCGGGCGAGTACGTGGTCCGAGACAAGATGGCGAAGCGCTGGACGAAGAAGATCGACCTCTACATGGGCGAGGATGTGAAGGCCGCGCGGAAATGGGGGCGTCGCACCGTCACGATCCGTTGGGCACAGGACGATTGACCTGCCCCGCGAAACCACCGGTCTCCTTCTCGACCGCGGCCCACATTCCGAAGCCGTGATCGCCGTACATCGTCCGCGCCCAGTGGACGGTCTGATTGCAATCACGGGTGCTCTCGTAGAAGCGCATCGCGACGGGGTCTGAGAAGATTCCCTGAAGGGCATCGACGTCGTCGAGTGTGAGTTCGCGGAGAAGGAGTCGAGGCGTCTCGATTGCCACGCGCACGGTGCTGGCTCCTCCGCTCAGCCGGAAAGCAGCCGATCGGCGGCCACATGCCCCGACCGGAGCGAGGCCTCGAGGGACGGACCCGACAGGTAGTCGCCCGCGAAGTAGACGCGGCGACCGCGCTCGTGGTGGTCGTCGAACACCCGTTCGAGCCCGGCGACCACGCGGTAGTGGCCGACGCCGAACTCGGTGACGGCGTCGGGCACGCGAAACAAGCGCACCGACTCGATGGCGTTTCGGACGTCGTGACGGATCCGCTCGAACGCCGCGAGCAGGTCCTTCTCGAGGGTGTCGTTCGTGAGATGGCTGTTCGCCGCGCTGAACGCCGCAGTGGCCCGGACGGTGGCGAGACCTCGGCCCTCCGGCACGCGACTCCCGCGTGCCCCGGGCTCGAGGAGCACGGAATCGATGGGCGAGTCTTCGTCGCGGGGTACACACACGAGCTTGCAGTGGGAGTGGAAGGGACGCCGCAGCGCGCAGCTGAGCACCACGCTCGGAAGGCGGCGGATCTGCCCCAACGCGTCGCGCTCCGCGGCCGACAACACCGGGTCGGCGATGACGCGCGCCTCGGCAGCCGACGTGGCGACGATCACTGCGTCGGCCTCGCGCACGCGCTCCCGCGGGCCGCGGGCGGCGGCGAGGTCGGTAACGGTCACTCCGACGCGGCCCCCGGCCACTTCCGCGACGCGGGCCACGCGCACGTTGTAGCGGACCTCGAGTTGGTCAGCAGCGGCCTGCGGGAGCTCACCGAGGCCCGCGCGCGGCAGTCCGAGCCGCGCACCGCGCTCGTGACGCCACGTGTGGAGGAACAGCACGCGACTCGTCTCGTCCGGGTCACCGAGGGTCGTGCGCGTCACCATCGGCGCAAGCCAGCGATTGAGCAGACTCTTCCCGAAGTAGAGACGACCGAAGTCGCCGAGGCTGCGGTCATCGAGATCAGCCGCACGCTCGGGTGCATCGGGGTCGATGGCGCTGCCGTAACGCGACATCAATCGGGGCAGGCGCACGAGGCGCAGCGCATCGAGCCACTTCACACCGGGCATCTTCAGGACACCGAGCTGTGTTCGCGCATCGACGTCGCGGATCTGCCCGTGGTAGACGGTGGCTGGCAGTACGGGGCGCAGCGGCAGCATCTCGTCGCGCAGGCCGACCTCCTCGATCCACTGGTGAACACAGCGGTCTGCCGTCGACAGCACCGGATTGCTGACATCGAACGTGTAGCCGTCGCCGCGCAGCGAGAGCGCGCGACCGCCCGGCCGCTCGGAGGCTTCGAGCACCGTCACGTCGACGCCCGCGCGGGCGAGTCGCCACGCCGCGCCGAGGCCCGCGATACCGGCGCCCACCACCACCACCTTCGGCACGGCAGTCACACCCACTCCTCGAGCTTGCGGATCACGTCGAACAGCGTGTCGAACCGCTCGAAGGGCTCGCCCCGCTGGTCGAGGGTCTCGGCGAGGGTGCCCTTTGCGAACGCGACGTCCGCCTCGAGGGCTCCACAGAGATCGGACACGCGCCCGTTGCCCACATGCACGATCTTTGCGCCCGCGTTGCCGCGGCGGAACTCCGCGATGCGGGCGCGCTTGCACGTGCCGGTACCACACGAGCACATGGGATCCGGCGACCCGACATCGATGCGCCAGACGCCTCCCTCGTAGCGCAGTCGGTTCGCGTCGTACGCGAACCGCACGTCGTTGATCTCCTGCAGGCGATCGAGGTTGTAATCGAACCCGTCCGACAGGATGCGAAAGGGCACGCCGTAGCGCTCGCACCAGTCGACCAGATCCCGAGCCCCGGGATCGAGCTCGACCGTCCGGAGAAACGCTTCGAGTTCGTCCTCGGAAACGGGGAGGCGGTCGAGGATCTCCATGTTGTATTCCCAGGCGGTAATCTCGCCCTTCTCGTAGCGTGCCCAGGCGGCGGGACGGCGGTGGCCCCCGTGGCGCCGCGCGAGCGTGGACCCGACATCCTGAACGGAGAATGTCCCATCGAAGTCGCAGAAGACTGCGAGCGGGGGTGTGCTCCCCGCGGCCTCCGACTGGTTTCCGTGCGAATTCATCGGCGCGCGAGTATAACGGCAAGGTGGCCGGTGCCGACGATCTGCGGGCGCGCCTGCTTGGCGCCGACCCGCTCCTCCTCGACGGCGCCCTCGGTACCGAACTCGAGCGGCGGGGTCTCCCCTGCGAGCTGCCGCTCTGGTCCGCCCACGCACTCCTGGGCCACGAGGAAACCCTGGCCTCGATTCACGCCGACTACGCTCGCGCTGGCGCGGAGATCCTCACCGCCAATACCTTCCGTACCCAGGAACGAACGTTGTCCCGCGCCGGTCTGGCCGGGCGTTCGCGCGACCTCACTCGCCGCGCGGTGGCCATTGCGCGCGAGGCCGGGGCCGGGCATCCGATCTTCGTGGCGGGCTCTGCAGCGCCGCTCGAAGACTGCTTCCGACCCGATCTCGTGCCCGACGACGCGACACTCCGCGCCGAACACGTCGCGCACGCGGAAGCACTCGGCGATGCCGGTGTCGATCTCATCCTCGTCGAGACGATGAACTCGGTGCGCGAGGCCGCCGCCGCGACCGCAGCGGCGCGGTCGACGGGTCTGCCGGTCTTTACGAGCTTCGTCTGCGGGGCCGACGCGCGACTCCTCTCCGGCGAAGCTCTCGCGCGCGGCGTCGAGGCAGCGGCCAGCGCGGGCGCCGACGCGGTTCTCATCAATTGCCTGCCCGCGACCCAGGTCTCAGATTGTCTCCCCACGCTCAGCAAAGCCCGACTCCCCTTCGGCGCGTACGCGAACCTCGGTGGGCCGGGCGACACACCTGAAGCACCCCGCAGCCATCCGTGCTCGCCCGCTGAGCTCGGCGAACACCTCGACTCGTGGATCGCGTCGGGCGCTTCGCTCGTCGGCGGTTGTTGCGGAACGAACCCCGATCACATTCGCGCGCTGCGCGAACGACTCGATTCACTACGCAATCGAGTTCACAGATGCCCTTGAGCGGGAATTGTCGACACAATTTGTGTCACCACGCGTTCTAGCGCTGCACCTCGACTGCCGTCGCATGAGCATGCGTGTGACCAAGGCCACATCGTTACGCGGGTTTACGCCCCCGTGTCGCGTACAGCTTCCCGTTGTCATCGAGTTGGCACGCCGATTGCTCTAAGCATGTGTCACCCAGAGGATGCAGAAGCACCCCTCGATTGGCGCCCGGGCTGACAACCCCTCCCTTCGCACTTTGTGCGGAGTGTCGGCCCGGGCGTTTTCTCGTGTGGTCACGCGTTGCTCGCGCCGCCTCTCCGAGGATTGGTTCTCGGCTCCTCCACGAACCAGAACACGACGACGAGCGCCCCGAGCTGGAAGACGATCGCGATCCAGAAGAGCGCAACGTAGGAGAACAGGGCCGCGAGGAGCCCGCCCGCCACGGCGCCGACAGCGGCCACCGCTTCGGACGCGGTGTTCGCCACGGCGATGCGCATCGGTAGGTTCCGGCGCGAGCCGAACTCGAGCACGAGGTTCTGCGCCGCGAACTGGAAGCCGCCGAGCCCCGCGCCGAGCACCGCGAAGACTGCCAGCACGCCCCGAAAATCGTCAGTTTCCATGAGGAGCAGGACGGCGAGGATCCAGAGTGCCAGGGCCGCCAGGAACACGAAGCGAAAGCCGCGCCGGTCCGCGATGGATCCCCACGCCAGGTTGGTGACGCTCTGCGCGATCACGAAGGCCGCGGTGAGCTGGCCGAGTTCGCTCCCCCCGAGATCCATGCGGTCCTTCGCGTAGATCACGTAGAAGGGAACGGCCATGCGTCCCATGGTGGCGAGCGCGCGCGCCTGGAAGTAGCGGGTGAAGCCCTTGTCCGATCGGAGGAGCGCCGGAAGCTCGCGCAGCCGCTCGCTCACGCGGGACGGCTCGCGCACCGTTGGGCTCGGTGGCTCGACCACGAACAGCAGCATGGCGAGGCCCGTCGACGTGAGGCCAAACGCGACGAGGAAAGTGGCCGCGTAGCCGTTGCCGAGCACGTTCGAGTCGACGAGATACGTCCCGGCCAGCACGGCCACGACGGCCGCCGTGACGCCGGAGAGCGCCATTCGCAGGCCGAGCAGGAATCCACGGTGCGCAACGGGGATCACCTTCGAGACGAGCATGTTGAACGCGACGCCCTGGATCCCGAGGAAGAAGCCGAACCCCATGAGAAACGCGCAGGTCGCGAAGAGCCTCCACGGGTCCGGGAGAAAGATCCCGGCGAGCGCGAGACCGAGAATCTGGACACGCATCAGCGCGCCGTTCCAGATCGAGACCCCAACCACCCGCCTCCGGTGCTCGATCAGCGTGGCGCCGAGGAACGGCGACAGCAGCATCCCCAGGTACTGGAGGCCGCGCGCGATGCCGACCGCCGCGTCGGTTCCGGCCAGCATGTAGAGATAGGCTGGGATGAAGGTCGGCGCGTTGATGAGACGCATTCCGGTCTGTCCGAGCAGACCGTGGCCGAGATGCGCGAGGTAGTTGCGACGCAGGTGCCTTCGCACCTCGGTCTGAAAGGCAGCCTCGCGATCTTCAGGCGCGTTCAAGCGGGCTCCCGTCCGAGGATCGGGACGATCGGGAGACGGCGGCTGGATTCGACGTGCTGGATCGCAGCACGCTCCGCGCGATTCCCGCGAGATACACCGAGCCCGCGATGCACAAGCCGTCACCGGGGCCGAGCGCTTCGTAGGCTGCGCGCACCGCGAGGTGCGGATTGGGAACCACCCGGGACGCGACGTCGGGCGCGAGGCTCTCGATCGCGCGCGCCACGTCGTTGGGGTCCATCGACCGCGTGGGCTCGGCGCGTGTGATTGTCACCTGGTCGACCTGCGGGAGGAGAGCGCGCAGCACCGCCTGCGTGTCCTTGTCCGCGCTGATGGACACTACGAGGTGGGTTCGCGCACCCGGGCCCTTCCGAAGCTCCCGGAGCACACCCGCGAGCGCTTCCGCGGAGCGCTTCGTGTGGGCGCTGTCGACCACGATCCAGGGATCCCGCGCGAAGATCTCGAGGCGGCCGGGCAGTCGCGTCGCCGCCAGCCCCGCGGCGGCGGTTCGCGCCAGCGTCTCGTCGTCGATGAGTCCGGCGCGCCGGACACACGCCACCGCGAGGGCGGCGTTCTGCGCCTGATGGGCGCCGACGACGCCGAGATTCGCGTCGATTTCGACAGCGCCGTCCGTCAGCGTGACGCGCTGACCAAAGCCAGCGCTGGATTCGCGGCCGCGGGCAGGCCCGGTGCGGAATTGGAAGTCGCGCCCGCACTCCGCGAGGGGCGCGCCCACGGCGTGCGCACGCTCTCGTACCACCTTCGCCGCCCGAGGGTCGAGCGCTCCCATGACGGCGGGTACGCGGGGCTTGAGGATGCCCGCCTTCTCCGCGGCGATCGCTTCGAGGGTCGAGCCCAGCGTTTCCGTGTGCTCGAGTTCGATCGGTGTCACACAGGTGACCGCGGGATCGACTGCGTTGGTCGAGTCGAGACGCCCGCCGAGCCCGACCTCGAGCACCGCGCAGTCGACACGAGCCTCGCGAAACAGGACGAGCGCTGCGGCCGTGGTGGCGTCGAAAAAACTCGGCACCAATGCGGCGTCGCCGGCGCGCTGCGTCTCGACGTGGGGCCGAAGCACGTGGACTGCAGCTGCGAGCTTCGATCCGACCACGTCCTCGCCGTCGATTCGAAAGCGCTCGGTCCAGCGCTCGAGGTGCGGCGACGTAAAGGTCCCCACCCGCAAGCCGGCCGCTCGCAGAAGCGACTCGGCGAATAGCGCGGTCGACCCCTTCCCCTTCGAGCCCGCGATGTGAATCACGCGCAGGCCGGTGTGTGGATCGCCCAAACGGGACAAGAGTGCGCGGATGGGGTCGAGCCCAAGCCGCTCGTAGCGCAGCTCGGGCTGCTTCTCGAGGTTGATCAGACCCTCGAGCCAGTCTGCGGCATCGTTGGCCGTGCGAATCGGGGGGCGTTCCGCCATGGGGTGTACTCAAAAGGAACGAGGCGACCCACGGGTCGCCTCGTTCACAAGGACGCGTTCAGTGAACGGCTTCCCTGGGAAGCCTTACTGAACCATGTAGCGCTTCCACTGGCGGTATTCCTTGACCGCTTCGCTGGTCGAGCCCGCAGCCGGAAAGTAGAACTTCACCGCGTGTCCGCACTTCTGGCAGATCTTGTAGCAGAACTTGAATCCGTCGATCTCGCGCATCGTACCGATGATCTCGCGCGTATCGTTGCTGCAGCACTTGGACGGTCTCACCGGCGAAATGATCTTTCGCGGGTATTCGTTCTTCGGCTTCTGATCGTTGGTGTATTTGATGATGTTCCGCACCGTCCGGTTGGCCTTGGCGTCGGAATTCTGCTTGCGGATGTTGCTACCGATTCTTCTCAACGGACACTCCTCACGATGGACTCTCCCTCGACGATCCTGGCCTTCCGGTCCATTTCGCGAAGAAGCGGGGTGAAATCAAGAAAGGGCTCCCTACACGGGGCGCCCTTCGCGTAGCGGAGCTCGCTTGCCGAATCGCGGCCGAGGCCGTTCTCGTGAAGCTGGAACAGGATCGAGCTGCGGGTTCCGTACTCAGCGGTGTGGACACACGCGGCGTCGACGCTCTCACCGTCGTGGTCGCGGCAGACCTGGGCAAGCGAGTCGAGAATCCGGTCGGGCTCCGATCTGCGCGCCCGATCGACCAGGCCTCGCAAGCGATCGAGCTTGTCGCTCGGCTCGTCGAACCCGACGTTTCCAATGACGTGGGCGCCGGGAGCCAGCTCGATGGTCTGCGGACGATCCGCGTAGGAGATCGCGAAGGCCTGGTGGCCGTCTGCGATCAGGAGATTGAACGGGTTGTAGGCGCCGTTCTTCTCTTTGATGAGGCTCTCGATTCCGATGACCGCCTCTTTCGCGCTGGCCGCGACCAGCGCGTCCATCACGAGCAGGCCTCGCGACCTGCGGTTTCGGTCCGGATCCTCGCAGCGCCGATTCGTCAGTGCGGCGAAGACACCGTGTTTATTCAGCCCAAGCCAGGTCCCGCCTTCTCGCAGGTCTTTCGGCGCGAGAACCGTTCCGTAGGGAGTTGGACGCAGTGCCGGCCCATCAGATGGGCGGTCAAAAAACTCGTCCCGGTTCGCCGCAATCACGAGCGGCAATCCCGGAACGGAGCGATGCAGCGCGACGAGAGTGCACACCGGAAAGCGGCCCGCGTTCGCCAGCGTCTCCCCGTGGAAGGCGTTCTTCCTTGGTGGACCCCTGGGGAACCAAATAGTACCAAATGTATGGAATTTCGCCAGCTTAGGAGGGAAATGCCCTACTGGTGAGACCCTCGCCAGCCGACAAGTGGCGCCCATGCCAGCCCCCCCGGCACCTCACAGGGCACTTCTGGCAGCGCGACTGACGGAACACGACCGATCAGGCGCGTTTCGTGCCCACCAGACGTAGCTCTTGCGAGGACGAGAAGTCTGCGTCGGGTGCGCCCCGCTTGCGCCAGCCCTGCTCTTCTCGGGTCCGTCGCGCGCGCTTGGCCGCGACCCTCCGGTCCATCGTCAGCCCGTAGCGGGCGAAGACCCGGCTGAGCTGGTCGAAGTTCTGCTCCACCGTCTTGCGCACGGACTCGAAGCCGTGCTCGAGCGACTGCGAGCGCTTCCAGAACGCCAGAGGGTTGGTGGCGAAGAAGTTGGCGTCGCTCTCTCGCGGCTCGAGGAGGACGATGTCGCCCTGGAACTCGGAACCGGACACGTGGCGCTGGATGCTGAGCTCGAGCCGCGAGTGCAGCAGGGTCCGGAACGCCTGGTTGACCACCAGCTTCATCCCGCGGTCGGAGAGGTAGCGGCCGTCGGCGAAGTACGGGCCATCCCCTCCCTCGGCGTCGACGCGGTTCAGAAACGGCCGGAAGGGGTTGTAACAGATGACGAGGTCGGCGCCCTTCTCGATCGCGATGTCGAGGTTGGCGGTGTAGCGAACGCCGCCGTCGATGTAGTCGATCCCGTTGATGCGGGCCGGCTTGTAGAAGATCGGCAGCGCCGAAGACGCCTGCACCGCCTGGGAGATGGTGATCTCGGAGTTCTCGTCGGCGCCGAAGATCACCCGCTCGGCCGTGTCGAGGTCGCACGCCGTAATGTAGAGGCTGCGCCCGCACTTGCGTTCGAAGGCCTGGAAGTCGTTCGGCATGCTGAGCTTGGCGAGGCTCTTCGCCAGCCAGCGCTCCAGGCTCGCGTTGTCGAAGAAACCGCTCGGGAAGTGGTTGGTGAGCGCCGGAATCTCGCGCTCGGGAGAAATGTGGTCGAGCAGACGCATCGCCAGCGCTTCCGCGCGGGTGTAATTAGGCTTGCGAACGAAGCGACGCAGAGATGGGCCGAGGGCATCGGACAGACCCGGGAGTCCGGTCGCGAAGTGGGCCACGACGCTCGGCAGGTACGTGCAGAGGTCGTACGCGAACATTGCGGGGCGCGACACGAATTCCCTGAAATTCGGCTTGTAGAAGTCGACCGGACGCAGCTGGGCGAGGCGCTTGCTCGTCCCCTCGAGGACCCGGATCATCTCGGTGGGCGACACGCCGGCCGCAAGCGACGCCGCGAGAATCGAGCCCGCCGAGATCCCGACGTAGGAGTCGAGCTCTGTAATGCGCCGATTGGTGAAGTAGTCGTCGAGGGCCTTGAGTCCGCCCACCTTGAACGCGCCACCCGAGACGGCGCCGCCGGCCAGCACGAGCGCGATCTTGGGATTGCGCTTCGGCCGGTTCGAATTGCTCTTGCGGATGAGCGTCAGTCCCACTCGATCCTCGCACGCCGTCGCACGGTCTCCTCCGACCCGCCCCCGCGCCGTCTCGCGGCCTTTCAAGAAGGGGCTCGCCCCGACGCTTCGAGTCGGGAAAACTCTCCAGGCCCGCGTTGGAAGAACCGCCGAACCTCTCGAATGCGAAACTCCCGAAAAGGCCCAGGAGGTTTCATCGGCCGAACGCCGCACGGGATGACCCGGAGTCGTAATGCGACGCGTGAACCCGAGCTTCCGACCGCGGCGTTGCTGACGTGGAAAACCCTCACTTCGACATGACTGAATCTCGCCGCCTCCAATTCGCCAGGTCACACGCCGCCGCCAGCGTCGCGGTCGCCGGCGTGATTCTCGGCTGCGCGACGCCTGCGGACCCCGCTCTGCCCAACACCGCGAGCGCGCGGACGTCCGAGGGCCCCGGGCCGAGCCTCGCCCCCGAGGTGCTCGAGGGGCGCGTCTACGCAGACGCGTCCGACCCGGACTTCCCGATCGTTCCGATCACGCCCGCCACCGCGGCGGCGCGGCGCGGTGCGCCCGATGTCGAGATGGTCGGAGCATCACCCACGAGTCAGAACACGTGGGTCCGCGTCCGGCCCGAGCCTCTCCTGTACGGATTGCTCACGGGACACGAGCCTTTCAACGAAGACAACCGGCGGCGGCGCGTACGGATCGCGAAGGCGAAAGTACGGCCAGCCCGCGCTGACGCCGACGCGGAGCAGGAGTCCGCCCGCAGCGAGGCCCTCGAAAACGAGATCATGGCGGAGCTGCTGCGGCAGGAAGCGCTCCTCGAGCAGATGGAGGAGGAGAACGAGCAGCGGGCGATGCCCCCCGAAGTCGTGGGCGAGAATCTCTCCGAGCGCGCCGACCCCCGCTCGGCGCCGGCGACGCCCACCGAGCGATCCCTCCCCATGGCGATCTTCGACAACGAGAACATGATCGTGCCCGCCAATACCTGGGGAAACTCGCGCAGGCTCGAGGTGGTGCGCCGAACGCTCGACGCCGACCAGGACGGAGCGCCCGAGCAGGTGCGTTACTACACGCGCCGCGACGAGCAGCTGCTGCGCATCGAGAAGGACCGCAACTACGACGGCAGAATTGATACGTGGGACCGCTACGAAGACGGCCAGCTCGTTGCGCGGACCCTCGACGAAAACGACGACGGCAAGCCTGACAACTGGCAGAAATTCGAGGGCGATCGCATGACGACGCGCGTGATCGATCGCGACTACGATGGCGTGAAGGACGCGTTCTACACCTACCAGCAGGGCTTGCTCGTCGAGGAGCGCCACGATCCCGACAACGACGGTGCCATCGAGATCCGCAGCCGCTACCGCGACCGCCACCGCGTCGAGACCGTGGAAGATCGGAGCGGCGACAACGTCTTCGACACGTTTACCACGTACCACGTCGTCGACGGCCAGGAGCTCGTGGCGAAGGTCGAGAGCGATACCACGGGCGACGGCAAGCGCAATCTCATCGAGACCTACGTGGCCGCCGCGAACAAGGCCGTTCTCGCAAAGCGCGAAGAGGACAAGACGGGAGACGGCACGATGGACATCACGTCGATCTACGAGAAAGGCCGCCTCGTGCGCCGAGAGGTCTCCGACCCCTCGCTGATTCCCTGAACGGGCGAATCCGAAGGATTCGCCCGTCTACCGCTTGCTCTCCAGCTTCTCGATCTCGAGCTCCACCGCCTTGCGCTGCTGGTCTCGGAAGCGCTGGATGCGGTCGCGTTCGATCAGCAGAAGGAGCTGTTTGTTGCGTTCGCGAATTCGGTCCAGCTCGAGCGAAAGCTCGCGTCCGGAGAGACCCGCGGTCTCGAACTCCATGTCGAACTCGATGCTGTTGCTCGTCCCGTCCGACGCCAGTGCGGTAACGCGGACGCGATTGGCTCCCTCGCATACCGGGACGAACCCCGTGAAGCTGCCGTCGGGCGAGAGGTTCACGTCGGTCGATATCTCGTGCGTAGTCATGTTGGTGAAGACCACATCGTCGACGTTCGCGAACGACACGGCCTGGAGGAAGCTCACGATCTCCCCGGGGCTGCGGACGGGCGTGTAGGTTCCCCGCGTGATGCGCGCCATTTCGGTGGCGGCGATGGGATTCTGCAGAGCCAGCGGTCCGACCGCGTACGTGTTGATCGTGATACCGGCTTTGTGTGCCACCCGCGCTGCGTTCAGCGCCGCCTCGACGTCGCCAGGGTCCTGGACGGTGGAGAGGCCGAACGGAAAGCTCGGCTGCCCGTCCGTCAGGAAGAGCACCATCTTCTTCGCGTCCGGGCGCGTGCGGCTCTTGGCTCCGGTGAGTCCCGCCAGCTCGGTGATCGACAGGCGGACCGCGGCCGCGAAGTTGGTGGCGCCATGTGGGCCCCGGGCCTGGATGCGATCGAGCGCGATCAATATGCGACTGAACGTGGCGGTGATGGGGACCTCGACCCACGCATCCTGCTGGTCGTACCGCGCACGCCGCTGGGTCTGGGGGTTGGCTTCGCCCGAGAAGCTCACCACACCGACGCGAACCCGACCGGGCTCGAGGCTATGGATCAGGGACTTCGCCGCCAGAATCGAAGCGGCGAGAATCGTATCTCCCGGATCGGTGCACTCGAGGTCCGCGGGGTAGAGACCGTCGGGGATCAGCTCCTTCTGCGGGTTGAACCCGACCTCGCCGTCGCCGTCGACGTCGATACCGCTCGCGGCGCGGGTCGAGCCCGACACGTCGATCGCGAGGATCACGTCGTATTCGAGGGCCTCGTTGCCGTCGGCCGTGGCGTTTCCCCGGATGGGCGCCTGGTGGACTCGGTTGCGCACAGGTTCGCCGGGACTCGGTGACTCGATCCGGATGCGGATCGGCGCATCGACGCCCAGCGCGGGTGGCGACGAGGCCTGCGAGGCGAGCGCGCTGGCCAGCAGCAGCGCGCACGCCAGCCAGCCGGCCGCGGAAGCCCGATGCGTCCCGCTGCAAAACCTGCTCGGCTGCTTCACGGAGTCTCGTCGGAGGCCGTTTCCGGCGGCGGAACGGGCGCCGGGGGAATCGCGTCGAGTGCCTCGAGCGGCTCGGTCGAGGTGTCGGGGGCGTCCTCCTTCTCCGACTCGAGCTTCGCAAGTGGCGACGTGGAGAAGCGATCGATCTTCGCGAGGCGGCTGCCGATCGCACCGAGCGCATCGGCGCTGACGCTTCCCACCACGCCGAGGCTGTTCGGCGAGCAGTGTTCGAGGTCGTCGTCTTCGGTATCGGCATAGATACCGGGGGACTCGTCACCGCCGAACACCAGGTCGCCAATGAAGACCACGCGACGTGCGCCCATCAAGAAGAAGGACAGGTGAGCGCCGCCGGGTGTTTCGAAGCCGCGCTCGTTGCCAAACGCATCGGTGTGACCGAGCCGCTCCGCGGCCGCCCAGAAGTCTTCGCGGTACAGACGATGCGACTGCAGATCGCGACTGATCGAGAGGTCGGCGTCGCACACCTGGTTGAAGGCCGCGATCAGGCGGATGCGCGGCAACACGCCGTCGAGGCGAAAGCGGGCAGCCTGCAGGCGACTGCCGAACAACTGCGTTTTCATCGTGGTGTGCGGGCCCTCGCCGACCGGCGCCTCCGCGTCGGTGAACAACAGCCAGGTGGTGTACGGCAGCGACTCGGATTGCAATACGGTCGCGAGTTCGAGAAGCAGTGCCGCGCCCGACGCACCGTCGTTCACACCCTTGAAGGCGAAGCTGTCGAAGTGCCGCGAGTCGTAGGGCGCGACCAGGACGATGAGGTCGTCGGATGCACCGGGAATCTCGGCGAGGATGTTCTTCGGCTCGACATCGTCCGGAATGCCCGACAGCGAGCGAGGGGTCACCCCGTCCTCGCCCGACTCGTCTGCGGTGTCCTCGGGCAGGATCTCGATCCCCAACTCCTCCAGATGTCCGACGATGTAGTCGCGCGCTCGCTCGGCGCCTTCGGTTCCGGTCACCCGCGGAGCCATCTCGGCGAGGGAGGTGAGATGCCCCCAGGCGCGGTCGGCGGAGAACTCCCCCATCGCGGCCGAGTCGCCAGCCGACTCGACGAGCTGCGCGGCGGGCGGCGGCAGAGGCGTCGCCGGGAGTGCCGGTTCGCTCGGCGTCTGACACGCCACGAGGACGGCCGCGAGCCCGAGAGCCGCAGTGAGTGCAGCAGACTGCCAGGTCTGGGGGACGCGCATGAATGTCGCCTCTCTCCTCCGATGCTTCGGGTGGTCTTTCATAGCGAACATTGCCATCCCAGGAATGTGGCGAAAAATCCTACAAAATCGCGTACCTGGGGGACCGCTAGGGGATTTTTTCAGGTTTTTCTGGATTTCTGGGTGCGCCGGCTGACACATCGGGTCTTCGACGGACACTTCTAAAGGTGAACGCCCCCTGGTGGGCTGCTTCAAGAGTAGAAGGCAGGGCTCCATCCCTGTGGGGTCCTGCCTTCGTTTGCTTCTGCCCCTCGAACCCGGTCCCGCGGTTCCCCTGCATGTCTCGCCTCCTGGGCGGTGCTCTTCTGGGCGTCGATGGCTTCGCCGTAGAAGTCGAGGTCCGGATCAGCTCGCAGCTTCCCTGTGTCGAAATCGTCGGGCTCCCCGAAGCGTCCGTGCGCGAGAGTGCGACGCGGGTGCGCGCAGCCATTTCGGGCATCGGCCGGACGTTCCCCGGCCGAAGGGTAACCGTGAATCTCGCCCCGGCGAGTCTGCGAAAGGGCGGTGCCGGACTCGACCTGCCCATCGCCGTCGGCATCCTCGCGGCCGAGGGGGTCTTCGAGTCCGAGGAACTGGCGCATCTCGGCCTGTTGGGCGAGCTCGCCCTCGACGGTCGACTGCGCCCGGTGCATGGAGCGCTCGCCCTCACCCTTGCGCTGCGCGACGCCGGCTGCACGCGCGTCGTGGTCCCGCGAGCGAACGGCGCGGAGGCCGCGTTGGCGCCGGGGGTCGAGGTGTTCGCGGCGGGGGGTCTCGGTGAGGTCGTCTCGCACCTCGGAGAGGGAGAGCGACTGCAACCCGCCCGGCCGGTGGCCCGACCGGACGGATCGGGCGGCCATCCCGATCTCGTCGACGTCCGCGGCCAGGAGACCCCGAAGCGCGCGCTCGAAATCGCTGCGGCCGGGGGACACGGCATGTTTCTGCGCGGCGCTCCGGGCTGCGGCAAGACCATGCTCGCCAGGCGCCTGCCCTCCGTTCTCCCGGAGCTCGACTTCGACGAAGCCCTCGAAGTGACGCTCATCCACAGCGCCGCGGGTCTCGTCAGCGAGGGTGCCCCGGTGAAATGGCTGCGCCCCTTTCGCGCACCCCATCACTCCGCGAGCGCGGCCGGTCTGCTGGGAGGTGGCAACCCACCCCGCCCCGGTGAGATATCGCTGGCACACCGGGGGGTCCTCTTCCTCGACGAGCTGCCGGAGTTCGACCGCCGCAGCCTCGCGGCGCTGCGCCAGGTGCTCGAGGAGCGGCAGATCGTCATCGCGCGGGCGCGCCACTCGTGCGTGTTCCCGGCGCACTTTCAGCTGGTGGCCGCCGCGAATCCCTGTCCGTGTGGTTGGTTGGGGAGCGAGCAACGCGATTGCCGGTGTGACGAAGGGCGCGTTGCGCGCTACCAGGAGCGGATCTCGGGCCCGCTGATCGACCGCATCGATCTGCTCGTCGCCGTAAGAGCCGTGCCGTGGCAGCAGCTCGACTCCAGCTCCACCGGGGACTCGAGCGGCGAGGTCGCGGCGCGGATCGCGCACGCGCGGACTGCACAGCGGCGCCGGGCGCCGCCCGGGACTCGTGCGGCTCCACTGAACGCCGACCTGCCGGACGCCCTCCTCGACACCTCGGTGGCCGCGACCCCCGAAGCGCGCCAGCTCCTGGGTCGCGCGGTCGACCGCCTGCGACTTTCGGCGCGCAGTGCGCGGCGCGCACTCAAGGTGGCGCGCACGATCGCAGACCTCGCGGGCGAACCGAGGACCGGCCCCAGGGCCGTCGCCGAGGCGCTCTCGTTTCGCGACGACGGCGCGAATTCATTCTCGAGATTGTGATCCACGTCACAGAAAACTCGCTCGGCGAGTACGAAAGTTGGCGCTCGGTGGCCGTTTTTCGTCACCTTTTGGCCGCGTCCGAGCGCGTTCACGCGCGCCCCCTCCTCGAGCGCAGTTCGTAACTACCCGTGTTTCTACGGGTTGCGGGAAACCACCGCGATGCAGACTGAATGGCACGATTCATGCTCCTTCTCCCTTCGAGTGCTGAGCATCGAAGGGACCCCAATGAGAACGTCCGCCGCACGCGCACCCATGATCGAGCTGCCGCTCGACGCCGAGGAGCCGGAGCAGGTCACGCTTCTCGAGCTCGTGCGCGCGGTCAGCGAAGTCGCCGAGAACGAGCGCGAAGTGGTCGCCACCGTTTGCCACATGTTGAAGACCGGACGGGTGAAGCTCTGCGGAAACTTCCGCAACACGCCCTACCGGGACTTCGGCTGACGCCACGTCGCGCGCCCACGCCGCTCTGGCAACGCCGACCTCCCCGCTATCCTCCGGCCGATTGCACCACGCGCCTTGACCCGGTCACGGGCGTGTGGACCATCGCGGCGTCCGACCATGGCGAAGGGGGGTCCTCACATGGCCGCATCGAAGGCAAACTCTCGCAGTTCTCGTTCGGGAGCTTCGAGGGCGCGAGGGAAACGTCCCAAGGTGGCGAAAGCACCGAAACGCAAGGTCGCCAAGACCAAGCGCAGCCGAGCCAAAGCCAAGCCGGCGGCGCGCGCGCAGAAGAGTGCGAGTGAGCTCGCCAAGGGCCAGCGCGACATCTCGGTGTCCGAGTTCTTCGCGAAGAACCGACACCTGCTCGGCTTCGACAATCCCTCAAAAGCACTGCTGACGACGGTCAAGGAGGGTGTCGACAACGCTCTGGACGCCTGTGAAGAGGCGGGCATCCTGCCCAACGTGCGGGTCGAGATCGTCCAGATCTCCGAGACGCGCTTCCGAATCGCCATCGAGGACAACGGCCCCGGGGTCGTAAATAGCCAGGTGCCGAAGATCTTCGGCAGCCTGCTCTACGGCTCGAAGTTCCACCGGCTCCGCCAGAGCCGCGGACAGCAGGGCATCGGCATCAGCGCCGCGGGGATGTACGGATTGCTCACCACGGGAAAGCCGATCGTCGTCACCACGCGCACGGGCCCCCGGAAGGACACCCGCAAGCTCGAAGTCGTGATCGACACGAAGCGCAACGAGCCGAAGGTGAAACGCGACGAAGTCGTCAAGTGGGATGTGAAGCACGGCACGCGTGTCGAGATCGAACTCGAAGGCAACTACCGCGGCGGTCAGCACTCGGTCGACGCCTACATCCGACAGATTTCACTCGCGAATCCCCACGCCGAGATCACCTACGTCCCGCCGAAGGCCGAGGAGTTCGGTGCGGAGCACGTCTTTCCGCGCGTCAGCAAGGAAATTCCGCCCGAAACGGCGGAGATCAAGCCTCACCCGTACGGCGTCGAACTCGGCGTACTCATGCAGATGTTTCGCGATACCCAGGCGCGGAACGTGCGGTCGTGCCTCACGGGCGACTTCAGCCGCGTGTCACAGCGCACTGCCACGGAGATCTGTGATTCGGCGGGCGTCGCCACGTCTCGCCGCCCGAGTGAGATCAGTCGCGAGAGCGCAGAGAAGATCCACGCCGCGATTCAGCGCGCGAAGATCATGGCGCCGCCGATGGACTGCATCGCGCCCATCGGCGAAACGTTGATCGAGCGCGCGCTCCGGGCGGAGGTCGACGCAGACTTCTACACCTCGGTGACGCGCCGCGCTACGGTCTACCGCGGCAATCCCTTCCTCGTCGAGGTCGGACTCGCCTACGGGGGCGATATGTCGTCGGAGGACAGCATCTCGCTGTATCGGTACGCGAACCGGGTCCCCCTCCAGTACCAGCAGGGCGCGTGCGCGGTGACGAAGGCGGTGATCGCCACCGACTGGAAGAGCTATCAGATGCAACAGCCGCGTGGCGCGCTTCCGGTCGGGCCGATGCTCGCGATGGTTCACATTGCAAGTGTCTGGGTGCCGTTTACATCGGAGAGCAAGGAGGCCATCGCCCACTACCCGGAGATCATCAAGGAGATCCGCCTCGGCCTCCAGGAGTGCGGGCGCCGCGTCGCAAGCCACATCCGCAAGCGACGCCGCGAGTCCGACGAGGCGAAGAAGCGCGCCTACATCGAGAAGTACATTCCGCAGGTTGCCGTCGGTCTTCAGCAGATCCTCGGCTTGAACGACGCCCACACGAAGAAGATCGTCAGAAACCTGACAGACGTGCTCGAGAAGAGCCGGAAGATGTGACCATGGCAGCACGTGCAAAGACCAAGAACAAAAAATCCGCGCGCAAGGCCCCGGCGAAGAAGAAGGCGGCTGCGAAGAAGACGGGCAAGAAAACCGCTCGCAAGAAGGCCTCGAAGCGGAAGGCTCCGCGCGCGAGCAGCGAGGCCGCGAAGCGCAACGCACGCATGGACAGCCTCACGATCGACCTGATCTGCAACACCGCGAATGACGTCCACAAAAACATCCAGAAGAAGAGAAAGCCCGACCTCGCGTTCCCGATCCGTTCGCTGAAGAACGTCTCCTACTCGACGAAGCGCGGGTACTTCGAGATCGGCAAGGCGAAGAAGGTGCGCACGCTCACCGTCAACACGGTCAAGAGCTTCGCGCAGACGCTGAGGATGATGGGCCTCTCGAAGGAGCTCGTGGAATCGAGGGACTTCGCGACGAAACGAGACGCCTACTACCAGAGCAAGAACTGGGAGGAAGCGCGCTTCGACGAGCAGAACGAGTCCGACTCGGTGATGGACGACATCGAGGCGATGTTCTCGATGCGGGGGGTCTCACGCGAGCAGCTGCGCTTCGTCCCCGACGAGCACGGTGGCGCGGTAGCCGGGCAGTTGATCGTGCTCGACCCCGATCGCGAGACGGGCGAGGTCGAGCGCATCGATTGCACGCGCTTTGGCTCCGGCGCTTACTCGATCCCGTCGAGCGTCGAGCAGCTGTCGTTCGAGACGAACGCTAAGTTCATCCTCGCGATCGAAACGGGCGGCGTGTTCCAGCGACTGCAGAGCCACAAGTTCTGGCAGACTTCGAACTGCATCCTCATATCGATGGCGGGCGTGCCGACGCGGGCGACGCGGCGCTTCATCCGCAAGCTCTCGGACGAGTCCAAGATTCCCGTCTACGCCTTCGTCGACTGCGACCCGTACGGGATCTCGAACATCTACCGGACGCTCAAGGTGGGATCGGGGAATGCCGCGCACCTCTCGCAGTTCTTCTGCGTCCCCCAGGCGAGCTTTCTCGGCGTGACGCCGCAGGACATCATCGACTACGATTTGCCCACGCACCCGCTGCACGACGTCGACGTCAAGCGTGCGAAGGACGCCCTCAAGAACGATCCCTTCTTCAAGGCCCACAAGCCGTGGCAGAAGGCGATCGAGCAGCTGCTCAAGATGGGCGTGCGCGCGGAGCAGCAGGCACTCGCGAAATGGGGTCTGAATTACGTGATCGAAGAATACCTGCCGAAGAAGCTCTCCCAGAGAAAGGACTTCCTCCCGTAGCGGGGCGCCGATGCGCGCGATCGAAAGCTCTGCGCGGTCGGCTCGTCGGGTACTTCTTCTTCGGGTCGCCGCGATTGCGCTGCTCGCCGCGGCGTGCGCATCGCCGCCGCCGCCGAGCGTCCTGCTCGTCGTCGTCGACACGCTGAGACGCGATCACCTCGGGGTGTACGGGTACGAGCGCGGCACGTCGCCCGCCCTCGACCGACTCGCACGGCGCGGCCTGGTCTTCGATCACCACGTCACCCACGCGAGCCAGACGGTTCCGTCGACCGTATCGCTGCTGACGTCGCGGCTGCCCGCCGACCACGGCTTCGTCCACCGCCGCCTCGGTCAATTCATGGAAAAGCGACCCCACTACCCCGAGAACCTGGTGTTCCTCGCGGAGGCGTTCGAGCACGCGGGCTACGCGACGGCGGGATTCATCTCGAATCCGTTTCTCACGCGCCACACGGGCTTCACCCAGGGATTCGCGACGAGTCGCCACTGGCCGGGGGATCGCAGCGCCGAAGGCGAAGAAATCACGCAGCACGCCCTCGAATGGCTTCGCGAGCGCGACTCCGAGCGACCCTTCTTCCTCTACATCCACTACATGGACGTCCACCAGCCGTACGTACAACCCGACGCGTTCACGGCTCGCTTCGCCCCGGAGACGGACGAGCCGCCCGTCGAGAGCTACGGGCGCGGCGAAGGGCTCGCACGCGCGGACCTCGTCTCGACGATTGCCCACTACGACGCCGGTATCGCCTACGTGGACGCGCAGATCGGCCGACTGATCGACGCGCTCGATGCCGCGGGCATCGGCGACACGACGATCGTCGCCGTGACGTCGGACCACGGCGAGGAGTTTCTCGAGCACGGCGGCCTCGGCCACGCAACCACGGTGTACGGCGAGCTCGTCCTCGCGCCGCTCGTATTGGTGTACCCGCCATTGCTCGAGCCCGGCCGGCTCATCGCGCACACGACCCAGCACGTCGACGTAGCCCCCACCCTGCTCGAGCTCGCGGGCTTCGACCGTCCTCCCGAGTTTCGCGGGGGGCGGCTCTTCGACCCGCCGGAACGCGTCTACGCCGAGAACGGCAGCCATCGAGCCGTCTACGGCGACGGGTACAAGCTCGTGCTGGACCGGGCGACCGGCGCCGTGCAGCTGTTCGACGTGCGCGACACCCTCGACGCGAGCCCCCTCGGAGAGACGGATGAACGCGCCCTCGCGAAGCGCCAGCTGCGCCAGGACCTCGACACCTATCTTCGGCTCGAGGACCGGCGGGAGGCGTCGAAGGGGGGCGGCAGCTCGGGTATCGAACCCTGGAGTGAATCGGATCTCGAGCGGTTGAGGGTGTTGGGATATCGCGCGCCAGCAGTCGACTGACGTGGAACTTGGGGACGTTGGTACTTCCCGACCGCGACGTGCCGGTTCTGCAACGACCAGACCGGGGAGTACCAACGTCCCCAAGTTTCCCCCCAAGTTCCACGGGAGTCGACCGCTGGCGCTATCTTCTACCCATGAAGGGCATCATCCTCGCCGGCGGATCGGGAACGCGCCTGCATCCCATCACACGTGGCCTGAGCAAGCAGCTGCTCCCGATCTACGACAAGCCGATGGTCTACTACCCGATGTCGACGCTCATGTTGGCGGGGATTCGCGAGATCCTGCTGATCTCGACGCCCGAGGATCTTCCATCGTTTCGCCGGCTGTTCGGCGACGGTTCGGACCTCGGGATCGACCTCCACTACGCCGAGCAGCCGAGCCCCGACGGGCTCGCGCAAGCGTTCATCATCGGGCGCGATTTCCTGGGCAGCGACAGCGTTGCGCTCGCCCTCGGCGACAACATTTTCTACGGACAGGGCCTCGGCGCCATCTTGCAGCGGTCCGCACACCGGACCCAGGGCGCCACCATCTTCGGTTACTGGGTGAAAGATCCCGAGCGCTACGGCGTGGTCGAGTTCGGTCCCGAGGGCAAGGTGGTGGGGATCGAGGAGAAGCCCGCGCATCCGCGTTCGAGCTACGCGGTGACCGGTCTCTACTTCTACGACAACCGCGTGGTCGACATCGCGGCCGACCTCGAGCCGAGTCCTCGCGGCGAACTCGAGATCACCGATGTCAACATCGTGTACCTCGGCTTCGGCGATCTCCACGTCGAGCAACTCGGGCGCGGCTTCGCGTGGCTCGACACGGGCACCCACGAGTCGCTCCTCCAAGCCTCGAACTTCGTCGAAACCATCGAGGAACGCCAGGGACTCAAGATCGCCTGCCTCGAAGAGATCGCGTACCGCCAGGGTTTCATCGACCGCAGCAAGCTCGAACGACTCGGAACGGAGCTCGAAAAGACCGCCTACGGCCAGTACCTGCTGAAGCTGGCACTAGAGGACGGCCGACCGTGAAGTTCATCGAAACCCCCATCCCGGGCGTGGTCCTCATCGAGCCCGACGTGTTCGGTGACGTGCGCGGCTTCTTCCTCGAGACGTACCACGCCGAGCGATACCGCGAGAACGGCATCCCGCTCACCTTCGTGCAGGACAACCACTCGTCGTCCGTCCGCGGAACCCTGCGCGGACTGCACGCCCAGCACCCGCGAGCCCAGGGCAAGCTCATCCGCGCCATCGAGGGCGAGATCTACGACGTCGCGGTCGATGCTCGGCGCGGATCCCCCAGCTACGGTCGGTACTTCGCCGCCCTGCTCTCGTCCGAGAACAAGAAGCAGCTGTACGCTCCTCCGGGTCTCGTCCACGGCTTCTGCGTCACGAGCGAGACCGCGCAGGTCGAATACAAGTGCACGGAGTTCTACCACCCGGGCGACGAACTCAGCGTCCTCTGGAACGACCCCGACCTCGGCATCCCATGGCCCATCGAGTCCCCGATCCTCTCCGACAAGGATCGCAGCGCCCCCCGGTTGAAGGACATCCAGGACCGCCTGCTCGACTTCGAACCCTGAGGACGCTCCTCGACCGCTAGAAGTCTTCTTCGAATTCCACGGTCGCTTCGGACTCGACGTCTTCCGTCAGGCGAAGGGGGGAGGCGCAGAAGACGCAGAGGATTTCGTCGCGCTTCTTCTCATCGCCGTTCAGGGGGATATCGGCGCTGCAGACCGGGCACTCGAGTTCGCTGATCGCCATGCCCTGATTTCGGAAGCGCCGTCAGCGCACTTGAGTTTCAGACTCCGGCTCGAGGGGCTCGAAGTCGACCGCCGCCGGCCAGCCGCTGGTGGTCGTGATCGTGCCGTCCTCGTCTGCGAGCATGCCTTCGCAGTTCGGCTGGGCCTCGACGATGGCGATTCCCTCCTCCTCTCCGGCGATCAGGAGGGCCTTGCTGAGCGCCTCGGCGAGGGAGGCACTCCTGGCGACCACCACGGCCTGACGGCGACGGGTGAGGGGCATCCCCGTGCGCGGATCGAGGATGTGCCCGTACTCGACGCCTTCGATCACAGCGAACTCGCCCAGGCTCCCCGACACCGAGAGCGCTTGATCGCGCAACGTCACCAGCCCCACCGCGGACGACGCGGGACCCCGGACGAGCAAGCGCCAGCCGTGGGCGCCGGGCGGCGCGCCCAGCGCCCACGTACTGCTCTGACCGAAGCTCAGCAGTCCGCTGCGGATGCCGAGTTTGCGGAGCTTCGGCACGAGTTGGTCGAGTGCGTAGCCCTTGGCAACACCCCCCAGATCGATCGCAACTCCCTCGCGCGCAAAGCTCACCCGCCCGTCTCCGTATACGCGCACGTAGCCGGCCCCGACGAGTTCGCGCGCGCGGTCGAGCTCTTCCGGTGTCGGCGGGACCCCCGTGCGCGCCGCGTCGATCCAGAGCTCCACGAGCGGGCCGATGGTCACATCGAACGTCCCGCGCGTGACCGTCGTGTAGACGAGCGATTGCGAGAGCACCGCGCTCACATCCTCCGCGACTTGCTGAGGCGCGCGATGGGCTTCGCGATTGAGGCGACTGACGTCGCTCTCGGGATCCCACGAACTGATCTTCCCCTCGATCTCGGCGATTTTCTCGAAGAGTTCGTCGATGATCTCGCGCGCCTCCGCATCGGCGCCTTCTTCTTCCACCACCGTGATTTCGAGCACGGTGCCCATCGCGAGCCGGCCGTCGCTCACGAGTTTCGGGGCGGATGCCGGCGCGGTGGTGGAGCCGCCCGACGCACAACTGAGTGCCAGCAGGAGCGACGCCGCGAGCAGGCGAATTCTCACGGGCCGGGATTCGGTACGGGGTCCCCCGCGTAGTTGCGCCCCTGATTGCCTCCGAAGACGACCCGCAGTGACAAGATGACGAGCAGTGCGAGGCTCGTCTGCAGTAGAAGGAAGCCCGCGATCTTTGCATAAGCGAACCACGGATGACCGAAGCGCACCAACCAGCCCGCCCCCTCGTCGAGCAATGCCGAGAAGAAAGGGACCACCACCAGCCAGGCCTTCACGGAATTGCGCAGGGGGATGAACAGCACCAGGTGGGTGAGCACCAGCAGCAACATCCCCATAGCGAACAGGTGGAAGTGGGAGACTTCGAGCAATCCCTGGTAGCTGCGCGGCGAGAGAAAGCGTTCCTCGGAGCCCAGGTAGTACTCCACCACCGACTGGTAGGTGAGGCTCATCTTCGCGAAGTAGAGCAACGCGTTGGTGATCCACAGGCCCGAAACGTACAGCGCGTAGAGCGCCACGATGGTCTGGAGAAGCCGGTTGCGGTTCCACTCGCCGGTGATCACGAAGCGCAAAAGGTCAGTGCCCGCCCTGGATCAAGACTTCGTACAGGGCGAGCGCCCTGCGCACGCCCCCTGCAGCAGCGTGGGTCGAGAGCGTCGCTCCGACGACGGCATGGACATCCCTCCCCACACCGAGCGCCGAGGAGAGAGACGCAGTGTCGAACTGACGATACCAGCGCTCGATGGGGAGATACTCGAGCGGCTCGTGAAATGCCAACACCCGCACGGACCGCACCACGCCCTCGGGGCTCAGAACCACCATCAAGGCCTCGGGAAACGTGCGGACCTGGTGGAGATCCACCAGCGCATAGCCGGAAACCTCGCCCTTGGTGCGAGCCGTGAAGATCCGTACCAGGCGGTTCTCCACGCGTTCCCTCGACAGCTCCTGAACCCGCTCCACCTGCTCGTCGGTCAGCAGGTGGGTCGAGGATTCGATCTCGTCCCCAACGGCGAAGGCCTCCGCTACCGCTTCCGAGCGGCTGGCGAAGACCTTGGCGTAGGCAGGGGTAGCGGCACCCGCCCACGCGATCAGGGCCAGAAGTACACCTCCGACCCAGCCCGATCCGATCCTAGAAGACAAAGCCGATACCGACGTTGAATTCATCCGCGTAGGAATCGTCGCCCGCTGCCGACGAGATGTTCCGGTAGTCGAGCTTTACCACCACCTGGGGGATCGGCTTATAGGAGACCCCCACCGTGTGATAGTGCATGTCCTTGTACTTGGAATTCGCCACATCGGCGCCATCCATCTCGTGCTGCAGGTCGAGGTACGAGAAGCGGTAGAACGGCTCGAGGCTCTGCCTGCTGCCCGGGCGGATCCACTGCATGACGTCGTAGCCGATCTCCCCGTAGGCGCCGAGCATCTGTTTGGCGTTGTTCGGGTCTTTGCACTTATCCGTCACAACGCCACCACAGACAGCAAAGACGCGTGCATTGAGATCAGCAGCACCATCGAGGTTCGAGCCCGTCACCAATCCGCGCACCCGGGCCCCGTGGCCCTGGTACTGGGCGTGGACGTCCCAGATCGTCGTGGTCAGAGCCAGGCCACCGAGATCGGCATCATCCTGCCCCGAATCGCCGTAGTAGAACGAGGCCCCAAGGTCCCAGGCATCGCTGGGCGTCCAGTCGACACGCGCGACCAGCGCACCGTTGTTGGCGATGGCCTTGCCGCCCTTCTGGCGACCCTTGCGGAAACCGTCTTGGCCCCGAAAGTCGGCGCCCTCGAAGCCGTTCATCGCGTAGAGCTTGTAGGTGAGCCCCTCGGCCAGGGTCCCGTACAGGCCCACTCCGTTCTCGCGCCAGGTGGACGGAATGATGGTCTGCTCGACCCGCGGCCGGAAGTTCCCGAAGTAGGTCACGGGCTCGTGCATCTCGTTGATGAACCCCATGGGAACCAACATCAGGCCGGCCCGCACGTTCACCCAGTCCCGCAGCATGAAGTCGAGGGTCGCGAACTCGACCCCGACCGAGCCGCCTGCCGCCGAGCCGCCGTGCTCGAACTCGATCTCGGAGTTCAACACGATCCAGTCGTTGAACTTGTAACCGGCGTACAAGACCATGCGGTAAAAGTCGGTGATGTCGTTTTCCGAGTTCGTGTCGTCACCGAGCTTCTTCGAGTAGTAGGCCTCGCCGTAGCCCCCGATCGAGAGCCCGCGGTCGATCTCGTAGACCTTCGAGGCCGCGGGGCCGAGTCCGTAGAAGCTGGCTCCATCGCTGTCAGGCACCACGGCACCGGAAACCGCCTTCTCGAGTTCGTCGGTCAGGGCTTCGACAGTGGCCTCCAAGCGAGTGATGCGATCGTCCTGATCCGCGTCGGCATCCGCCGCCTGAGCGACTCCGTTGACGCACAACAACCAAGCCGCAAAGGCGATCGCACCCCTGCTGCAACGTCTCGTGAGCGCCTGAAACTTCGAACGATTTTGCAAACGCAACGAGAAGCTCCCCACATCTTGAAAATAAAAATCGTATTCGTAAAAACCGAAACATACTCCGGTTGTCCTGATTTTGAAAGTCATTTTCATCTAAGATTGTGGAGAGGGAGAGCGGGGGGAGAAACCGTATTTTTTCTGGATACTTGGAGCGTGTGCGAGATCAGCTGAACTCGGTCGGGAGCCCTTCATTAGCGCTCTGGCAGTTCTCGCACAGGCCGTAGAGCTCATGCCGGTGGCGCAGGATCCGGAAGCCGTAGCGCTTGGCAATCTGGTCCTGGGCCTTCTCGATCATCTCGCACTCGAACTCCACGATGGTCCCACAGCGGGTGCAAACCAGGTGGTCGTGGTGTTCGTGGGCGATCTCGTAGCGGGTGATGCCGTCGTCGAAGTGGCGCTCCGAAGCCAGCCCGGCCTCACAGAGCAGTTTCATGGTGCGGTAGACGGTCGTGTACCCGATGTTGGACGCCTGCTCGCGGGCTCGCTGGTAGAGCTCTTCGAACGTGGTGTGCCCGGTCTTCTCGAGAAACACGTCGA
>JABSQW010000659.1 GCA_013215605.1 Myxococcales bacterium
CGGCTCGGCCGGGCGCCTGGCGGCGAGCGTAGCGGCTCGGCCCGGGGAGTCGCTCACGAGCCTCATGCGCGTGCTCGGGCATCCCCATCTCGCAGCGCTGCGCGATGACCGCATGTTCTGGAGCTACGTCGAGTACGGGTCGGTCGACATCGCGCTCGATCAGGCGAGCTTCATCGACTTCTCGTTCGATCCCGAGGTGCGCGGGGAGTTCGTGACGCTCGGTCTCGTCAACGAGGCGTCCGCGGGCGACCCGGGTGCCTTCCGCGCCGCCGCCGGCGAGGTCCTACGCGAGGTGGGCCCACGGATCCGCGGGCTCCGCGAGGATGAGGAGTTCAAGGAGGTGTTCGAAGACCCCGAGCTGTTGGCCATGGTCGAGGAGGGCAACACGCTGGGGCTGCTGAGCCATGCGGGCTTCCGCGGCCTGGTGACCCGGCTCGCGATCGCAGACCCCGCCGCCGCCGCCGAATAGGCGGCCAGCGAACCTTCCGTCAGTTGCGGATGGGCAGCGCGGGCGCCGACACGGCCTCTTCCGCGCTGTCGGAATCGGGGTTCGGGTGTGCGTCGGGCGCCACGAGCCCGGCCGACATCACGAGCTTGAAGGCGTCTTCCACCGTGATGTCGACCTCGATGAGATCGCCTTCGGGTACGAGCAGGTAGTAGCCGGACGTCGGATTCGGCGTCGTGGGCAGGAAGCAGTTGATCATCGTGTCTTCGGTGAGGTCCTGGACGACGCCGCGCGCAGTACCGGTCGTAAAGGCCAGTGCGTAGATGCCCTTGCGCGGGTACTCGATCATCACGACGCGGTTGAAGCGCCCGGCTTGATGGCCGGGCAGAAAGATCGCTTCGACGAGCTGCTTCACGCCGCTGTAGATGCTGCGCGCGACGGGAATCCGCGCGAGCAACCGTTCCCCGATGCGCAGGAACTCGCCGCCGAACAGATGGCGCGCGACGACGCCCATCAGGAGGATCACCAGGAAGGTGAAGAGCATCCCAATCAGTGGGACGGGCGGGGGCTCGTCGATCCCCGGAACGACGAGCTTGATCAGTCGTGGCAGGAGCAGATTGTCCAGCCAGACGATGATCGAGCCGATCGCCCAGGCCGTGATCCCGAGCGGAGCGAAGAGCAGAATTCCGGCGACGAAGTAACGGCGTACGACTTCTTTGAGAGCGGTGAAGAAGCGACGCAGCATCGAGGCGGGGGAGCCGGGCCTTGTGGCCTAGAAGAGCGGCTGATCCCCGTCCGGCGCGTAGGAGGTGATTTCGCAGTCGAGCGAGATCACTTCGAAGGAGGGCGGCTCGTAGCTGGGGGCCTCGACCGAGACGTGCGCAAGATTGTCCAGGATCATCTGGGCAGAATAGCAGCGCGCTGGCAGCGCTGCACGGGCCCGTCTCTGGCCTTCAGCGCAGCAGGATGTCGCAGGCGTGGCGGAGCTTGCGGACCAGTCGCCCCAGGGCGTTGTGATGGATGTTGCGGCGGAGTGCCACCACCAAGCGGCGCTCCAGGGCGTAACGGGAGAGCCCCCGCGCCTTTGCGCCCCCCACCGCCGGGACGGAGTCGAGCTGCTCCTCGAGGTCGCGGCGACCGAAGCCCCAGGTGACGAGGTCCTCATCGGCCAGTCGGGCGAGGATCTGCCGCGCCTGCTCGACCTTGCTCGCGTCGCCCGCCATGGTCTCGGTCCAGCGCGACAGCGACTTCGTGGTGGGTCGGGACTCCCGGGCCACGGAGACCGGATCACCGAGGCCGCGGGCGTCCTGACCGCGGCTGTCGGGCTGCTTTCCGTACTCGACCATGCCGGGCTCGAAGCCGACGCCGATGAGGTCGCAGATCCGCTGCAGCTGGACCTCCGGCTGCGTCACGAGTTCTTCGTACTGCACGTGGCACAGGGGCACCTTCGCCTCGCGCACGAAGCGCGCCACGGCGGGGACGTAACGCTCCATCAGCGGATTGTGGTCGTGTGCAACCGCGTGGTCGCCATCGAAGAACGACTGCACGAAGGACGACCACACGGCCATCGGGTTGCGCGTCAATACGACGTAGCGCGCGTTCGGGTAGAGGCGTACCAGAAAGTCGAGGACCAGAGCATAGGCGGGGGTCTTGTCGAGCAGCAGCAGCCGGCCGGAGGGACCGGCCAGCGATTCGTACACCGCGTCCGTGTAGGAGCGCAGCGCGCGCAGGTAGTCGTCCTCGCCACCGGGCAGCTGTCCGATGAGCTCCTGGATCGCGGCTCGCGTGATGATCGGGTCGTAGGGGGCCTTCTCGACGCTCGCGAAATAGCCGAGGTGGGCGATCGGCGTGATGAGATGGGGCTCGGACGGCGCGTGGATCTCCGAGTGCGCGCCAATCATGCGCGACAGCAGCGTGCTCCCGGAGCGCGGGGATCCAATCAGGAACAGCAGTCGGTCTTCCAAGTCGTTCTCTCCGGCTGGGCTGCTGCTGCTACTGGGCTGCCGGGCTCCATCGGCCCGCCAGCGGGTGGCCGGCGGCTCACGTCTCGAAGCCGTTCTCAGCGGCGACGCGCGTCATGAAGTGGCCCGATTCTTTGAGCGTCCTTGCCCCCGTCGGGAAGTCGACGTGTGCGAGTCCGCGGCGCAGAGTGTATCCGTCGGCCCACTCGAATCCATCGAGCAGGGACCCGACGTGGTAGCTGCGCACGGCCGCTCCGGCGTCGATCGCCTCGGCGAGGGCCTCGAGGTAGCCGCGGTGGTAATCGATGCGGCGCGGATCGTGGACGTGGCCCGTCTCGTCGGGGACGTCGGCATACGCGCAGCCGTTCGACGTGACTTCGATGACCGGTGACTCGTAGCGCTGATCGAGGTCGTGGATCGCGTCGCGAAGGGCACGCGGCCAGATCTCCCAGCCCGCATCCGTCCGGTCGCGGCTGCTCGCCCGGCGTGTCGGTCGCGCGCCAATTCCAAACGAATCGTCCGTGGCACGCTCCACGAACGTCCGGGCATCGACGCTCGCGCCGATGAAGTCGAGGGGTACCTCGAGAAGCGCGAGGTCGCCGTCGCGGACGCCCATTCGCTCGAGCGGGGCGCCGGACGGAAAGGCTTCGGGGTAGCGACCCGCGAGAGCCGGCTCGACGAACCACAGGTTCGCGAAGGCGTGCCAGCGCTCGGCGGCGGCCGCGTCGCCCTCGGCGTCGCCGGCGGGCTCACAGGGACTCAGCCGGTGTGCCGAGCCGATGCGCGCGTCCGGGCGGGTCGCGCGGATCGCCCGAAAAGCCTCTGCCTGGGCGAGGTTCACGGTGTGCGTGGCGCGCAGGAAAGCGTCGAGATCTCGGCGCCCCGGCGCGTGGGTTCCGAGGGCGTAGCCCGCGGTGGTGAACACGAAGGGCTCGTCGAAGAGCACCCAGTCGCCGACCCGGTCGCCAATGCCACGGGCGACGACATCCGCGTAGTCGGCGAAGCGCCCTGCCGTGTCTCGCAGCGGCCAGCCCCCCCGCTGCTCGAGCAACTGGGGGAGGTCCCAGGCGTAGAGGGTGGGAAACGGGCGGATATCGGCGTCGAGCAGCAGGTCGACGAGACGGCTGTAGGCGTCGAGTGCCGCCGCATTTTCTGGACCGCTGCCCTTCGGGAGCACGCGGGGCCACGCGATCGAGAACCGGTAGCTCGACATCCCCATCTGTCGCAGCAGATCCACGTCCTCCGAGAACCGGCGATAGGAGTTGCAGGCGTGTTTGGGCGTGTCGCCGCCGCGGATGGCGCCGGGGGTCTGCGCGAAGCGATCCCAAATCGACTCCTCGCGTCCGTCGTCTCGGGTCGCCCCTTCGATTGCGACGGCGGAGCTGGTCGCGCCCCAGAGAAAGCCCGGCGGAAAGGTCACCCGACCCACGTCGCCCCCCGCATGCCGCGCCTCCCTGCCCATCTCGAACCGCCAGCGACCGACAGGGTAGCCGCCGCTGGCCCGCAGGCGCCCGAAGCGCTGACGGGTGAAGCGCCCCGCGACCCAGCCGCACGCGAAGCCTGGCAGGCGGGCTCTGCCCGCCGGCTGCCCAGCCGGACTAGATCTCGTCGCGGATGCGAGCGGCGACCCTCTGCAGGCGCTGCGACGAGAGGCGGATCAGCGCCTGGCCGAGGCGATAGCCGAGCCAGGGCTTCGTGAGGCGCAGGTGTCGAAACCCCGTTGCGTCGACTTCGAGCAGGCGCGTGTCGACCGTGGCGACCGCTGACTCCGCGTGGTCGACGTCGGCGAGGAGCGGCGTGCCGCCGAACAACTCGCCCACTCCGAGCCGCTCGATCTCCGTCTCGATCGCTCCGCGCACGCGGACCTGCAGGGCGACGCTGCCGCTCATCACGATGAAGAGCGAATCCTCGCCTGGGTTGCGCGTGTCCTGGCGGAAGATGTAGCGGCCGGCCGGGATCTCTCGGTACCGGCTGACCTGCGCGACTCCGAAGGCCTCCTCAATACCCAGCTCGCGGAGCTCCGTGCACTCGTAGAAGAAGCGTGCGAGGGAGCGACCGCTGGCGAACACGAGATCCCAGATCCGGTCGAGGTCGGCGCCCTCTGGCTCCTCGAAGCGGACGCCCGTGAACGTCACGTCGTCGGCGACGGAGTCGCGCTGCCACACGCCCTCGGCCCCGAGTGCCAGCGAACCCCGGGGGAGGTCGATCACGATGCGCTGGACCG
>JABSQW010000660.1 GCA_013215605.1 Myxococcales bacterium
AGCGCACTCTCCCGCCGACTGGGAACGCGTGATGGCCGTCAACGCGCGCGGGACCTTCAACTGCGCGCACTGCGCAGTACCGATCCTGCGCGAGCAGGGTCGCGGCGCGATCGTGAACACCACGTCCGGAGCATTCTGGGAAGGCACGGAGAACGTGGCCGCCTATGCGGCTTCCAAGGCCGCGGTGTTTGCGCTCACGCTGACCTTGCACAGCGAGCTCGAGCGCTTTGGCGTCACGTCCAACGCCATCGCTCCCAACGCGACGCGCACCCGCATGGTCGAGAGCTGGATCGAGCAGCTCGTCGAGTCCGGCAGCGGGAGCGAAGCAGAGGTGGTCGCCGAGTACGGGATTCAGTCTCCCGAGAACCTGGCACCCCTCGCGATCACGCTGTGCGCCGACGCGGGGCGCGGGATCTCCGGACACGTCTTCGAAGTATGGGGCGACCGCATCCACGTCGTGTCTCCGCCCACCCGCGGCGCCGGGCTCGAGCGTGAGGGGAAGACGTGGTCGCTCGCCTCCCTCGCCGAGTCCCTGCCGAAGCTCACGGGATGACGCAAAGGGAAGGGCCGGGTGTGCCGCAGCTCGACTTCGACGTCTTCGACTCCGCGCAGACCCACGAGATGTGGGATCTGATGGCTGCCTTCCGGCGCCAGGGCGCCGTCGCGCCCATCCGAGGTGACTTCGTCTATGTCTCCCACTACGCCGAGGCGCGCGCCATCCTGCGCGACGAAGAGACCTACTCGAACGTGGGCGGCATGCGGCCCACGGGACTCGAGATCCCACTGCGCGACGCCAGCATCGGAGAGCTCGGTCCGCCGGTTCACGTGCCCGCGCGCAAGCTCGCGACGACGGCTGCGCAGGGTGGGGGCGTGTTGAAGCGCGCCCGGCCGTTCGTACGCGCCACCACGGACGAGCTGATCGCGCCGATCGCGGAGCGCGGCTCAGGGGATCTGATCGGCGAGTACGCGCTTCCGATCACGGCGCAGGTCATCGGGTGGCTGCTCGGCATGCCGAAGGCGGACTGCGCGCAGCTCGCCGAGTGGGCCGAGGAAATCATGGTCAGCGAGCTCACGGTCACCAATCGCACGGAGCGCGGCGAGGGCTACTCGGGCGCGTTTCCCGAGTTCACCGAGTACCTCGAGGGAATGGTCGAGGAGTGCCTGGCGGGGGCGGGGTCTGGGGACGACACGATCTCGCGCATCCTGGCCGCGCCTGCGGAGGGTATCGAACGCAGCGTTCCCAACGTGCGCATGGTGCTTCTCAACCTCGTTCTCGGCGGTACCGCGACCACCCGCGATCTGATTGGCAATCTGCTGCTCGAGATCCTCTCGGCGCCGGATCTTTACGTGGCACTCTTCGAGGACCGTGAGTTGATTCCGGCTGCCATCGAGGAGTCGCTGCGACTCGCTCCGCCCGTCCTCTACCTGATTCGCACCTGCACGCGGGCGGTGGAGCTTGTGGGCGTGAAGCTCGCGGCCGGTCAACGCGTCGTCGTTGGTGTCGCATCGGCGAACCGAGACGAAGAGGTCTACGAGGACGCGGAGCGGTTCCGCGTGGATCGTGCAAATCTGGCTCCCCATCTCTCCTTCGGCTACGGGCAGCACTTCTGTGTCGGAGCTCCGCTGGCCCGCCTCGAAGCGCAGTCCGCCGTCGAGAGCTTTCTGGACCTCTTCCCTCCCGGCTCGGCTCGACTGGCACCGGGCTTCGAGTGCGAGTGGATGCCGCTTCCCTACATGCTCGGGCCCGTGAGAATCGACATCGAAGGTCTTCCGCCCGTCGACTGAGACGGGTCGGGCGGGATCCGGGACGTAGGCGCGTCGCGTTCGACATCGAAAAGAACTGCTCGCGACGGCCTGATACAAGTTTTAGGAACAAGGCGTCATCGGGGGTGGAGGAAAATCACCGTGAAGACTGTTCTGCGAATCGCTCTGGGCTCGTTCGTCTCGTTGATCGTGCTGCTCGGGGTCGTGTTCATCGGAGCCCGTTTCGCGGATGGGCCCCTCGAGATCATCGCGGGGGGGCCCTTCTCCAGCGGCGAGCTCGTCACGGGCCCGGAGCCCGATTGGGCCTTCGCGCACGACCTCCGGGAGGTGGAGTTCCAGCTCGTCGACCCGCCCCGGTCGCGCACTACCTGGATTCTCGAGCACGCGGGCAGGATCTACATTCCCTGCGGCTACATGACGAGCACCTTGGGGAAGATCTGGAAGCAGTGGCCCATCGAAGCGCTGAACGACGGGCGCGCCATCCTGCGAATCGACGACAAGCTCTACGAGCGCGACCTCGTGCGCATCGAAGAGGGTCGGCTGCTCGAACCGCTGACCGCCGAGCTCAGCCGGAAGTACGCGGGAGGTGCGGACATCGGCCCGGCGGCCGTCACTTCGGGTTCTCTCTGGCTGTTCGAGCTCGCCCCGCGAAGCTGACACCCGGGGAGGCGCGCGCCGCCTAGCCCTTGTTGCCGCGCGCGGGCATGGCGTTGTGGCGAACCTCGTTGAAGGGAACGCCCCGGTCTGCCGCCACCTCGCGCGGCATCTCGAGCAGCCGCTCGCTGATGAGGTTGCGTTGCATCTCGGTGGTTCCGCCGCCCATCTCGACGGCCTGCCGGCCCACGTAGCGCGAGCCCATCTGTCCAGCGGGGTCGCCGGTGTGCCAGGCCGCAGCGCTCGAGCCGGCGATCGTGAGCGCTATGTCCGAGCGGCGCACTCCGGCGCGCGCGCCCATCAGTCGCAGCAGCGCGCCGGCAGTGGGCGGTAAGTGACCGCTCGCCATGCCCGTGCCGACACGGCGTGTGGTCTCGTCCTGGACGTACCGCAGTGCGTAGTCCTCGGCGACGAGCTGCCGGATCTCCGGATTCGCGGACTGCCCGGAGGTCATGGCGAGCTCCATCAGGTCCGAGCGTCCGGTTTCGGTAGGTGTCAACCACCGTCCGCTCGACAACGGAGAGGCATTGCCCATCGCGTTTCGTTCGTGGGCGAGCAGGCCCCGCACCACGGTCCAGCCGCCGTCTACCGGGCCGATCACGTTCTCGACGGGAATGCGGACGTCGTCGAAGAACTCCTGGCAGAACTCGTCGCCACCGTTCGTATCGATGATCTGTTCCACGGTGATGCCCGGCTGCCGGATCTTCACGATCAGGACGGTGATTCCGTCGTGCTTGGGCACGTCCCAGTTCGAACGCGCGACGCAGATCGCGTAGTCGGCTGCGTGAGCGCCGGAGCTCCAGATCTTCGAGCCGTTCAGAACGAAGGCGTCACCGTCCAGGGTCGCGCGCATCGCGAGCGAGGCGAGGTCGGAGCCGCACGTGGGCTCGGAGAGAAACTGCACCCAGACCTCTTCGCCCCGGATGATCGGCGGGAGGTAGCGCTGCTTTTGCGCCTCGGTACCGAACTCGAGGAGCGTGCCCCCGATGATGGTGAAGGTGGGGACGTTGAGCACCAGTGGCATCGCGTAGTCGATGGTCTCCTCGTCGAGCGCCTGCTGGTGTTCGAGCGTGAGGCCGAGGCCGCCGTACTCGACGGGGAAGCACACACCCGCGAAGCCGCCGTCGTAGAGCCGCTTTTGAAGCTCGCGGCCGCGATCGAAGTCACGGAAGTGACCGACACCCTCCTGGCGCGGGGGCATGTTGTCCGGCAGCCAGGCGCGCGCGCGGAGTCGGAATGCCTCGACGTCTTCGATGTTCGGATTCGTGTCCGTCATTGCGTCTCCTCGTCCATGCCGATCAGTCTGGCGATGCGCTCGCGGTGCTCGCGCGGTGTTCCGTACTGGACCTCGTTGACCGTGGCCCGCCGCAGGTAGAGGTGGAGGTCGTACTCCCAGGTCACGCCGAGCCCGCCGTGCATCTGTACGCACTCCTGCAGGATGAACGTCGCGTGATCGCCGACGTACGACTTGGCGGAGCTCACCACCGCCGGCGCGTTCTCGGACCGGTTCTGCACGGCACAAGCCGCGCCGGTGGCGGCGGCCTGGTTTGCCTCGTGCCACATTTTCATGTCGGCGAAGCGATGCTTGAGTGCCTGATAGGAGGCCAGCGGTCGGCCGAACGAGAAGCGGTCGAACATCCACTCGAGGGTGACTTCGAAGATGCGGTCGACCGCGCCCACCGTCTCGGCGAGCTGCAGCGCGAGCGCGACCTGGAGCTGGCGCTCGACGTCCGCCGCTGCGTTGCCCGCTTCACCGAGCACCGCCGAGGCCGGTACGAAGACGTCCTCGAAGCGAAGCGCAGCATAGCGGCGCACGAGATCGAGGCTCTCCATGGCGGTCACGGTCAGGCCGTCGGCGTCGGCGGGTACCAGGAGCTGGGTGAGCCCCTCATCGGTCCGGGCGGTGACGAGAAATTGGTCGACCTGCCCCCCGGCCTCGACGGGCTCCTTGCTGCCGCGGATGACGAATCCGTCGTCCTTCGCCAGGGCCTCGACCCCGATCTCATCCGACTGCCAGCGGCCGCCGGGCTCGCAGAGGGCCCACGTCGCAATCACGTCGCCGGATACGATGGCCGGCAGCAGCGCTTGCTGTTGCTCCGGCGTCCCGCGCTCCGCCACCGCCGACGCCACGACGTTCGTCGCGAGGAGTGGCCCCGGCGACACCAGACGTCCCATCTCCTCCGCGACGATCACGAGGTCGAGCAGTCCCTCGCCGGCCAGGCTGCCACCCCCGTACTCCTCGGGCACGAGCATCGAGGTCCATCCCATCTCGGCTCCGCGACGCCACCAGCTGCGCTCGAATCCCCCGGGATCGTCGGCGAGCTTTCGCACGCGTTCGACCGGGATCTCCGATTCGAGGAACTTCCGCGTCGTGTCCCGGAAGAATTCCTGGTCTTCGCTCAGATCGAGATCCATTCCTGCTCCTGTCCTGTTCCTGCCGCTCGTCGTTCGGGCGTCGCCTTCGGCGCTTCGATCGCGACTCCCTTCCCCATGCTACTGCGATGAACGAGATCCGGGGAGCCCGGACCCACTGCCCGGCAACGCACTGATTCGAAGCTCCGATCGAGCTGGAAGACGGAACGACTGCGACCGACACTGCGGCGTGGGAGAGTGGAGCGCCTTGCTGAGCGTCAGCGCGTCGCCAGCAACCCCTTCAGGATGAGCTCGGAAATCGCGTCGGCGGTTTCTTTCGGCGAGGCCTGGGCGATTTCGGCGACGTCGGGCCGCGAAAACTCTCCGCCGAGACCTCCGAGCACGTGGGCGACCGACGCGGTGTCGACCGGCGCAATCTGCCCTTCGGCGACGGCGCGGTCGAGCAGGCTCTGCGTCACTGCGATCAGATAGGCTTCGTGGGCGGAGACGACGCGTCCGGCCCCCGCGACCTTTGCGAGATCGGCCGACATGGCCACCGCTTCCGGCTGAACGGCCTCGTTGGCGGCCTGCAGGTACGCGCGCAGCGCGTCGAGCGGCGGCAGCGACGGGTCGAGGGCCTCGATCGCGGCGCGGCCGATGCGGTGCAGACGACGATCCACGATCGTCATCAACAGCTCGTCCTTGCTGGGCGCGATTCCGTAGAGGGTTCGCAGCGAGCAGCTCACGGACGCCGCGATCTCCGCCATCGTGAGGTCCGCGAGTCCAGCGCGGAGCAGCTTCGCTTCCAGCTCGTCGAGCAGCTCGAGCTGGCGCGGGCTGAGCTGCCGCTCGGCCTCGCGCGAGAGCAGGGGCTTGGGGGCGCGCACGCCCGGAAAGCGCATGCGGCCGTCCGTCTCCGTGGGAGCGGAACTCAAGGCAGCAGTGCCTCGGGGAGATCCACGACGCGAGCGCGCAGCCACTCGCCGAGACTCTTGGCCTGCCCGTCCTGTCGCGTCGAGGCGGCGACTCCTTCCTGCAGGAGTCCGTGGAGCACGAAGTTGAGCGAGCGGATCGCGGGCAGCCGGTGCCGATCCACCGGGAGTTCCGCGGCTTCGGGCAACAGCTCCTTGAGCTTCTCGGTGGTGAGGAACTCGTCGAGCCACGCCCAGGCCGCGTCGCTGCGCGCGAAGACGCCGAGGTTTGCGTTGCCTCCCTTGTCACCCGAGCGCGCGCCGTAGACGGTGCCGAGGGGCAAGCGCTTCGTCGGACCCCCAGGTGCGGGGGTCTTCGCGCCGGGGGTGGGCGTCACGTCGACTTCGGCGCTCGGGATGACCGAGGAGACTTCGCGCGCCTCGCTTCCGAGGACCACGACCTCCTGGGGCACGATCTCGGCCGGAACACGCGCCGGCTCGTACACGCCGAAGGGTCGTCCGCCAGCGGGTCCCCCGCCCACGCTCGTGTAACCCGGGATCGAGGCGAGGGCCAGCTCGATCATCGCGTTCGAAACGGCGCGTCCCACCTTCTTCTCGTCCGGATCCTTGAGCGAGATCTTGAAGAAGGCGGTCGCCTCCTCGTTCGACTGCGGATCCGGCTTGTCCGTGCGGATGATGCGGGTCTCGACACTGGCGAAATCCTCGGGGCCGTAGGGGCAGGCCGCCCAGAACGCCTCTTCGACGAGCTTCGCCTTCGCCTCGATGTCGAGACCGGTCAAACAGACGTTCATGTCCTGTCGATAGCCGCCGGGACGGTTGATGCAGACCTTGAGCGTCGCCGGCGGCGGCTCGCCCTTCGTGCCGAACATGCGCACCCGGTCCACGCCCAGCTGCTCGAGCTCGATGGTGTCGAAGCGGGTCGTTACGTCCGGCCCGAAGTACTCGGCGCCGCCGATTTCGTAGAGGAGCTGTGACGTGACGGTGCCGATGGACACCTCGCCGCCGGTCCCAGCGTGCTTGCCGATCACCGTGGAGCCGTCCTCTGCGATCTCGGCCCACGGAAAGCCGACCCGGGCCATGCCCGGAACCTCGGTGAAGAAGGAGTAGTTGCCACCCGTCGCCTGGGTACCGCACTCGATCACGTGACCCGCGACGACGGCGCCGGCCAGGGCGTTCCAGTCGGTGCGGCTCCAGCCGTGGTGCCACGCCGCCGGGCCGCACACGACGGCCGCGTCGGTGGTGCGGCCCGTGATCACGATGTCGGCGCCGTGGTCGAGCGCATCGACGATGCCCCAGCCACCGAGGTACGCGTTTGCCGTGAGGAACGCGGAGGCGTCCTTGATCGGCTCACCGGTCTCGAAGTGGATGAGCTGGTCGGCTGCGATGAGCTCGTCCATGCGCGGCAGCAGGTCGTCGCCGCGCACGTAGGCGATCTTCGGGTGGAGGCCGAGCCGGTTCGCGACTTCGGCCACGGCGTCCGCGCAGCCGTCGGGGTCGAGACCGCCGGCGTTGCTCACCACCTTGATGCCCTTGTCGAGGCAGGTGCCCATGACCTGCTCCATCTGCGTCACGAAGGTGCGCGCGTAGCCACCGCCGGGTCGCTTCACGCGGGTGCGCGCGAGGATCAGCATGGTGAGCTCGGCGAGCCAGTCGCCGGTGAGGATGTCGATTCGCCCTCCCTCCACCATCTCGCGGGCCGCCGAGAGGCGATCTCCGAAGAAACCGGAACAGTTCGCGATGCGGATCGGATCGGCCATGACGCTCCCCTCTACTCGGTGTCCTTCTGCGCGTCGTTCGCTTCCGCGGGCTCGACCACGAGAAGCAGCGCTCCCGCCTCCACCTGTTCTCCGTCGGAGACGCGGACGTCCGTGACGACGCCGTCTACCGTGGCGCGCATCGGGTGCTCCATCTTCATCGCTTCGAGTACCAGCAGCGTGTCCCCGGCGCTCACGCGGTCGCCGACCGCAACGTGAAGCGCGATCACCTTGCCGGGCATCTGTGCCACGAATTCGCCCGCGGTCTCCTCGCCGCCCGGCAGGGTGAAGCGGGGTCGTTCGCGGAAGAGGAGGTCGCCGCTCGGGCCGTGGACGATCAATTGATCGCCGACGCGCGTCACGCGTGCCCGAGTGCGCCGCCCGCCGATCTCGACGTCGATCGCGTCCTCGCCCCAGCTGTGGATGAAAGCGGTCGTGCCGTCCGCGAAGCGGAAGCGTCCGTCGCGGAGAGATCGGTAGAGCACGGTGTCGCTCGTCTCGCCGTGATCGAGTACGAGCTTCTGGTCCGGGAGGCGCGCATTGCGCCAGCCCGACGGCGCGCTGGCCAGGACCTGGGCGCGGCTGCGATTCACCCCCTGGACCCAGAGGGCAGCGAGCCGTGCCATGCGCGTGCGTTCCTCGTCGCTGGGCTCGAGGGAGCGCGCGGGCTTCACCCGGTCGATGAAGTCCGTCGTCGTGTCGCCGGCGAGGAACTCGGGCGTGCGCAGCGTGTGGACGAGAAAGTCGCGATTGGTGGCGACGCCGCCCAGGTGCGTGCGCGCGAGGGCCAGGGCGAGTCGGCCCGCCGCCTCGTCGCGCGTCGGCGCATGGGCGATCACCTTGGCGAGCATGGGGTCGAAGTCGGTCCCGATGACCGAGCCCGCCGTGACCCCCGTGTCCCAACGCACCTCGGGGGTTGGCGAGGGCGCAAACGCAGCGAGCGTACCGGTGGCGGGAAGGAACTCGTTCGTCGGATCCTCGGCGTAGAGGCGGGCCTCGATCGCCGCGCCGTCGAAGCGGATGTCGCTCTGCTCGTAGCCGAGGGGCTCGCCCGCGGCGATGCGCAGCTGCTCGCGCACTAGATCGATGCCCGTCACCATCTCGGTGACCGGGTGCTCGACCTGCAGGCGGGTGTTGACCTCGAGGAAGAAGAACTCGCCCGAGTCGTCGTCGAGCAGGAACTCGACGGTGCCGGCCGACTGGTAGCCGATCTCGCGGGCGAGACGCAGTGCAGCTTCGCCCATGGCCTCGCGCAGACCGGCGTCGATCCGAGGGGAGGGTGACTCCTCGAGGATCTTCTGGTGGCGGCGCTGGATCGAGCACTCGCGCTCGCCCAGGTGCACGATGTTGCCCCGGGCGTCGCCCAGAATCTGGATCTCGATGTGACGCGCGCGAGCGATGTAGCGCTCGAGGAAGACGCGATCGTCACCGAAGCCGCGCTTTGCCTCCCGCCTGGCCGCCGCCACCGACTCTTCGAGAGCCTCCGCCGACTCGACGATGCGCATGCCCTTGCCACCACCGCCCGCGGCGGCCTTCACGAGCAGCGGGTAGCCGATCGCGCCCGTGGCGCCCAGGTCCTCGGAGCCGGGCAGGATGGGGACCTGCGCCTTCTCGGCCAACGCCTTGGCGGCGATCTTGTCGCCCATCTGCTCGATGGTCTCGGGCGACGGACCCACCCAAACCAACCCGGCGGCGCTGACCCGGGCCGCGAAGTCCGCGTTCTCGGAAAGGAAGCCGTAGCCCGGGTGGACGGCGCCGGCGCCGCTCGCCTTCGCGGCTTCGAGGATCGCGGCGGCGTCGAGGTACGAGGTCTCGAGCCGCAGAGCTTCGTCGGCAGCGCGCACGAACGGGGCGTCTGCGTCCACATCGACGTACACGGCGACGCAGCGGATGCCCATGTCGTGGGCGCTGCGGATGACCCGCCGGGCAATCTCTCCGCGGTTCGCAACGAGAAGGGTGTCGATGCTCACAGCCGAAACACCCCGTAGCCTTTCGCGCCCTCGACGGGCGTGTTGCGGACCAACGAGAGGCAGATCGAAAGGACCGTTCGCGTGTCGCGCGGGTCGATGATTCCGTCGTCGCTGATTGCGCCGCTGGCCTCCAGCGCGACCGAGCCCCTTTCCTGTGCCGCCTCGACGGCAGCGACGATCTCGGCGTCTGCCTCTTCGTCGAAGGGCTCGCCCTTACGCGCGGCCTGTCCGCGCCTCACGATCGACATGACGCCGGCGATCTGCTTGCCGCCCATCACCGCGATCTTGGCGCTCGGCCAGATGAAGGTGAAACGGTTGTTGAAGGCGCGTCCCGACATCGCGTAGGTGCCCGCGCCGTACGAGGCGCCGACGATGACCGTCAGGTGCGGGACCTCCGAGTTGGTGACTGCGTTGATGAGCTGCGACCCCTTCTTGATCATGCCGGCCTGCTCGAAGTCGCGCCCGACGATGAAGCCGGTCAGGTTCTGCAGGAAGAGGAGCGGAACGTCGATCTGGTTGCAGAGCTGGACGAAGTGGCCGCCCTTCTCGGCGGACTCCGGATAGATCACGCCGTTGTTGCCGAGGACGCCCACCGGGTAGCCGTCGATGGAGGCAAAGCCGCAGACCAGGGTCGGCCCGTAGCGGGGCTTGAATTCCTCGAAGCGCGAGCCGTCGACGATGCGCCCGATCACGTCCCGGATCTCGACGGGACGCTTGAGCTCGGGCTCCATGATGCCGAGCAGCTCCTCCGGATCGAGCAGCGGCGGATCCGCGCGCAGCGAGGGCCCGGGGCCCGGCTTGCGCCAGTTCAGGTGCGAGACGATCTCGCGGCAGAGGCGCAGGGCATCGTGCTCGTCCTCAGCGAGGTACTCGCCGAGGCCAGAGATCTCTGCGTGCATCTGCCCGCCACCCAACGACTCGTCGTCCGAGTCCTCGCCCGTCGCCATCTTCACGAGGGGCGGTCCCGCGAGGAAGATCTTGGATTGCTCCTTGATCACCACGTTGTAGTCCGACATGCCGGGCTGGTAGGCGCCGCCGGCCGTCGAGGATCCGAACACGACGCACACGGTGGGGATCCCGAGCTTCGAGAG
>JABSQW010000661.1 GCA_013215605.1 Myxococcales bacterium
GTTTCCCGGACCGCCAAAGAACGGCATGCCGCCCGCTGCGGTCAGGCCGCGCGCATCGTCGTGCGCAATGCCGAGCTCGTTTGCGGCGATCTGTACGGACGACGGAAACGCCGAGTAGAGGTCGAAGTGGCTGACGTCGTCGACGCCGACGCCGGCGGCTTCGAAGAGCGCCTTGGTCGCGGCGCGAAACGGGCGCGAGGCGCCGAGCTCCGGTCGCGTGGTGGGCGCGGTGTCACCGTTGGTGGCGCCCGCCCACACGAAGATCGACTGCTCCTCGATCCCCGCGGCGCGCGCCGCTGCGAGCGAGCAGACGAGCAGCGCGCTGCCGACGTCGACGTTCGGAAACGAGTTCATGCGCTTCGTATACGGCTCCGCGGTGAGGCGGTTCTCGGGCGAGGGCCGGGCGATGTCGGCCGCGCTGCGCACGTCGTGGAACCACGCGAAGGGGTTCGCCGCGGCCACCTCGGTGAAGGGAGCAAGGAGGGCGCCGAGGTGCTCGCGTTGCTCGGCGGGAGAACGGCCCGCGGTATGCGCGACCACGCTCTCGTAGAGGGGGTAGACCTCGGCGGGGCGGGCGAGTTGCGCGCCGATCTCAGCCTCGCCGAGCATCCCGTTGGTGGAGATGCCCACGACCGGATCGCGCTCCTCGTCTTCCCGGCCGTCGCCGAGTGCGCTGAGAAAGTGCGCACCGGGATTGGCGGCGCGCATCGATCGGGTCGCCTCGGCGCCCACGATCAGGGTGCCGCGCAGACTCCCCGCCGAGATCTCCGTCGCGGCTCGGGTGACCGCCCACTGCGGCGCCTGCCCTCCCGCGGTGGTGACTTCGCAGGCGACATCGCGCAGCCCGAGGGCATCGGCGGTCTGGCTGGCCGGGGCACCCGGCATGCGCGAGAACGACATCGCGATGTACGTCAAGCGGTCGATGCTGGTCGCGATCCCCTCGGCCTCGTCGAGGGCTGCGCGCGCCGCGCGTACGGCGAGATCGACGCCGGTTACGATGGTTTCGCGTTCGATCGACTGACCGACTGCGATGACGACGGGGGTGCGTTCGGGATCCGGGCTGCTCATGGGGGCGCCTCCGAACGCGACATCTTACACGTGGCATCGCCGCGGTGGCGGCGACTCGATCGCTCGTGAAAGCATCTTCGGTCCGTCCGCTCTACCCTGTGCGCAAGCCGCTTCTCTCGCATGGAGCCGTTCATGGGCGAACCCCCCGCCACCAGCCACCGGCGACAGTTCCTCAAGGTCCTCGGGATGCTTGGGTTCGGGGGACGGGCGTTCCTCCGATCGGGCGATGCGCGGGCGGCCGTCCATGCGGCGAAGACGTCGGCGGGAGCGCCTCGCGAGTGGCCGAAGATGACCCACCGCAAGCTCGGTCGGACGAGTTTCGAGGGCAGCCGACTCGTCTTCGGGTGCGGTGCGGCGCTCGCGCGGAGCCGCAACGACGAACTCCTCCGCGCGGCGTTCGACGCGGGAATCAATGTCTTCGATGTTGGAACCCGGCGCTACTACCGCGACGCTGAGAAGAACCTCGCTCCTTTCGTCAAGCAGGTGCGCGACGAGATCTTTCTGATCTCGAAGGCGATGGTGTATCTCGACGTCGAGCCGAACGAGACCATTTCACTCGTGCAGTCGAAGCAGGCTGCCCAGACCTGGAGCAGTCTCCTCGACGACAGCCTTCGCGACCTCGATCAGGATCACGTCGACGCCTACTACGTGATGGGGGTCCACAACCCGCACATCGTCGCGAGCGACGAGATCTACGAGGCCTTCGAGCGGGCGAAGCAGGCCGGCAAGGTCACGCACCTCGGACTGAGTACGCACCAGAACGCCGAGCGAGTGCTCGAAGCGGCGATGCGCACTGGACACTACGACCTCGCGCAGGTCGCGATTACGCCCGCGGGTTGGTACGACTGGGAGGACAAGGGAATTGCGAAGGGTACGGACCCGATGGCGCGTCTAGTTCCCTTCCTCGATCGCGTTCGGGGCTCTGGCATCGGTCTGATCGGGATGAAGGCCGGGCGCTATCTCGCGGGTCGCAAGTTCCTCGGGTGGGGGAAGCCCGACGCCTTCGACGCACACTACGACGCGGACTTCATGAGCTCCGGTCTGTCGCCGTTTCAGCGCAGCTACGCGTACGTCCTCGCGCACGGGCTCGACGCGGTGAACGCCGACATGCAGTCGTTCGCTCACCTCCACGAGAACGCCGTGGCGACCGCGACGTCGTCCCAGTACTTCGCGTAGGCCCCTCTACAGGGCTTTGACCGACCGCTGGCCGAACAGGTTGAGCTTGTAGGTGCGGATCACGTCGGGCTCGATGCGCGCTCCGTCGGAGTCCTCGAAGAAGAGGGCGTCCTGCGGGCACTGCACGACGCAGGCCCCGCAGCGGATGCAGCGGTCGTCGTGGGCGAGTTCGACCTTGCGCGTGTCCTCGAGCTTCTCGAAGCACGCCTCGGGGCACACCTCCCAGCAGCGGTAGACACCCTCGCAGCGCTCCGAGTCCAGCGTGATCGTCCACTTCCTTTGTTCGAAGTGGCTGCCCCCTTCGAGCGGAGTGGTGCCCTCGTAGTCGAAGGTCAGCACGGCGGTCATCAGCAGGGGGGTGAAGGCGGCGGTCGCGGCGGCGGCGAGACCGCCGCCAAAGAGCAGCGTGACGCCGAGGGAAATCGCAGTGAAGGCAGCGGCGAGGATCGCTCTTCGATGCGCGCCAAGGCGATCGAACACCGTGAATGCCGCCACCGCCATCGCGGTGACCAGCGCGCAGAGCGGAAGAGCCCAGGCAGGCGCGAAGAACAGGGCGAGCCCGCCGAAGACGATGGACGCGGGCGCGGCCCACGAGGCGGCCATCTGCAGGCGATCGCTCAGCGGGAAGGTCACGCGGCGCATCTCGTCGGTCTTCTCGCCTGTGCCGAGGTACGCGGGCAGGTCGGCTGCGGCCACGGGACCGAAGCGGACGCGCCAGCGGCAGCGTCGGAACACGTCCAGCGCCAGCACCCCGGTGGCCGCGAGCTGTGGGAGGATCACGTTGCGGTGTCGCACGCGATCGGCGACGCCGGAGGTCTTGAGCGCGCTCACCACCTGGTGGGTGCTCATGTGACCGCCCGCCGCCGCGCACCACACGTTGATGCCGCGGGTCGCCGCGACCACCACCCACGCGTCGCAGCCCTCGAGCGCCGCGAGCAGCCGCCGCACGGTGAGGTCGTAGTTGCACGTCAGTAGGACGGGGCTCGACTCGTCGGGGGAGCCGACACTGCGGAGACCTGCCTCGGTGGGCCACGGAACCAGGCGAAAGGCGGTCTGGAGAACCTCGAGCACGGAGTTTCGAACGATCGTTGCCGCCGTCATGCCGAGCGCTCCGCGACGGCGAGTGCCAGCGAGCCGAAAAGCCACTCCTTCTCCTCGA
>JABSQW010000662.1 GCA_013215605.1 Myxococcales bacterium
CGCCACGGCCGGCTTCCGGACGGTGTGATCGTGTTGTTCCGCACCGGCTTCGGCGCGCGCTGGCCCGACGCCGCGTCCTACCTCGGAACCGCCGAGCGCGGCGCCGCCGCGGTCGCGAAGCTGCACTTTCCGGGCATCGCCGCGGAGACCGCGCGTTGGCTCGCCGACGAGCGCGAGATCGGCGCCGTCGGTATCGACACGGCCAGCATCGACCCCGGGCAGTCGACGCGCTTCGAGGCGCACCGCATCCTCTACGAGCAGAACATCCCGGGTTTCGAGAACGTCGCGCACCTCGATCGTCTACCCGCCACGGGCTTTACGATCATCGCGCTGCCGATGAAGATCCGCTCGGGAAGCGGCGGGCCGTTGCGCATCGTCGCGGTGGTGCCCTGACGCGGATGCCGGGGATGCATCGGACCTGCGCGGTCGTGCTCTTCGGCTGCTCGATCTTCGCCGGGTTCGCGGGCGCGGCTGCGGAACCTCCCATCGACCGTGTGGCGCTCCTGCCGCTCCCCCGGCAGGTCGCGTGGGGCAACGAGACGTGGCGTCTGCCCGAACGCTTCGTCGTGTCGCTGCGGGGCGGTCGTCTCGATCGCATCGAACGCGCCGTCGAGCGCTGGCAGCGCGCCGTCTCCGCGTCGACCGGAAGAAGCATCGACGTCGAGCGAACGTCGGATCCCCAGCGCGCCCATCTGAAGATCGAAGTCGCGCGGCCCGGCCCCGCCACGCCCGAGCTCGGCAGCGACGAGTCCTATCAGCTCCGTGTGGGGAGCGCCGGCGCGTCGATCTACGCGGCCACCAGCGTGGGTGCGCTTCACGCGCTGCAGACGCTGCGGCAGCTCGTGATCCGCTGTCGCGAACGGCTGTGCCTTCCCCACGTCGAGATCCGCGACGAGCCGCGCTTCCCGTGGCGCGGTCTGATGATCGACGCGGTGCGCCACTGGATCCCTCCCGAGGCCGTCGAGCGCTCCCTCGACGCCATGGCGGCGGTGAAGATGAACGTTCTCCACTGGCACCTGAGCGACGACCAGAGCTTTCGCGTCGAGAGCCTCGTGCACCCCGAGCTGCACCGCAGGGGCTCGGACGGTCGCTACTTCAGCCAGGACCAGATCCGTCACATCGTGGCCTTCGCCGCCGATCGCGGGATCCGCGTCGTTCCCGAATTCGACCTGCCGGGACACAGCCGCAGCTGGCAGATCGCCTACCCCCACCTCGCGAGCCGTCCGGACAAGAGCTACCGCCTCTACGCCGCGGAGGGGATCTTCAGCGACCCCATCGATCCCACGAAGGAGTCCGTCTACACGTTCCTCACGGGCCTCGTCGAAGAGCTGACGGGACTCTTCCCCGATCGCTATTTCCACATGGGCGGCGACGAGGTCGACAAGAGCGCGTGGGAGGACAGCGATTCGATCGACGCCTTCATGGAGAAGAACGGGATCGCGGATCACGACGCCCTGCAGGCGCACTTCGTTCGGCGCTACGCCGGGATCCTGCGCGATCACGACCGCATCGCGATGGGGTGGAACGACATCCTGCACGCGGACCTGCCACCCGACGTCGCCGTCCACGTCTGGAACACGATGGACCTCCCGTCCAGCGCTCCCCGGCATCCGCTGGTGGTCTCGATGAACTACTACCTCGACCACATGCGCAGCGCCGAGTCCCACTACCGCAACGATCCGCTGGCGCTGCAGATCGAGGGAGCCCCGTCGCCCGAGGCCGCGGATCGCGTCCTCGGCATCGAGGCGGCGTCCTGGTCCGAGCTCGTCGACCACACGAACGTCGACATCGCGATCTGGCCGCGCAGCGCCGCGATCGCCGAGCGGTCGTGGTCGACCGAAGAGACCACGAACGGTGCCTCCACGAGCGAGCTGTATCGGCGAATCTCCGTCGTCAGCGAACGACTCGAGGCACTGGGCGTCCGCCATGTCGCCCAGCGCCGCGACGGACTGCGAGCGCTCGGCGGCGAAGCGGGCGTCGTGCCGCTCTCGATCCTCGCGGACACGCTCGAGCCGACGCCCTTCTACCTCCTACGCGACTGGTCGGCACTCGGCCGCGCCTTCGCACCTTCGCTCTTCGGAGAGAGCCCCGATGCGCCGTTTCCCCTCCAACCGTTCACGAGCACCCTCGCCTACGAGAGCCTGCCGGCCGCTCGACTGCGCCTTCAGACGGCGCGGCTGCGCAGCGGCTGGGACGACCCGGCACTCGCAGACGCCATCCGCCGCCAGTTCGCGCGCATTACCGACAACCACGAGCCCGTGATGCGCATCATCTCGAACAGCGAGGTCCTCGCAGGCATGGGCGCCGACCAACTCGCCCGGGCCGTGCGGGACCTCGCCGCGATCGGCATCGAGATCCTCGACGCTCACCGGAGCGGCTCACCCCTGGGCCGCGCACGCCTCGCGGAGATGACCGACATCGTCGAAGAGCACAGGAGCGAACCGTTCGCCTACACGAGCGATTACCTGTGGTTCAGCCTGGGGGAGATGTTTCGACCGATACCGTTCCGCCAGCACACCATCGCGATTCGGCCGGCGATCGAAGATCTCGTCGAGTTCGCGCGGGGACGTTGAAGGGGCCAGCGGCTCGCACGCCGTGGACGCTACTTTGCGACAGCCGTCTAGGACCCCGTGTCCTTCAGGAACGAGGCACTGCGCAGCTTCTCGACTTCCCGAATGTCGACCTCGCCAAGACCCAACGTCCCGAGGTCCGGGCGGATCGCCTGGATGGGATCGCGCAGATCGTCGACGTAGTTGAGCGCGTAGGCGGCGCGCGCGTAGCCCATCAGGCGCAGCAGGTCCTCGGGGAGCTCCCGCGCGATGTCGGGCGAGACGGAGAGGAACTGGTTCTCTTCCTGGGTGAGCCAGGACACCGCGTAGGTGATGTTGAGGCCGTGGCGCACGGCGTCGCTGCGGTTCGTGCCGCCACCGTGGTACACCGCGCCCGTGTAGAAGAGCACCGAGCCGCGCTCCATCTCGGCGGGCTGCGTGTCCTCGTAGGGGATCCTCATGCGGTCGTCGTAGCGGTGACTGCCGGGCACCACCCGCGTCGCGCCGTTCTCCTGGGTGAAATCGGTCATCGCCCAGAGGGTGTTGCACTGGACCTCGGTGCCCTTGGGAAAGGGAAACATGTCGAATGCCCACTGGTCGCGGTGGATGTCCTGGGAGGATTCTCCCGGCCCCATCGAGATGATCTGTGTCAGGTGCAGGTGGAAGCTCGTGGCGTGTTTCAGGAGCTGCTTCGTGGCGCCTAGCGCGAGGGGGGGGGCGACGAGCGCGTGCGAGGTGGGAGACCGCGCGACCAGGGCGCCCGTCCGCTTCGTGTGCTTGCCACTGAAACTGTCGACGCCGCTGTTGTTCGCGTCGATCCAGGGCGCCATCTCGCGTTCGATGGCGTCGAGCTGTGCCGCTGACGCGAGGTGGTCGAC
>JABSQW010000663.1 GCA_013215605.1 Myxococcales bacterium
CGTGGCGCCGTAGGCACTTCCTGCGAGAAGCAACGCGAGAACACTCAAGAGGGCTCGAATCATTCCTATCTCCCGCCTGCCGGTGAGTTGCTGGCCCGGTTTCGGAGATCCGCGATCCATATGTCGACCGTTTCATCTTCGGGAACGGCCCGCGCATAGCGCTGGTAGTGCTCGAGCGCGCAGGCCAGGTCCGCGAGATAGAGATCACAGAGGATCGCGAGATTGCGCCGCGCGAAGTGGAAGTCGTCGGCCACTTCGAGCGCCTGCTCGTAGCTCGCCCGGGCCTCGTCGAAGCGCCCCTGCCGGCGGCGGACCATGCCGAGTTCGTTGTGGGCGACGGGGTGGCGTGGGCTCAGCTCGAGGGCCCGCTCGATGCTCGCCTCGGATCGATCCCAGTCCTCGGTGTGGCGGTAGGCGATGCCGAGATTGATGTGCGCCGAGACGAGCTGCGGAGCGGCCTCGCTCACCTCGAGCAGCCGATCGATACCGCGCTCGTACTCCTCCTCCTCGAGCAGGCGCAGTGCCGCCTCGAAGTCGCCGCGCACACCGACGCCGACCCGCACGTCCTGCGTGACCGTGAAGCCGCCGTCCAGCGCGTGCTCGATCCGCGACGGGGCCGGCCCGCTCGAGGTCGTGCATGCCGAGGCAACGACCCCCAGCGCGAACGCTGCGAGAGCGACTCGGAAAGTTCTCGTGGAATCACGCATGCCTCACCTCCCCGCCGTTTCGGTGCCATAGAGCGCATCGAGCTGGGGCTCGGATTCCGGTTCGGACGGCGGTGCGGGTCTGGTCTCGAGCTCCGGCTCGCTCGTCGGATCAGCGGGCACGGGCTCGGTCGGCCCGTCGAGGGTCGACTCGACCGCGTTGTCGGCAGGCGCGCTGGGCGCCTGGTAGGCATAGCGATCGATGGAGACGATCAGGCCGCTGCTCTCCTCGAACTTCGCGTAGCGCCCCGGCATCAGTGCTCCGAGCTGGGCCAGGCTCTTCTCGATCCAGCGGTTGTAGACGCCGGCGTCCATCAGCTCGAGGTTCTTCTCGTGGACCTCGATGGCCTTCTCCTCGAACGGGAACGCCTCCTCCTCGAGGACGAGCTCGTAGTCGAGGAGCTCGGTCCGGCTCAGGTCCGTCGGACGCTCCGATGCGAGCAGCGCCTCGCTGAAGTCGCGGTAGAGCTCGCCCATGTAGAAGGTGGCGGCCGCGATGACCTCGGCGACTTCGTAGTCGACGAGCCGCGTGAACGCGGAGAGCGCCGCGTTCATGCGTCGTTGCTTCTCCTTCAGGCTCTGCTCGAAGGGCTGGACCAGCTCCACCTCGGCGAAACGGTCGTACGCGCCCTCGGTCAGCACGAGTGCCGAGCGGGCGGCGAGATAGCGGATGCGGTCGCTCCGATCGCCGCCGGCCGTGCGGTCGGCCTCGACGATCGCGCGCAGCTGCGCGTATCGGCTCGCCTCGTCGCCCGTCACCTCGTAGAGCGCCGCGATCTTGAAGCGCGTTTCGACGACGACCTCGAGCGGCTCGGGATGGCGCTCGACGTAGCCGAGGTAGGCCGTGATCGCGCGGTCGGGAACTTCGGCGTCCTCGTACAGCTCGCCCGCAACGAGCAGTGCCTCGCGCCGCAGCTCGTCGTC
>JABSQW010000664.1 GCA_013215605.1 Myxococcales bacterium
CCCCCTCGTCCGTGAAGTGCCGCCGCCAGGTGCGGTCCACCACGGAGAGGTAGCGCTCACCGGGGGGTGGCACCTCGGGGCTGATCCAGCGGCGTTCGCTGATCACCGGGCTCGGCGACAGTTCGTCGCCGAGAAGAAGCGGAACCAGCGAGCGCCCCTCGCAGGGCGCCTCGCACGGCGCGCCTACGAGTTCGAGGACGGTCGGCATGAGATCGAGCGTGCTCACCGGATCCGCGTGCACCGCGGGCGCGGCGTCGCGAAACTCGCGAGGCAGCGCGACCACGAGGGGAACCCGCAGCTCGCGACCGTGGAGGAACTCTCCGTGGTCGAACGCGTACGGGATTTCTGAGAGGAGCTCGTCGAGGGTCTCGCCGTGGTCGGAGACGAAGATCGTGACGGTGCGGTCGCTCACACCGAGCCGCTGAAGTGCGTCGAGGAGCCCGCCGATTCGCCGGTCGGCGTGGCGGATCTCGCCGTCGTATGCGGTGATGGTGCGCGCGACGTGCTCCGCGGTGAAGCGCTCCGGGTGGGCGAGGAATCCGCGTTCCCCGGGATACGCGCCGGTCGGAACCCGCAGAGCGTCGGGCAGGTCGGAGTGAACGAGGTAGCGGGCGTGGGGATCGAAGAGGTGGACGAAGGCGAAGAAGCGTTCGCGCCGGTCGCCGGAACCCCCGAGGCTCTCGATCCAGCGGATCGCCTCGCGCACCGCGTGGTCGCCCGGACCATCGAAGACCTCGAACCCCTGGTCGATGCCCGTGGAGCGGTCGAGGGGGGTCTCGCTCACGAACGCCCCGGTCCGATAGCCGCGCGCGCGCAGGCGCTCGGCGAGCGTGTCGGCCTCCGCTGGAACTCGCTGTCCGTTGCCCCGCACTCCGAGGGACGAGGGGTACAGCGACGTCAACATCGCCGCGTGTGATGGGAGCGTGGAGGGAATCACCGTGAACGCGGCGTCGAAGCGGTGACCGCGCGCGGCGAGCGCCTCGATCCGAGGCGTCGTCGGACGCCCGTAGCCGTACACCGAGAGGTGATCGGCCCGCGTGGTGTCGAGACTCACGAGCAGCACGTTTGCCTCGAAGGGAGGAGTGAAGGGGCGCGGGTCGTCCGGCACCTCGCCACATGCCGTGAGTCCGAGAGTCGCCAACGCGAAAATCACGGCGGCGCGCATCACGACGCTTCGAGCTCCGAGAGGTCGAGCCCCCGCGTCTCCGGCAGCCCGAGCCACACCACCGGAATGCAGAGCACGTTGGCGAAAGAGAGCAGCGTCACGGCGTCACCCGTCGACCCGAGGCTCACCGCGAGCGCACCGACGGCGATGGGTCCCACCACCATCCCCCATCGACCGATCAGGTGGTGTGAGAAGCCCGTCGCACTCGCTCGGATGTCCGTGGGAAAGAGCTCGACCGATATTGTGTTGGCGATGGGCCACAAGCCGTTCAACATCATGAGCGCCACGTACGCTGCGGAGATGACACCGTGGCTCTCGGACTGGTAGCAGACCGCTGCAGCCAGACTTCCAAGCGCGAGGTACAGCGTGACCGCGAATCGGCGTCCGGCGAAATCCATCAGGCGCCCCGCCGCCCAGTAGCCCGCGAAGCCGAAGGGAACGGCGAGCGGCACCAGCCACTGGAGTCGTTCGGACGTCCACCCGCGCTCTTCGAAGGCGTAGAGGGTGAAGAAGAAGAGCGCGCACGCAGACCAGAAATTCACCGTGAACCAAAGCACGCTGAGCGCTGCGAAGCGGCGGCGGCGGCTCGGACCGAGGACCCGCAGCAGTGCGCGGAACTCGTTGGCCAGTGAGACGGGCGCGGCCACCGCAGCACGTTCCACGAAGAGCGCGGGCTCGCGCAACCACTTCCCATAGAGGGGCAGCAAGATCACCGGGATGGCTCCCAGGAGAAAGAGTCCCCGCCAGCCGAGCCCGGCGTCCTCGAGGGCCGGCAGGAACGCTGCCGGAACCGCGGCGCCCACGCTCGCAAAGGCTCCGAGCAGGCTGTTCGCGCGTCCCCGCAGTGATGCGGGGAACTCCTCGGACAGGATCACGTACGCGAGCGCCAGCTCGATGACCATCAACAGGCGCGCGACGAATTGAAAGGCTGCGAACTGCCAGAGGTTCTGAGCGAAGGCGGTGGCGAACGTGAAGACCGCGTAGCCGCCGAGTGCCGTGATGAACACGGGCCTGCGTCCGACGCGATCGGCAATGCGCAGCGCGACCACGGCGAGAATGGTTCCGAGGCCGAGCGTGGCGAGGAGATTTCCGAGGACGTCGGGACCGACGCCGAATTCGCGCCCCAGCATCGGGAGCACGAGACTCGAGATCTTCGTATCGAAGCCCTCGAAGAAGGTCGCCCAGATCAGCAGCGCGAACAGCAGCTTCTGGTAGCCGGTGAGCTCCCTGAACCGGCGCGGCTCGGCGCTGGAATCCGTCTGGGTGTACGGAGGCTCGTCCGAGGCGTGGGCGGTCACGGCCGGCATGATGCCTTCCGCAGGATCTCGACGCGAGTGCAGCGGCCAAGCGCTGGGCGGGGCGGGACGGCGACGACGTGGACTCGAGTGCGAAAACCAGCTCGCGTCTGCATACTTGGGATCGAACTCCCAGGAGCCGCCTATGCCGAAGTCCGATTCCGAGAGTGCCGTTCTACGAAGCCAGCCAGAAGCCGACGCCATCCGCGAGCGACAGCGAGAGTGGGAGCGCGAGACCCTGCGTCCATCGCTGGAATCGGGGGGCGAGCGCCGGGACTCCTTCGTCACTCAGGCGATGCGCTGGCCGGTGAAGAGTCTCTACACGCCCGCCGACCTCGAGGACGCCGGCTTCGACTACCTGCGCGACGTCGGCTTTCCCGGCCAGTACCCCTTCACGCGGGGCACCGCGCCAAACGGCTACCGCACCGACCTGTGGACGATGCTGCAGGTCACCGGCTTCGGAACCGGCGAAGACTGGGCGAAGCGCGGCCGATACATGCTCGACCAGGGGCTCTCCGGCCTCATC
>JABSQW010000665.1 GCA_013215605.1 Myxococcales bacterium
AAGGTTCAAATGTCACACAAGAGCATGGACATGACACACGTGCACGACGCAAGAGAAAGGCTCCAAGCTTCCATTTCCAAGTGGTGGAGATGGGACCCGTTCCCACGAAATTCAATGAACATGGAGAAATGTGTGATGCTGGTGACAACACCATTTTGCCTGGTCCTGATGAAGAAAATGTTGATGGGAGTGGGCATTTGGCCGATTGGTGCAGAACAAAAACTGAAAAGAACAAACTATTCAACGACAGGGGGAAGGCATTGCTGAAGGAGGCATTCCCTCGTCATCATCACAGGATTGTGAAACCGCAAGTGACATGCAATGGAACCGGGAGAAACAAACCACAAGATCAGTGCATTCACCTGGATGACCCATCCGAAAAAACCAAGAGCTTGTTCCGTCCAACAGGAAAGGATGGTGCAAGACTTCATTTAGCTGTGACCCTCAGCAACGAAACAGACCGGAGTCTTTTGCGAATGACAGTGAAAGTGCCCAACAACAAAGCAATCATGCACAACACTTTGCATGCCGGAACAAAAGGTGATGGGGAACATGATCACAGACGTTTCTTTTCTTACTTAGACAAAACCGTGAATGAAAGCGAGTTCGTTTCCCATTTTCTGCCAGATCTGTGCAAAAACCCCAAGCATGGCTATGAATCACTATGCAAAAGAGTCCCTGCATTGAAAGAAGTGCTAGACACGGGGTTGGAAATGGAGGATGAGGCAATGGTTCCAATAACAATGAATGATGCAATGTCAGGAATGATCTGACAATTGGGCCATGACAGGACAGAATTATAAAAATAAAGTGTGCATAAATGAGCTGGAAATTTAAGTTTTGCATTGCAGAAAATGTCCATTGATCAGGATTGAATGTGGGGAGAGGCATGAGCATCCATCCATTGCACATTGCAGATGGAGTTTTGGGAGTGAGTTGTGGAGTGTGCAAACTTCCTCACATTTTCAAATGCATTGAATGGGGAGAATGGGTGGGCTCATGTGTGAAAAAATAAGTGCTGATGAAGCTATTTAAAGACAAAACCGATGACATGGTGGAAAACAAGAGTGAAATGTGTTTGTCTGAAAATTCCATGGAACATGTTGGAAGGGAAAGGATTGATGTTCACACTTATCACACCGTCCTTCCCTGTTGTTCGATGGGAAACATTTGTTTCCTTCACCAATCCCAAAAACACAATGGAAGCAATCGTCAACACATTGCAGCCTGTGAGACTGGATGTGAAGAGTGAAGGTCATCACAACCGATGTCATCGCACCATGGATCGGCATGCATGCTGCATGCCTCATGTGAAACAGGCACATGGTCGTGGCAAGCAACAACAAACATGACAATGCATGAAATGCTTCAAAGCATTGTCCATCTAAATGCTGTGTGTGCGGAGTTGGTGTGTTGGGACAAAGAGATGGAAAATTCTAAAACATTTGCAAGCATGAATGAACAGTTGAAGCAAAAATCAGGTTCAAGGTGATGGTCGTGTGTTGTGAGCATGAACAGATTTCTGAAATAAAGGTTGTCAGCATTGATGACGTTGTCATCATGCCCCATGTTTTGGTCACTTCATCATTCCATTCGCCAAATTCCTCACTTCACCCATGATTCAGTTTCGCCGTGCCATGATCATTGGCCAATGGTCAAGGGCATTTCAGTGTTGTTGCTGCAGAACAGAAGTGACAACAATGACTTTGCGAGCAGATGCGCTGACCTGACCTGTGTTGGGAAGAAGAAGCATGGAAGGAATGGGCAACTGGAGAAAACACCACAGAAACAATTGACGTGGAATGGTCCCACCACTGTGGAAACGGGAAAAAGAGGGATGGTCCAGAGGGGCAAAAAGGGGCAAATGGGTAGGAGGGCAAGTGTGAGCAAATGGAATGAAGGGGCTGTGGGGGGACTGTGGTGGTAGTCAGAGTCGTGAAATGGTCAAAAGGGGAAAACAGGGGCCACGAGCCCAGAGAACAATGAAGACATCAGAGCCAAGAGGCCGAGCAAAGAACAAAGACCAAAGGCCAGAGGCAAGAGGCCACATGCAAGAGTCCTTTGGTCACCAAATAATGGGCAAAAGTCACAAAAGGGGCAAGCAAGTCCAGAGGATCAGTCCAGAGGATGAAGATGGACAATGCAAATCAATTTAGAGAGGCCACAAGGGCAAAAGGGGCAACATTGTCCACCAGGTCCATGGGGGCAGAGGGGGGGGCAAAGGTGACACAGGGGCCATGGGGGGGCAGTGGCAACAGACACGCCTCTGCACCCATGTGGACAGAGTGTCCAAAGGAAATTAGGCTCAACGCGCAACAGGGGCTTCGATGTCAGAGGGGCTGTGTGGGGTGGAAAACAGTCCATGACCTAAACAGTTTGGAAAACAACACTGACTTCACACAGTCCACAGAGGTGGCAAGGAGGGGGCAGAGAGGTGAAAGTGGGCAGATTGGGAGATTGGCCAGAAGGCACAGAAGGGCAAACACCATGAAAGACAAAAGAGCTGCCAGTGAGGACAGAGAAGCTCGGGGCGCAGGATGGGCGGCAAAAGGGGCAACAGCAGGATCCAGAGGAGTGATGGAGGTCAGAGTGACCAGAAGAATACAATAATTTTGAGAAAAGTGAGGAGCGCAAAGCACAGAGTGGAGAGTGCAGAATGAAGGAAGAGCACAGAGTGCAGAGCATTGGCTGCAGGAGAGCTGCAGAGCATGCAGCACCACAGAGCACAGAACACAGAGCACAGAGCATGGAGTGCAGAGTGCAGAGCACAGAGCATGGAGTGCAGAGTGTGGAGTGCTGCAGAGTGCAGAGTGCTGCACACACAGCACAGAGCAGAGATCATGGAGTGGGAGATGCTGAGCAGAGAACATGGAGCACAGAGAGGTGGAAAATGAGTGCAGAGCATGGGGCATGGTGGAACAACAATGGAGTAGGAAAGGAAAGAGCAGAGTGAAGAGTCACAATGAAATGGTGGGTGCGTGGCATGGAGTGTGGAGCTCAGAATGCGACATGTGCAAAGGAGGCAAAGTGACCAGAGTGGCAAGAGCAATGGAGGGTCTAGATGGTGAAAAGGGGCAAGAGGGGCAAAAGCAGCCAGTGGAAACAGAAGTCTGAGAGGGCAGAGGGTCCACAGGGGTCAGAGGGGCTGTGGAGGGGGGCAGTCTGTGCCGTGCCAAAGACACTTTGGAGCACACAACAACAGTTTGGCCTGAGGGGGAAAGGGGGCCAGAGAGCCCAAAGTGGGCAGATTGTCCAGAAGGTCGCGAGGGTCCAGAAGGGCCAATGCCGAAAAAGGCAAAAGAGGGACCAGTGGGGGCAGGGGTGACAGAATGGCAAGATGGGCAGTGGCCTCCTGTGATGAGACCGAGCATGAGCTTGTCTCCTTGTGCACAGGGGTCCAGAGAGGCCCAGTTGGTGGAATGGTGGTTGTGGTGCGTTGGGCTTCCATCACAACTTGGCATGTGTGGGTTTCATTTGACTGCATCAGTGATCAGTTGCACTAACAGGAGAAGAACTTTGCACCTGATGGAGTGGAGTGGGAGTTGTGGTGCAAATTCTCCAAATGATGTGTGTGTGTGGAAAACGTGGAAAACAGAGCTCAGCAAAGCCTGTGGCACTTGTTCAGTTCAAAGAATGAGACTCTTGTGCTTTGTTGGTGGTGGCACTGATTTTAATCAAAAGCTGGCATGTGTGGGCTCTTCTTGATCTCTTTCTTGACTGCATCAATGATCAGTGGCAACAACAGGCAAATTATGCAGAGCATTCTCTGGGTGCAGAGCACAGATCCAGACAGAGTGTGAACAAAGTGAAAAAATTCATTAAAGGTCACAAAAGGATGTGGAAGGAATGTGCAGATGTCACAAGCGAAAGCACTGCAGCAGCACAAATGCTGGAGCCAGATGAGCCAGGGAGGCTTGTGGGGCCACAGGAGCCTGTGCTATCAGGGCTGCACATGCAGGGAAGCACATGCTCCCACCACTGCAGAAGACAGAACAGAATCAGGCAAGAGGGCCCCTGACCAGAGGAGACAGAGGGACAACATTGTCCAGAAGGCCAGAGCCCAGAGACCAAGAAAACAGACATCAGAGCCAAGAGGCCGAGCAAAGGCCAAAGGCCACAGGCAAGAGACCAGAAGCAAGAGGCCTTTGGTCACAATGAAATGGGCAAAAGTGAGAAAAGGGGCAAGCAAGTCCAGAGGATCAAGGGGGACAAGTCAAGTCAAGTCAGAGAGGCCACAAGGGAAAATGGGGCAAAATTGTCCACCAGGTCCATGGGGACAGAGGGGTCAAAGGTGACACAGGGGCCATGGGGGGACAGTGGCAACAGATGCACCTCTGCACCCGTGTGGCCAGAGGGTCCAAAGGAAATGAGGCTCAAGGTGCAAGAGGGGCTTGTGTGCCAGAGGGGCTGTGTGGTGGGGGGAACAGTCCATGACCTTGACAGTTTGAAACACAACACTGAGTTTAGCCAGAGGTGGCAAGGAGGGCAGAGAGGTCAAAGTGGGCAGATTGGCCAGAAGGAAGGTCCAGAAGGGCAACAACGATGAAAGGCAAAAGAGTTGCCAGTGGGGACAGAGAAGCCAGGGGGGCAGGATGGGCAAAGGGAACAGAAGAATTCAATGTTTTGGAGCAAAGTGAGGAGCACAGAGCACAGAGTGCAGAGCGCAGAATGCAGAAAGAGCACAGAGTGCAGAGCATTAAGTGCAGAGCATGCAGCACCACAGAGCACAGAGTGCAGAGCACAGAGCATGGAGTCCAGAGTGCAGAGCACAGAGCATGGAGTCCAGAGTGTGGAGTGCTGCAGAGTGCAGAGTGCTGCACACACAGCACAGAGCAGAGATCATGGAGTGGGAGATGATGAGCAGAGACCATGGAGCACAGAGTGGTGGAAACAGAGTGCAGAGCATGGGGCATGGTGCAAAAACCATGGAGTGGGAAGTGCAGAGTGAAGAGTTTGAATGAAACGGTGGGTGGCATGGAGTGTGGAGCACAGAATGCCACATGTCCAAAGGAGGCAGAGTGGCCAGAGTGGCAAGAGCCATGGAGGGTCCAGATGGGCAAAAGGGGCAAGAGGGGAAAAAGCAGCCAGTGGAGCAAGAAGACAGAGAGGGCAGAGGGGCCACAGGGGTCAGAG
>JABSQW010000666.1 GCA_013215605.1 Myxococcales bacterium
CAACACCCGCAGATCGGCGACGACAAGGGCGTGTACCCCCACACGCTGCGCTTCGACGACGCCGGCAACATCTGGTACACGCTGACCGTCTCCAACCACGTAGCGCGCCTCGACCCGCGAACCGAGGAGTTCCGCTACTACGACCTGCCCGGCCCGAGCGACTGGACGGGCCCGGTGCCCATCCCGGTCGCCTACGGGCTCGACGTGGCGCCCGACCAGACGGTGTGGTGGTCCCAGCTGCTCGCCAACCGCATCGGTGTGCTCGACCCCGAGACCGGCGAGATCCGTTCGTGGCCGACGCCCGTCGAGGGACCGCGTCGACTGCGCGTAGGCGCCGACGGCGTGGTCTGGGTGCCCGGCTACGGCTCGAGCGACCTCGCGCGTTTCGATCCCCGTACCGAGGAGTGGAAAGTCTACGACCTGCCCACGAAACCCACGGGGTTCGAGCTCCCCTACGCGCTCACGGTCGACCGGCGCAGTGGAGATGTCTGGGTGGCCGGCTCGAACTCCGACACGCTGATCCGCTTCCAACCCGACACCGAGACCTTCACCTCGTATCCCCTGGCGACGCCGGTGGACTTCACGCGCGAGATCGAGATCGACGCTGAGGGCAACGTGTGGACGTGCGTGCCGGACCGCGGCACCGGACCCGAGGGGCCCCTCAGCGGGCGCTTCGTCAAGCTCCAACTCCTCGAGCGCGAAGGCCGCTGCGGAGACGGAGCGATCCAACTCGGCGAGCAGTGCGACGACGGGAACGACGAGACCGGCGACGGTTGCTCGGCGGACTGTGGGTGGGAGCCGTCGCGTCTGGCGGTGTGGAACGATTGAGCGCGCGCAGGGCCTTCGTCGCACTCGCGCTGGCACTCGCAAGCGCGCTCCCCGGTTGCGCGGGTCGAAGTGCGCGAAACCTCGAAGGCACCGAGGCGGGCTGGCCCACGGTCGGCGGAGATCCGGGCAACGGCCGCTGGTCTCCCCTGCAGGACATCCACCGCGGCAACGTCGCGTCGCTCGAGGTCGTGTGGACCTACCAGCACGCGGACTTCTACGACCCGGGAACGAAACGCGGTCGCAACGACAAGAGTGGCACCGCCTTCGAGGGTAGCCCCATTCTCGTCGACGGACGCCTCGTCTTCTCCACCCCCTACTCGCGCGTCATCGCCCTCGATCCCGAAACCGGCGTCGAGCTGTGGACCTTCGACCCGAAAGTCGATCGGGAGCGCCACTACTCGAACGGCTACGTGACCCGTGGTGTCGCGCACTGGCGCGACGCGAACCCCCGCGGCGTGTGCGCGAGTCGGATCCTCGTGGCCGCCGTCGACGCACGCCTGATCGCGCTCGACAGCGCCACGGGACGCCCGTGCGAAGGCTTTGGCGCTGGGGGAACCGTCGATCTACACGACGGCGTCGAACATCTCCTGCGCCCCGAGCACTACAAGATGACGTCGGCGCCCGTGGTCGTGGGCGACGTGATCGTGATCGGCCCGTCGCTGGCCGACATGCGGCCCGATCAGCCCCGCGGAGACGTGCGCGGCTACGATGCCCGCAGCGGACGACCGCTCTGGACCTTTCACGTGATTCCGCGCGAGGGCGAGCCCGGCACCGAGACCTGGCAGGACGAAAGCTGGCGCATCGGCGTGGGGGCGAATCCCTGGGCGCCCATCTCGGCGGACCTCGAGCGCGGCTGGATCTTCGTGCCGACGAGCACCGCGAGCCCGGACTACTACGGGGGGCGCCGGCCCGGCGACAACTGGTTTGCGGATTCCCTCGTCGTGTTGCGAGCCGACACGGGTGAACGCGTGTGGCACCGACAGCTCGTCCACCACGACCTGTGGGACTACGACGTCCCCGCGCCGCCCAACTTGTTGCGCGTGCGCCGCGACGGAGCGAGCGTCGACGTGGTCGCGCAGCTGACGAAGACCGGCTTCGTGTACGTCTTCGAGCGGGACACCGGCGTGCCGATCTTTCCCATCGAGGAAAGACCGGCGCCGCCGAGTGACGTTCCCGGAGAGCGCGCCGCGCCCACCCAGCCGATTCCAACGCGCCCGCCCTCGCTCCTCGAACCCACAGTGATCACCGAAGCCGATCTCTGGAACTCGTCCCCCGAGCACCTCGAGGCGTGCCGCGAGATGTTCCGGCGCCTGCGCTATGACGGGTTGTTCACGCCGCCGAGTGAGCGCGGCAGCTTGCAATATCCGGGCACGGCCGGCGGCGCCAACTGGTCGGGGGCCTCCGTCGATCCCCAGCGCGCGATCCTCTTCGCACCAATCAACGCCATTGCCATGACGGCCAGCGTCGACCCGGCGCCCATCGGCCCCGCCGGCCCCGGGTCCCTGCCCGCGCTGCGCCGGGGTCGAGGCGGCGTCTTCGCGATCGGAACGAAGCCGTGTACACGGCCTCCCTGGGGAACGCTCGTCGCCATCGACCTACAGCGCGGCGAGATCCTCTGGCGCGAGCCGGTGGGGCGAGACAACCGTCACGGCGTGCGCGGTGTCTTCAACCTCGGCCCGCCGTTGGCGACAGCGGGCGGGCTGGTCTTCCACGCGGCCACCGAGGACGCCGTGCTGCGTGCCCACGACGCCGAGACTGGCGAGGTGATCGCCCGCTTCGAGCTGCCGGCCAGCCTGCACGCGGGCCCGATCACCTACCGCACGCGTCCCGGCGGCCGCCAGTACCTCGTTGCAGCGGCGGGTGGACATCACAACGTGGGCAGGCTCAATGTCTCGAGCAAGCTCGGGGGCTGGATCATCGCCTTCGCGCTACCTGCGGGCGAGAGGAGCGGGCAGTGACGACCGACCCGCGCGCGAAGCCGTCGTATCGGATCGCCGACGATCCCGAGCAGACCGCGCTCGAAGCGAAGCGCCTCGAGGCGCTGACGGCGAGCCGCGACCCCGCGACCTTCGAGCTGTTGGAAGCTCGCGGGATTGGTCCGGGCTGGCGCTGTCTCGAGGTCGGTGCGGGCTCGGGCACGGTGGCTCGCTTCATGGGCGAGCGCGTCGGCAATGGCGGTAGCGTCCGATCGATCGATGTCGACACGCGCTTTCACTGCGAGGTCGGATCGAACGTCGATGTCGTGGAACTCGATGTCGTCGACGCGGACCTCGGGCACGCGGAGTTCGACCTCGTCCACGCGCGCGCATTCCTCCAACACGTCGAGCAGCGCGAAGCGATCCTCGACCACATGGTGGAGGCGCTCAGGCCGGGGGGTTGGATCGTCGTTCAGGACTCCGACTGGACGCTGTTCCTCGAGCAGGAGCTGCCCGAACCCTTCCGGCGTCTCGTGCAGCTCTCGATGCAGGGTACGAGGACACGCCACGGCTGGGACCCGCACGTGGGCGGGCGGCTCCTCCACATGCTGCGCGCCCGCGACCTCATCGACGTCGACTCCCGGGGGATCGTCACGACGATGCACGGGTGCACACCCAGCGCAGAGTGGTACGTCGGGGGTCTCGCCCGCGCGAAGTCGGTGCACGTTGGGGAGAACGACATGAGCGAGTCGGAGTTCGACGCGGCCATCGCCCAGGCGCGCAGTCCCGACTTCGCCGCGCTGTCACCGATCTCGATGGCGGCATGGGGTCGGCGATGAGCTCCAACGATTTCGTGGAGGTGCGCGACGAGCCCCGGCATCGGCACCGCTTCGCCAACGCCTGCGCGCGCGTCTACGACGTACTGGTTCCGCCCGGCGACACGACGCTCTTCCACCGACATGTCGAAGACACGCTCTACGTCTCGATCGCCGCAGCGACGGTGCGCGACCAGACGTTCGGCGAAGAGAAGGCGCGAACGAGTCCGGTTCCGGCCGGGATCTCGCTGTGTCGTCCGCACCGGGCGGAGCCGCTCATCCACCGGGTCACCAATGTGGGCGACGGGAACATGCGGATGATCGGCGCTGAGGTCCACGCCGCACCGGTGCAGACTTCCAAGCAGCCGCTCGACGCGCCGGGCCACGAGCTTCGCTGGGAAACCGCGCGCCTGCGGGCGTACGAGCTGTGCCTGGCGACCGAGGAGAGCACCGGCGAGATCGACTACGCGTTCTCGGGTCTGACCGTGGCGCTCACTCAGGCGAGCCTGGCCGTGCGCGACCGCGGCGGCCTCGAGCGAACCCTCGTTCTCGCTCCTGGCGACGTCGTATGGCACGAGGGCCCGGCCGCGCTGCGCATCACGAACGTCGGCCTCGAGCCCTACCGCGCCGTCGTCGCCGAGTGGCTCTGACCGCTCGCGGGGCGACGGCCGCAAGAGTCACTTGAAGTCAGACCCCCTTCGGCCAGACAATAAGAGGCGGTCGGGGGCGAAGGAGAAGAACGTGAAGGATCTCGTGGGAAGAGTCGCCGTCGTGACCGGGGGCGGCGGAGGGATCGGCAAGGCGATCGGCGAGGCATTTCTCGCCGAGGGAATGAAGGTGGTTCTCGCCGACATCGTCGAAGATCAGCTCGGCGACGCCGTGAAGGACATCGGCTCGGACGACGTGATCGGTGTCGCCACCGACGTGACGTCCGTCGACTCCCTGTGCGCTACGCGCGATGCGGCCATCGAGCGCTTCGGCGGCGTTCACGTGATCGTCAACAACGCGGGTGTGGGATCCGGCGCGAAGGGGCAGCTCTGGGAACACCACCTGAACGACTGGAAGTGGTCGCTCGACGTCAACGTGCTCGGAGTCATCAACGGCATGAACGTCTTCGTTCCGGCACTGGTGGCGCAAAACGAGGGACACGTGGTCAACACGTCTTCCGGAAACGGCGGCTACACGCCGATGGCGAGCAGTGGGATCTATCCCGTCACGAAGGCCGCGGTCACCACGCTCACCGAGTGCCTGTGGGGCCAGCTCCGCGAGAGCGGATCGAACGTGGGCGCGTCGATCCTGTTTCCCTCGACCCGCACCCCGGGTGTCATGGCCACGGGCATCTGGAAAGCCGGCGCGAACCGTCCCACCCGCTATTCGCGCGGGGACCCGTCGGATGACCAGGTTCAGGACGCGCTTGCCGGCTACATCGCGCGGGCCAAGGCGGCCGGCGAGGAGGTCCCCATTGCTCCACTCTCGGAAGTGGGTGAGCTGTGCGTGGAAGCCATCAGGGACGACGTCTTCTGGGCCACCGTCCCCATGGAACGGCAGAACGACAAGCTGCGCGCGAGGACCGACTCGCAGATCCACCGGACCCCGCCCGATTACCTCCTCGAGCCGACCCTGATGGCCAAGTCTGCGGAGGAACGCGAGAAAGATTGAGTCCATTGCGTACAATAGTGTGTTCCCACACACCTCGTTGAGTTCAACGAGGAGGCGCGATTCATTGTCGGAAGTTTCATCGGGGTCAGCACCCTCCCGCTGGCGAGGAAAACACTGGTTCCGCCGCAGCGACCCGATCGCCGAGGCCAGCGTTCGCAGCGCGCTCGGCTCCATTCTCTGGGTGGTCAGCCCGGCGATGTTCGGCTTCGCCCTGGCGACGCAGTGGCTCGATCACCCCAACGCCTCACTCGCAGGACTCATTCTTCTTCTCGCCGGAATCGCGCAGACCGGACTCGCCTTCCGGTGGTGGCACCATCCGCCGCAACACGCGCACCGCGCCGGCGCGCTCAGTATCGCGATCGTTCAGTTGACCGTGATCGGCCTGATCCTCGCGATCCCCGATCCGGTCCTGGCCACGCTGCAAGTCATCGTCGCGGTGGGCATCACGTACTTCCTGATCGATCTGCGCTGGATGCTGTCGGTTCAGGCGTTCGGGATCTCCTGCTGGCTCGCGGCGACGGGTTTCCACGAGCCAACAATGCAATGGCACCTCGCTGGCCTCACCATCCTTGCGGGCTACGCGGCCGCGGGCGCGTTCTATTGGGGTCGCGTGAGATCGACGGATCAGATCCGGCAACTCATGCGTGAGAGCCAGGGGCTCGATGCTGAAGCGCAGAAGTCGGCCCAGGCGTTGCTGACCAGCGAGTCTCGACTGCGCAACGCGCAGCGGATTGCCCACGTCG
>JABSQW010000667.1 GCA_013215605.1 Myxococcales bacterium
CGGCAACAGCAGGTTGATTCCGTGCCAGACGACGAACAGGATCTCCCGGCTGGGGAAGAGCAGCAGAACCCCCAGCAGGTAGCTCGCCAGCGGAGGCTTGGTGTGCTCGAAGACGTCGGTTTGGCGGAAGATCGGCTCGCCCGCGAAGAAGCGTTCCGCAGCCGTGTAGAGGATGTCGAGGTCGTGGAGGTGCGGGAAGTTCTGGTAGAGCCGGACGCCGAGCATCGCCGTGAGCGCGGCGAGGATCAGGAGCGGGACGTTGGGGCTCCCGGGCTCCGGACGGTCGACCCGCTCGTCGGATCGGCTCATCGCGTTGGAAGGTACGGAGGCACGGTCGGCGCTGGAAGTTAACTGGAGATCGCCCGGCGCGCCACCTGGGCTATGGTCTCGTTGGAGTCAACCCGCATGGGTGAGCCTCGGCCGCACTTGTGATCCCGCGTTCACGCGTGGAGAATTGAATCGAGCATGTCGACCGCGGTCCGGAACCGGATTCTCTTCCTGCTCTTCTTTCTTTCCGGCTTCTGCGGCTTGCTGTACCAGGTCGTGTGGCTGCGGCTGGCGTTCGCCTCGTTCGGCATCATCACGCCGGTCCTCTCGGTCGTCCTGTCCGTCTTCATGCTCGGCCTCGCAGTCGGCTCGTGGGCGGCGGGGCGGTGGATCAAGCCGGCCTCGAAGTGGCTCGGTGTCTCGACCATCTACTTCTACGCGGCGGCCGAAGTGATCATCGGCCTCGGGGCCTTCGCCGTCCCGGCGCTGTTCCGCGCCGGTGAGGGGTGGCTGCTCCCCCTCGGCGAAATGGCGTCTTTTCGCTACCTGCTGTACTCGGCCCTCATTCTCGGCGGCTCCATCGTCACCTTCTGCGTCGCGATGGGGGCGACGTTCCCCTTGATGATGAGCTTCGTCAAGGAAGTGGAGGAGGACGAGAGGCACAGCTTCAGCTTCCTCTATCTCGCCAACGTCATCGGGGCCTCGGCCGGTACGCTGATGACCGCGGTGGTCCTCGTCGAGCTGTTCGGCTTCCGGATGACGCTGATGCTGGCCGCCCTCATGAACTTCGGGATCGCGGCCGTTTCCGTCTTCCTGGGCGTCGCCCATCGGGCGAAGGCCATCCCTGACGCGCCGGCGCCCGAACTCGCGGCCACCGGAACGCGCCTCCAGCCAACGAAAGCGCTGCTGACGCTCGCCATCCTGTTCATGACGGGGTTTTGCGCGATGGGGCTCGAGGTGATCTGGACGCGCGCGTTCACGCCCGTCCTCCACACCCTGGTCTACTCGTTCGCCCTCCTGCTCTTCGCCTACCTGTGGGCGACCTGGATCGGCTCGTGGCTCTATCGACGCCACATCCGCAAGGGCAACGTGATTCCGACGGCTCGACTCGTCGCGATTCTGGCGGTATCTGCCTCGCTCCCCATCGTGCTCAACGACCCGCGACTCAGCATCAACAACATCGAGGCCATCTACAGCAGGTTCCGCTTCGGTGGCATGGCCGTGGCGCTGGCGAGCATCGTGCCGTTCTGCGCACTCCTCGGCTACCTCACGCCGAAGCTCGTCGATCGCTACTCCGAGGGATTCCCGCGCGGCGCCGGGAAGGCCTACGCAGTGAACGTCACCGGCTGCATCCTCGGTCCGCTCTTCGTCTGCTATGTGATCCTGCCGGCGCTGGGAGCGCGCTTGGGCATGGTCGTCCTCGGCGCACCGTTCCTGCTGGTGTTGCTGGTCTACTGGCGGTCGAAAGGGCTCACCGGGATGTGGCGCGCCTGGGCCGGCGCAGCGTCGGCTGCCCTTCTCCTGTGCTCCGTGTTCGTGAACGTGAGCTACGAGGAAGGCACGCCGTGGAAGGGGGCGGAGGTGCGTCGCGACCACACCGCCACGGTCATCTCCTACGGCGAGGGCCTGGAAAAGCGCCTCCTCGTCAATGGCGTCGGCATCACCCACATGACGCCCATCACCAAGCTGATGGCGCACATGCCGCTCGCCATTCACGATGACCCCAAGTCGCTGGTCGTCATCTGTTTCGGCATGGGCACGACGTTTCGCTCGTCGATGAGCTGGGGCGGCGTCAAGACCACCGCAGTGGAGCTGGTGGGAAGCGTGCGGGACGCTTTTCCCTTCTATTTCAGCGACGCCGCCGAGATCATGAAGGATCCGCGCGGCCGTGTCGTCATCGACGACGGCCGGCGGTTCCTGCAGCGATCCGACGAGCAGTACGACGTGGTCACCATCGATCCGCCGCCGCCCGTCGAGGCGTCCGGCTCGAGTCTCCTCTACTCGCGCGAGTTCTACGAGATCGTCAAGAAGCGCCTGAAGAAGGGCGGGATCCTCCAGCACTGGAGCCCGTCGAGCGACGGCGCCGCAGTGAAGGCCATCACGCGTGCGCTCGTCGATGCCTTCCCGCACGTGCGGGCCTTCCGGTCGGTGGAGGGATGGGGCATTCACTACGTGGCTTCCCTCGAGCCCGTCGACATTCCGTCGCCTTCGAAGCTGTTCGCGCGCCTTCCCGAAACCGCCAAGAGGGACTTGGGAGAATGGCTGAACGGCGACGAGTCCCTGGCGAAGGCGTTGTTCGAGACGACGCTGGCCAGCGAGGTGGATCCGAAGAAGCTGATGGACGCCGATGCGAACGTCACCATCACGGACGATCGGCCGTTCAACGAGTACTATCTGCTCCGGCGCTACCTCCTGGGCGCGGACTGACGTCCTACCAGAAGTAGCCCCGATCAACCTGCATCACGACCGCGTGCAGGAAGGCGATAGCTATCTACCCGAGCCCACTCCCTGGCGAATCCCCCACGAGTGATCGCGGAAGAAGAACCACTCCTCGGGACGGATCTCGTGTGTCTCGCCGCCGACGGTGAGCTGGCCGTAGATAGGAAGTTCAAGCTGCGTTTTCGCAAGGTCCTATCCTAGAGGTTCTGTCAATTAGGAACCCAATACGGGCGCCACGGCGCGCGCCGGCGAAATCCGGCGAACGGTACGGTTCGCTCCACCGGTCACAGGCGGTCACGATGCGCACGACGCGAGCATCGATGTCCACATCGCCGCGTCGCTCGTCTCCACCGTCAGAACGCGGGGCTTGGCGCGACGTCATCCGGTAGGGGCTCCCCCGCCATCACGATCGTTCGCGACGCGAAGCGCCAGCGCTCGCCGTCCCTCACCAGCTCGTCGTGGTAGCGCCCAATGGTCCCGACCTCGATCTGGCCCGACTCGTTCGTCCCGACGCCCGAGAAGTCGGTCCAGGCGAGAGCGCGGTCGTCGCCGGTGAGATCGATGATCGGCACGAGGGAGATGTGTTTGCCCGGGTAGTCGGGGGGTAGCAGCATGCCGCCAATTTCGGCCACGATGGTCGCGCGGGACTCGTAGGTCCGACCGTACACACTGAAGCGGGCATCTTCGGTGAAGAGCTGGCCCCAATCGTCCAGGCGGCCGCTGTCGATGAGCTGGGCGTAGACGGCGATCAGGCGCTGGATCGCGAGGCGTTCGGTCGTTTGCCGCAGTTCGTCCATGGGAATCTCCAATCGGGGTCTGAAGCGTTACCGGGTCTTCTAGCTCCGGTCTCTACCTCGCGGACGGTGCGTCGAGGTTTGCGTAGTTGCTGCTGGCGCCGCTCGCGAACTCGACGAGCTCGACGGTTCGCCCGTCGGGATCCGTGAGGAACATCATGGTGACGCCCGGTGTGACCTCGGTCGGGGGCATGGCCGGGGTCACGCCGGCGGCCTCGACCTGTTGCTGCGCCGCCTTTACGTCGGCCACGTTGAGCGCGACCACCGTCGAGCCGGCGCGGGGCTCCTGCATGCCCTGGACGAGCTCGAGCATGGTGCCGCCGGGCACCAGCATGCCGGCGATGTTGAGACCAGCCGCGATGCTGCCTTCGGGGCCCGAGTTGTCGGGGTCGAGCCGGATCACCACCTCGAGGCCCAGCAGGTCGCGGTAGAAGGCGAGTGCCGCATCGAGATCGGCGACCGGCAGCACGATGTGGGAGAGGGCTCGGATCGTGACGGGCATGAGGGGCTCCTGTGGCATGGGCGCGCGTAAGGCTAGTTCGCGGCGTCGTCGGGAGGTCCACATCGCGCGCGACGGTATGCGACCCACTTGCCATGGGGGCTGCCGCCGAAAGCGTCTTGCCGCTATCTCGATCCTTGCGGTTCGCCCGGGAGATAGACCTTGTAGAGATCGCCCAACGCCTTGTCGTCGTGGGCCGGGATCACGCAGTGGGTGCGAATGTTCAGCGAGCCGTCGCCGCCGAACTCATAGGACTCGATGCTCTTGCCCACCATCGATCCACCGTCGTGTTCGATGATGTTGTGCATCACCCAGGCGACGTAGCCTTCGTTGTAGAAGAGCGTGTCGCGCGGCACCTCGAACTTCACGGTGGGCTGAAAGAGGTCGTAGGCCGCGACGATCTCCTCGAAGCCGCGCTTGGGCGGGGTTCCCACCGGGTCCCACATCGTGTACTCCCCAGGAGCGACGTCTCGATAGTTCTGGCACCAGGCCTCCCTATCGCCCTCGTTCCACGTTCGGACGTAGGCTTCCGCCCATTTCTCGAGCTGCTTTTTCGTCGGTACCGCCATGGGATCACCTCCAGATCAAAGTTCGGGTTTTCACAACAACGAGC